>DZBG01000033.1 GCA_022729855.1 Bdellovibrio sp.
TATTGACTTAAATTAAGACCGATTTTGTGTCATAGGTGCTCGGACAGGACACTCTTTATATTGCCAAGGCCTCAGAAATTAAAAATGACTACTTTGAATCCTTAAAAAAAGAAACGGGAAGAAGTAACAGAATAGCTTTTGAGCCAATGCAATTAAGTTTTAAAAAGAAAAATAACAAAGAATTGATTCTAGATTTAGATATTCAAAAAAGTTTAAATACATTAAAAAAGCAACAAAGACGATATACGACATATACCACAGATATATTTCGATCTTGCTGGATTGATGTTATTGAACCAGTAGGAACGTATTTTGTTGAGGCAAATATTCTTTCCCCTATCGATCTCGGATTAAGTTTCACTATAGATGGACGCTCAGTTAAGCCTACACAAGAAATGAATATCGATAAGAATGGAAAAATTATTAAAAGAATGATCTTTAATCAGAATGGTGAAAATTTAATCGCTCGCTTTTCTGCTCCACAACTTAACACCAAGTCAGGATGCATCACGAATGGTTGTCCAAGTTCTTCTGATGCCCCAGATAACTATGCTGACTGTCAGCTTCGTGAAACAACTGACGAAGCTAGTTTCTCCGTTTCTTATCAAGCCTATATTGAATAATATCTCTGTCCCATGGTAGAATCTATCATGGGACAAAAAATAATTTCCTCAAACATTCGTTTTAACAATCCTGCCGATAATGACGATGCTTGGCCATTACGAAAAACTATTTTAGTAGAAACCCTTCTTAAACATTCTCCTACTTTAATTTCCACTCAAGAAGGACGCCAAGAACAACTTGAAGAGTTAGAATATCTTCTTCCTAACTACACAATGGTAGCCGCTAACAGAAATTGGATCACTCAGAGAATGTATCCCTGTCTCTTCTTAAAAAATGAAGACTGGACTGTTAACGATAGTGGAGATAAATGGCTCTCACTCACTCCAGATGAAGATGGAAGTTTTTCATTTGAGAGTACTTTTCCTAGACTTTTCACTTGGGCCCATCTCACACAGAAAAATACAGGAAAAAACTTTTTTGTTGTTAATACTCATATCGATCATATTCTTGAAACCACAAGACTTTCTCAGGTTGAAGTCCTTACTGGCGAGATGGTAAAACTTATTCATGCCGATGAGTTTATTATCCTAACTGGTGACTTTAATGACACTCCTACTGGAAAAGTAAGAGAGCACCTTATGAGCTTACTCCCTTTTGTTAACGATCCATGGATTGATCTTAATAAACAAGAAGAGACATCTTTTCATCCTTTTACAGGAGTGAATCCCGAAGGATATAGAATCGATTGGATATTAGTCGATAAAAGAATTAAGTGTTCTGATATTTTTTTGGATAAGACTGAAAAGTCAGGGAAGTATCCATCTGATCACTTCCCTTTAGTTTGTGATCTTTCTATTTAACTGCTACTTCTTGGCCAAGATGAAGATAAGTTTCAATTCCACGGCTTGTATTATCGAGAATATCTTGCGAAGGTTTCCATAATCCTTTTTCGCCAAGAATAACAACCGTTGATCCACCAAATAAGAAGTATCCTTTCTCTTCTCCGCGCTTAAATGGTTTTTTCCAGTCATGAGACTGAACAATCTTCCCAACACAAATGGCACCAACTTCAATATACGCAATTCGACCAAAATTTTCAGTCTGAAGAATTGTGACGTATCTTTCGTTCTTAATGAAAATTTCATTTTTAAATTTTAAAGCAAATGGATTAACTGAATCAAAGGCTCCATGAACTGGATAATGGTCAATCACAACACCATTATCTGGATAATGGTAACGGTGGTAGTCCACTGGACAAAGACGGGCGATCATCAGCGGGCCACCTTCAAAGATGCTTGCCATCTGATCGTTTCCAATAAGATCTTTTGCTTTGAGGTAATGTCCTTTGACTGGATATTTTTCTTTTTCGTTAATCTCAGAGAATCCAACATAGCGAGCTTCTGCAAAAGCCGCCATTCTGTTTGGTTCGTTTACAAATGAGCGTTTTCCTAATTTAAATTTACGAATAAAAAATTCGTTAAAACTTGCATAAGAATCACGAATATCAGAGGCCGGAATTGAACCAGGCTGGTACTGCTCCATATCTAGATTAAATTGCTCTACAAAGGGACGAACTTTTTTTGCACTTCGTGCAGCATCTTGAAGGCCACCGTAAATTTTACTAAATGTGGCATTGGTGAAAATCCCGCCAAGTTTCTGACCTATAGCACTGGTATAAAGAAATTTTATAAACCAATCGCCATAAACTTTCTCAACCTCTTGTTTTCCGTTCATACGATTAAAGTACTTAATTTCGTTCATGGCCTTATTTGTCATCCGGTTTTCCTGTTGGGTGTATGAAAGGATTTATATTATACTAAGGCCATCATTTTAGTCAAAGCGAGGTCTGTTATGAAAGCTCTTCTCTTTTTGGCCCTATTCTCTCTCTCTGTCCCTGCATTCTCTGCAGCTCTTCTAGAGGTCGAGAATAAAACTATTGATATCTATCGTAGGGCCACTCCATCAACTGTAAACGTTTCTAATATTAAAGTTGCTCGTAACTCTGTTTATGGCAATGTGGAAATTCCCCAAGGCGCTGGTTCTGGTTGGGTTTGGGATGATAAAGGGCATATCGTCACGAATGGCCATGTGGTCGAAGGTGGGAATACTTTTGTTGTCACTTTTTATAATGATCCTAAACAATACAAGGCTGAACTTGTTGGTGTAGCGAGAGAAAAAGATATTGCGGTTTTAAAACTGCAAGAAAAACCAAAAACACTCACTCCTATTACAACTGGATCATCAAAATCACTTCAGGTTGGACAATACTCATTTGCCATTGGTTCTCCCTTTGGTCTTGATCACACTCTTACGACTGGGGTTATTTCGGCTGTCGGCAGACAGATTGAAGGATTTGGTGGAGTGAAAATTAATGACATGATTCAAACTGATGCGGCCATCAATATGGGAAATTCAGGTGGACCACTTTTAAATTCATCGGCTGAGCTCATTGGGATGAATACCATGATTTTTTCTACTTCTGGTTCTTCTGCGGGCCTTGGTTTTGCTGTTCCTGTGGATACGATCAAACTTATTGTCCCTCAACTCATTGAGCACGGCAGAGTGATTCGTCCAGGACTTGGTATTGCGATTGTTCCTGATTCAATGAAACAGAGAATTATGGGCAAGGAGAAAGGAATCATTATCTCTTATGTTGATATCAAAGGATCGGCCTCAAAAGCAGGACTTAAAGGGATGACTCAAGATAATTTTGGAAGAATTTATTTAGGAGATGTGATTCTTAAAGTGGATAGCAAAGAGGTCAATGGTCTTGATGATATCTATCAAATTCTAGATACGAAAAAAATTGGCGATACCGTCTCAGTTGAATTCAAAAGAGACGGCAAGAAAAAGAAAGTTGATGTCTTACTACAGGCCCTTTAAATTAGTGACTGCGGCTTGAAGTGTTTCATCTTTCTTAGCAAAACAAAATCTTAAATACTTCTCACCTTCAGCTGATTTTAAATAGAATGCTGAAGGTGGGACTGTTGCCACCTTATAATCTTTAATTAATTTCATCGCATAATCCACATCTTTCATTTCCGTTTTTTGAGAAATGGGAACCATCATAAAATATGTTCCACGGGGGATATCAAACTTAAATCCTAAAGATGTAAGTTCTTTATAAAAATAATCACGCTTATCTTGGTATTGTTTTCTAAAAACAGGCAAGTAAGTCTCAAGATTTTTAAGTCCTTCTGCTACTGCTTCTTGAATGGGCGTTGAAACAGAAAAAGTCACATACTGATGAACAAGTCTAAAGGCATTACTCAATTTTTCATTGGCGCAAATCCAACCAATCTTCCAACCAGTGAGACCAAAAGTTTTTCCCGCTGATGAAACTGTTATTGTTCTCTCTTTCATTTCATTAAGAGTCGCTGTCGGAATATGCGAATGTCCATCAAAAGTTAAAAACTCATAAACTTCATCACTCATTAAATAGAGATCATTTTTAATGGTAAGACTTGCAACCGTTTCTAATTCTTCTCTCTCCCACATCTTCCCCGTCGGGTTATGTGGATTATTTAAAATAATGAGTTTTGTTTTTGGAGTAATCGCTTTTTGAAGTTCTTCAGCATCAACAGTAAAATTTGGAGCATGCATCGTTATAGGAACCGCCACTCCTCCACACATTTTAATTGAGGCCACATAAGAGTCATAAAATGGTTCAAGAACAATCACCTCATCACCTGGATTAATGAGCGCAGTGATCACGACAAAAATAGCTTCAGTGGCTCCCACTGTAATAGTGACTTCAGATTCAGGATTATAGTTAAGATTATAGAAGCGCTTATAATAGCTCGAGACTTCATTTCGAAGATTCATTGATCCTGGAAATGGAGCGTATTGATTATGGCCTTCGGCAATTTTTTTGAAGGCAAATTCTTTAACAAATTCAGGGCCATCAAAATCAGGAAAACCTTGAGAAAGATTAATGGCATTATGCTCACGAGCAAGTCGTGACATCACTCCAAAAATAGAATCTTTAAAATCTGAAATGCGAAGTGCAGTCTCTTTCATATGGCCCTCAAGTGTATCAACTTTAAGGCCATACTATAGCAATTTTAGTCCCGCGGGTCCATGGCATCTCGCACACCTTCACCAATTAATGAAAGCATGGTGAGTGTAAGAAAAAGCGCAAGTGATGGATATACCGCTAACCACCAGCCTTCCATGAAATACTTTTGTGCTTGGTTTAAAAGCTCGCCCCAGCTTGGGATAGGGGGAGTCAAACCAAAACCTAAATAATCCAGTCCGGCCAGCCCTACAATATTTGAGGCAATCACAAAGGGAGAAAAGGTAATAATGGGAGACAAAGAATTCGGTAACAAATGCTTACCGAAGATTCTTATCCGGCCCGCCCCAATGGCCCTCGCCGCTTCGACGAATTCTTTTTTTCTATTTTTAAGAAATTCTCCCCGCACATAATAGCTAATTGAAATCCATCCAAAAACTGAAGAGATGATAATAAGAAGCCAAAGTGAAGGTTTAAAAATTGAGATCACAATAATAAGTAAAAAGAATTGAGGAACAGTTGAGAAGACTTCAACAATCCTCTGTCCCCAAAAGTCCACTCTTCCTCCCAAAAATCCCATGAGACCACCAAGAGCAGTTCCGATAATGAAAGTGATCATCCAAACAAGGACGGCGTAGATAATCGAATAACGAAGGCCATAGAGCAGTCTTACTAAGATATCACGCCCACGATCGTCGGTTCCAAACCAGTTATCTGTTGTAGGCTCAGAAGGGTAATACTCTACCTTTGCATTTGATTCATAGGGATCCCATTTAATCACTGGCATGATCATATAATCGCCACGCTCTTTATTAAGAACTAGGTTCTTATAATCAGTCACCATTGTTTCTTCTTGATCAAATTTAGTCGGGTGATAGTCCTTGAAAACAGGAAAATGGTATTCATTATTATAATGAAGAAGAACAGGCTTACTATTGGCCCAAAACTCAGCTGTAAAACTAAAAAAAGTAGCGATGATAAACAGCCAGCAAGAAACGACAGCAAGTTTTCTTTGCTTAAAGCGTTGCCATTTTTTTAAAGAGGCTTCATTTTTTAAAATTAAACTCATCATACAAAATCAATCCTTGGATCAACTAATACATAGGCCATATCTGAAAGGATATTTCCCAGTAAGAATAAAACACTTTGAACAAAGACAAGTCCCATGATCACATTATAATCACGAGAAAGAATCGACTTATAAGAAAGCAGTCCAATTCCATCTAACTGAAAAATAGTTTCGAGAAGAAGTGATCCCGCAAAGAACACCATTAGGAAACTTCCAAGACCTGTCACAATCGGAATAAGAGCATTACGAAGAGCATGCTTCATATAAATAACTTTCTCTTCTACACCTTTCGCTCTTGCAGTACGAATATAGTCTTTTTTGATTTCATCCATCAGTGAGTTTTTCATAAGCACAGTGAGTGTTGTGAATGAACCCAAGGTATAGCAAGTCAGAGGCAAGACGAAGTGATTAAAGCGGTCAATAATTTGATCCATGCTTGAAAGATCTTCATAAAACTCAGAAAAAAGTCCGCCCACTGGAAGGATCTCAAAAAAGCTTCCTCCCGCAAAAAAAACAATGAGAAGAATGGCGAACATGAATGAGGGAATGGAATACATCACAAATAAAATAAAACTAGTGGCGATATCAAATTTAGACCCATGCCTCACGGCCTTGGCGATCCCAAGTGGAATAGAAATAAGATAACTCAAAAAGAGCGAGGCAATCCCAAACTGAAGAGAAACAGGAAATTTACTTGTGATCACATCCACCACAGGCTCTTCGTATGTGAAACTTTGTCCCAAGTTTAAAGTCACAATATTTTTAAGCCACAACCAGTAACGAACATGAATGGGTTTATCAAATCCATATTGCTTTTTAAGAGCGTCTAAGACTTCTTGAGAAATCCCCTGCTCTGATCTTCCGGCACTGGCCGAACTTGAAGCGGAAGCGGCACTGTCACCACCACCAAATCTCATTTGCTGGATTTTTTGCTCAATTGGTCCACCTGGAGCCATATTAATAATACCAAACACGACGATAGTCACTCCTATCAAAGTAGGAATAAGAATCATCAATCTTTTTAAAAAATATTTAAATAGCATATTATTTAATCACCCAATATTGTTGTCCAATTCCATAGGGAAAAGTATCACGAGGTTTATGAATGCGTTTATTGTGAGCATAGAGGCTGTACTTACTATTAAAGAAAAATACGTATGGATAATCATTTGATATAAGTTCATGCACACGACGAAGGAGTCTAATCCTCTTGTCGCGGTCATAAGATGTTCTCGCTTCATCAATTAAACGATCGACTTCTGAATTTGAAAATCCTACAAAGTTTGAACCAAGTCCTTTAATTGAATCAGAGTGCCAAATTTGTTTTGGATCCCAATCAATTGAGCCTCCGGCCCAGCCGAGTCTAACGGCATCAAAGTTTCTTTCATCAAGGAGTTTTACAAATGAGTTCCACTCAATAGGTTTAACATTAATTTCAACCCCTACCTTTCTGGCATCTTCTTTATAGATAGTAAGATACTTCACATAAATAGGATTAGGCTCAAGGATAGTAATTGAGAGATCCGTCTTCACACCATTGATGACTTTATCTAGAAGCCCATCTTTATCTGTATCCTTCCACCCTGCTTGGCGAAGAATTTTCAACGCACCTTTAGGATCAAAGGCAAGTGGCTTCACATCTGGGTTTGCATAATCACTTTGTACATACACAGGCCCAGTGGCGAGCTCCACCATATTGTATTCAAACTTTTGGGCCATGAGGGGACGATTCACAAGCATCCCTAGGGCTTTTCTTACTTCACGATCTTTTAAAATTTTATTTTTATAATTCCAACCAATAAAACTATAGGGTTTAGGAGTTTTATTTTGAGTTTTCACTTTAACAACTCTCTTCTCCCAAAGTGGACCATTGGTTTTTTTCATAAAGGCTTCATTACGAAGTCCGTTATAATCAAGGTCACCTTTCTTTAAGAGTTCAAGATACACATTTTCCTCAGAGATAAATTTCAGAACAACTTTCTCAATACGATACTCATCCTTATGCTCAGGAAGATCTTTTCCCCACCAATAAGGATTTTTGATCATGGTAATTTTCTGACCGCGGTCATACTTACCAATCATATACACGCCAGTACCAATTAAGACTTTATTAAAGTCTTTCTCAGTTTTAGTTGGATCTTCATAAAAATGTTTCGGAAGAATTGGCATTCCTGCGGCGATATCAAAATTTTGAAAATACTCATCTTTAGTAATATACCTAACATGGTACTTATCAATGACCTGAACTTCTTTAATCCCTTCATAATAAGTGCGGTACTGAACTGATTTATATTTATCAGTAAAAATAACATCAAATGAATACTTCACATCTTCTGCAGTCAGTTCAACACCATCAGACCATTTCACTCCTTGGCGAAGTGTAAAGTCGTATGTCTTTTTATCTTTTGAAATTTTCCATTCAGTGGCAAGAACCGGCTTCCAATCATAAGTCTCGATATCGCGACTTAAAAGTGAATCAAAAACATAGCCTTGAACTTCAGAAGAATAAGCATCACTTGAACTAAGGGGACTAAGAGTCGTAGGCTCTCCAGCTAGATTATAATAAACCGTATTTTTTGGTCTCTCGATTTGATTGGTACAACTTACAAATAATATTAAAGTTGTGATCCCACTGAACAGTAGTGATCGCATTATAGAACTCCTTAAATCTTTATTTTTTATAATAGAGCTGAGGATCCAAAGACCAACGATCAATTTTTAAATTATGATCATCAATTCGGTAGGACTCAAGTTTTGTATCAACTTCATTTAATCTTGCTTCAGAATCTTTAAACTGCGTAAAAGCATTGGCCTTATCTTCTTCTAAATGGGCCAATTCTTTCTGCCATTCAATTTCTAATTTTTGTCTTAAAATTTCATAACGCTTATTAGTTCCATCTACTTTTTCAATAAAACCATCAAGCTCTCTTTGGTATCTCATCTTTTTTGCCGTGAGGGCCATTCTCTTTTTCTGAAGAACACCTACGAGTTCTTTACCGATGAGAAGATTCTGCTTGAGGTCAATGCTTGAAAAATAGAGGTATGAACCAGTGGTCACATGAACTTTTCTAATACAAGCATCGTAGTGTGGAATTTTTAAGAGGAGATAGTCATTGGTGCGACCTTCAAGAAATGCTTGGCATTTTTGCGTCGGTGCATTTTCATTCCAAAATTCAAGACGATCTTTTTTATTAAGATATTTGATATTATTGAAATCAGTACGAATTCTTGCAAGACGTGCAGAACTATTCAGTCTTGAGACTCTCCCACCAAATGTTCCGGCCATTTCATCATTTTTTTTCTCTTCAGACTGAGCAAAAGCATTCTGCCACAGAAGAAGAAAGATCAATGTAAACATCCATGTTTTCATAGCTATAATTATGCCACGAAAAACTAAAAATACTTACTCTTTCATGAGGATAATACTTGAGCGAAACTCTTTCTCGTGAAGTGGCTCTTCATATTTTAAAACTCTCATCCCTGAAAATAATTTAAGAAGTTCTTGTTCCTTCACATAATCATCCACAGGGTCCGTTTTTTTATGTTCTTGCCGCTCCCTTAGAGTGTGAGCTTCATAGATCAAAACTCCGCCTGGTTTGAGCCAAGTTTTAATTTTTTCAAGAAGTGAGCGATCAACATAATAGAAACAAATAATCGCATCAAAAGAATTTGGTGAAATTTTGTATTCTTTCATTGAAGCCACAACGCCCTTAATCTTCACTCCAAATTCCTGAGCAAGAAGAAAGGCTTTTTTGACGGCAACTGAACTTATATCAATCCCTGTTACTTTATAACCCTTTTGAGCAAGAAAAACCGCGTTTCTTCCTTCTCCCATTCCCATATCAAGAACTGAGGATTCAAAAGGAATATACTGATAATTTTCAGCAAGAAATTTTACCGGAGTTTTTCCATAAATAAATGTAGGGCGACTATAACGTTGATCCCATTGAGTTTTTGAATCTCCAGAAATCTTCACTCCTGAAAGTGGCTGAAAACGACTGGCCGGAATAGGATCACGCCCAAAGACATTTAAAGAAAAACAAAGAAGAATAAAAATTATTTTTTTCATGATTCAGCAGAAGTATCATCATCGACCGGAGTTGAAAAGATGTCAGTCTCCTCTTCCATTGCGCCAATAATAAACTCACTTTCCACACTCTCCGCCATTAGAGGAGACTGCTGCTCTGTGACGACACCTAACTCAGCATCGATATACATATTTAAATTAGTAAGAATTTTTTGCAAACGAATGATACGTCTTTCAATATAATCTTGGACAGTATTTGGCATATCTTCAGTCTTAAAAAGATACCATTTAACATCATCCACCATTGAGTAGAATTGATCTAAAAGTTCGATGAGGTCCGTTGAACAATGGGCCAAATCACTCACAGTGGTTTTTTCATAACGATTATTAAAAATCATGGGAAAATGTTCGCGAGTACGACGGAGAGCAAATATTTCAAGATATTCATTCTTGCGATCACGAATACGATTAAAAACATTCTTAGCATCTAGTCTTAATAGGGTCAGATAGCGTTGAGTTAACTCATCGTTACGACTTTTCATGGCGTCTCCACACTACACTTAATATTAAATTGTTAGATGTTTCACACCTGCACGTTTACCACCTGGCCAGCGAGCGACTTTCTCTGACTTCAGTTCGATATAACGGACAAGTTTCTCACCCAATGCTTCTATATTAAGCGGATATTTTAAAAAGAAAAAGTTCTTAGTCATTCTAAATTGATTTGAGTCATTGAGCTTCTGAAAACTGCTCATATTAAAAAAACTGATATTTGATTTTCTAAGAACAAATTTCAGCAAGTGCCTTACTCGTTCATTATAAATCTTATATTCAGCAAATGAGCCGACAGATGTCACAGCAATATAATGATTTTGCGCTCCAGAACTCACCATGACCTGTAGCTGGTCGATAGCAATAGGAACAAGGATCACACCATGTTTTTTTAACTGAAGATCTAGTTTAAAAAAACTGGCAGGGAGTTTCTCTCCGAGAGTGACAAAAAAGATAAATGGTTGTGAGTCAAAGATTTCAGCATTCATACTCTCCTTTTCGGAGAGAGAATCTAATTACTTGAATAGACGTTTACGAATAAACCCGATCAAACTCATCAAGAAACCACCAAAGAGTGAAGAGAGATTGGCCGAGCTTCCAAGAAGATTGACTGAACCACAGCTCATAGGACTTGTTGATGATGAACTCTCACCTTTACTTAAAGGACTCACATAACCAATTGCTTGATAATTATGAGTTTTTGAAACCACTGCATTCATTCCGTTAATATCATCTGAGCCTAATCCATTGTATGTAAGCTGAATTGAGGGGGCCATGACGGCATAGGGATCATCTGAGTGATCTAGTCCAACAGTGTGACCAAATTCATGAATGAGAATTGTTTTTAAATAATAGTCATTATTATTCATCTGATGTGAACCATTAATCACAATCTCAGTACGAGCAATATAAGGTCCACTTGTGTATCTAATAGTGGCAGCAAGAGTTGTAACTGCACTCATCCCAGTTTCAGCTTGAAAATTATTAGACCATCTCACCACATTCTTACCAGAAGCCGAAGCTCCTAAAGCACTCGCATAATAGCCCCAAATATCAGTCCCTACACTATCCATCCACTCATTCATGGCCACTTTTGTGATTGATTCGATTCTTGCTTTACGAGTTGAATCAGAATCCACAACAGTCATTTGAATAGGAAGATTGGCCCAATAAAATCCTGCCGCAAAATCAGTTGTGAACTTATAGGCCCACGATTCTGAGATAGTAATAATAACAAGCCCCAAGAGGAGTAGAACTTTTTTCATCATAAACTTTTTCTTCCTGAAAAAGATGAATATAAAAAACAGAGAACTATTGTTTATCTGCCCAACACAAACTTCCATCTTGGAGTTGTACTGAGTAGCTTTGCCCTTTAATAAATTCAAAAGGTCCATGCTTTAAAACATCAAGAATAATATTTTGAGGCACAATACCTTTAATCACTTCTAATCTTTTAAAAATAACTTTCACTTTAACCAAGCTGTAATCAAATGCTGAATCATCAATAATATCTTCAACTGATCCTACGAATTGCTGGTTACATGCAGATGTATTAAGTGTTGAGGTCGCCATGGCCGGTGATGAGAGAAGAATTCCGAATAAGATGAATTGAGTAAGTTTCATAGCCTAACTCCCTGGCCTTACTGATCACTACCTTGTGATCATTGCAGACATTATTGCACGGCATATGCCAACCTCAAGAAACTTTAAGCCTTTAATTTTCTTACAGACTCTGTAGGGGCTAGGGCCATAAAATCACTAAAACAGTGCCCAAAAGTCTCTTTTCTCGGACATTTGAACTGGGATCATTTTGCCTAGTTTAAATAAAAAAAGGGAGTCCGAAGACTCCCTTTCTTTTTGAGATTTGAATTAATGAGGAAATGAAATTACATCATTCCGCCCATGCCTCCCATTCCACCCATACCGCCCATTCCAGCGCCTGCACCATGACCGTCATCTTTCTTAGGAAGATCAGCGATCATTGTTTCAGTTGTAAGCATAAGGCCTGCAACAGAAGCAGCATTTTGAAGAGCAGAACGAGTTACTTTAGTTGGATCGATGATTCCAGCTTTCACTAAATCTTCGAATTTATCGTCACGAGCATTGTATCCAAATGAAGGATTTTTGCTTTCGATGATTTTGTTAACGACTACAGCACCATCAACACCAGCGTTGAAAACGATTTGGCGAAGAGGTTCTTCGATCGCACGACGGATGATTTTGATACCAGCGTTTTGCTCTTCGTTTGTCCCTTTAAGGCCATCAAGAGCTACAGCAGCGTGAAGAAGTGCAGCACCACCACCAACGATAATACCTTCTTCAACAGCAGCGCGAGTTGCATTCAATGCATCTTCAACACGGTCTTTTTTCTCTTTCATTTCTGATTCAGTTGGAGCTCCAACTTTAATAACTGCAACACCGCCAGCAAGTTTTGCCAGACGCTCTTGAAGTTTTTCTTTATCGTAATCAGAAGTTGTTTCAGCAATTTGTCCGCGGATCGCACCAACACGAGCTTCAACATCTTTCTTAGCCCCTGCACCATCAACGATAACTGTATTTTCTTTATCGATTGAGATTTTTTTACAAGAACCAAGAAGATCTAGAGTTACTGTCTCAAGAGACATACCAAGTTCTTCAGAGATTACTTGTCCACCAGTAAGGATAGCGATGTCTTTAAGCATTTCTTTACGACGGTCACCAAATCCTGGAGCTTTAACAGCTGCAACATTGAGAGTTCCGCGAAGTTTATTTACAACTAGAGTTGTAAGAGCTTCACCTTCGATATCTTCAGCGATAATGATAAGTGGCTTACCTGTTTGAACAACTTTCTCAAGTGTAGGAAGAAGTTCTTTCATTGAAGAGATTTTTTTCTCAGTAATAAGGATGAATGGATTTTCAAAAGTAGCTTCCATTTTTTCTGCATTTGTTACGAAATACGGAGAAAGGTAACCACGGTCAAATTGCATTCCTTCAACAACATCAAGTGAAGTTTCAGCAGTTTTTGACTCTTCAATTGTAATCACGCCTTCTTTACCAACTTTTGACATTGCTTCAGAAATAAGTTTTCCGATTTCCATATCATTGTTAGCTGAAATTGCTCCAACGTTTGCAATTTCTTCAGCTGTATCAATTTTCTTAGACATAGTTTTAAGTTTTTCAATGATTTTAGCTGTCGCTAAATCAATTCCACGCTTAAGGTCCATTGGGTTATGTCCAGCAGCTACTAGTTTTACACCTTCACGGTAAACAGCTTGAGCAAGAACAGTCGCAGTCGTTGTTCCATCTCCTGCATCTTCATTTGTTTTTTGGGCCACTTCTTTTACAAGTTGAGCACCCATGTTTTCAAATGCATTTTCAAGTTCGATTTCACGAGCAACTGAAACACCATCTTTAGTAATTGATGGAGCACCAAATGATTTTTGGATAACTACGTTACGACCTTTAGGTCCAAGAGTTACTTTTACAGCGTTAGCAAGAGCGTTGACTCCAGCTAGGATTGATGAACGAGCATTTTCTGAATATTTAAGTTCTTTAGCCATTTTATATCTCCGGTTAAATTAGTATTTTTTTATTATTGAAGAATTCCAAAAATTTCGTCTTCTTTCATGATGATGTAACTATCGCCAGCTACTTTTACTTCTGTTCCAGAATATTTTCCGAAAAGAACTTTATCACCTTTTTTAACTTCAAGAGCTTTTACAGTTCCGTCAGTTAAACGATATCCGTTACCTACGGCAACAACTTCACCTTGAGCTGGTTTTTCTTTGTGGTTATCAGGAATAATAATCCCGCCAACAGTTTTAGTTTCTTCTTCAACTCTCTTGATTAGAACGCGGTCTTGAAGTGGTTTTACAGTTAATGACATAAGTCCTCCTATGATACTGTGCGGCGACGCAAAGCCGCCGATTTAAATTTTCTATAAGTTGGTATCGAACTTACTACTGTCAAGGACAGCTAGGGAAATAAAAAAAATCATATTAATATCCGACTAAGGGTTGTGGTATTATTAAGAATAGGTAGGATGAGTGCAGTGAAAATAAAGACATGGCTCAGTGAAATTGACCCCGAGCAAAAATTTTTCGTTCTAACTATCGTAACTGGCTTTCTTGCCGGTGGAATTGCCATACTTTTAAAGGTATCAGTTCATAAACTCATGCATATTTTTGGGACAGATCATGCTTTTACATGGTTTTCGTTCTTAGTCGGTGGTGCATCACTTATGCTGGGCGGCTATATTACCAGCAGACTTCTTCCAACGTGTAGCGGCTCAGGAATTCCCCGTACTAAAATTATTATCGCCGTTCATCACGGTGTCATTCACAGTAAAGAATGGCTTGTAAAATTAGGGGCCACTATATTGTCTCTAAGTTCTGGAGTTCCTTTGGGATATGAAGGGCCAACTATCGCTATTACTGCCGGTGTTGGATCATCACTTGCCCGAAAATTTAATTTTAAAGAAAGAAGAGTCAAAGAACTTATGTATGTAGGTTCTGCTGCAGGAATTGCAGCGGCCTTCGGGACACCAATTGCCGCCGTTTTATTTGTAATGGAGGAAATGATTGGGAGCATGAAGACCAAGTCTATGGGTCCCATCCTTATTTCTTCTCTTATAGCTTCCGTAACTGCTTCTGCTCTCATGGGCCAGAACAGCATGTTTACCCCAGTTTCTTATTCAATGAACTCTCCGGTTGAGCTTCTCTTCTACCTTGCTCTTGGTGCCGTGACTGGAGTGATGGGTCCATTTTTTGTGGACAATATTTTAGGAGTTAAAAAGCTCACTAAAAAGTTTTTTAAGCATCATCAAATGATGCCTATCCTCTTCTCTTTCCTAGTTGTAGGTGTAGCCTCACTGGCCACAACGGAAATCCTTGGAAATGGTCTCGAGACTGTGAATAAGATTCTTCAGGGCCAAATCATTGATCTTCAGTTGATCATTGTTCTTATTATCCTCAAATTTATTACATGTGCATTTTGTTATGGAGCTGGGATCAGTGGTGGAATTCTGATGCCAGTACTTTTCTTGGGTGCGGCGATCGGGGCCCTTTTTGGATCACTGGCCAACCACACTTTAGGAATTAGTGAAATCCAACTCGGGGCTTACGCTCTAGTGGGAATGGGTGCATTTTTTGCTTCAGTGATTCGAACTCCATTTACTTCAGTGATTTTAGTATTTGAAATGACTCGTGATTATAGGATTATCCTTCCTTTAATGCTTGGAAACCTTGTGGCCTACTTTATCTCTAATAAGATCAGTCACGGTTCAATCTATGAAACCATGTCTCGTTATGAAGGAATTGAACTTCCGTCTCATGATGAGGAAGACACTCTGATGAATATTACTGTGGAGCATGTTTACAGCTCAACCGACAACCGCCTCAAGAACTCGCTTTCATACTCAGAACTCATTTACCTAGATCAATCTTTGTCATATGCCATTGTTAAACTTAAACGTCTGGGTGGTCAGCAAGCCCTCATCGTGGTGGACCGTCTGGACCCCCTTCATCAACACGGCACCCTTTCACTTCAACAAGTATTTGATTATCTCCAGTCTCAAACCCTGACTGAGTAATTTCGTCAACAGCTCCCAAAACTAGTCCTTTTCTTCCCTTTTAGACGTCTTTTCAGAGACATATACTTCTTAAGTTCCTTCGAAAAACACCGAAATGTAATTATTGATATAATTAACGTAGGCATTTTCAAGGAAGTGAGATGCTAAATTTATTACCGACACGGACTGTTCTTCCAATTTTAGCGTTGCTCACAATCAACGTTGGATGCGGAAAAAAGATTGAAGAGGATAGTAAAGCAGGTGGATCTCGGTCCAATCAAAACCTCGAACTATCAGCTACTCCAGGACTTAAGGTAAGTTCTCTAGACGCCGGACCTGGTGTTTACGAACTTCTTAAAGATGGATCTTTTATTTTGCCTGAACAACTTTTGATTCAAACTGGTCATCCGGCCACAAACTCTACAATTAAAATCGTCTACAACAAATGGGATGATGGAGATTATGGATACGAGTTTCATTGTCTTTATAAATATCCTGGAACAGGAAATCGCTACGATTTTCTTCGTTGTGAAAACCCTGATGATCGTGATCTTGGCGTAACTGCTGAATCAATTCAGACTATCAGATGGCCAATGGCTCAAGGTAATGTAATCGAGATGAATTTTCAAGGAACTCGCCCTTCAACAGATGTTCAAGTTCAAGCTATCTTCAGCGCTAATTGGAAATAATTAATCATTAAATTTATATAAGATATCCCTCATTCACAGGATGTGAATGAGGGATATCTTTATTTGTTATTTGTTCTTAGACTCAACTGAGGCAGGAGCACGTTGTTTTTTATGATACATCAAAGATTTATTGATCGTTTGTCTATCCTCTGAATCCAGCTGTCCAAACCTAGTATCTAAAACAAGGAAGCGATAGTTTTCAGTATTATACTGGGCAGCTCGATTGAGCATTCTATAATACTGTTCTTGGCTGATCTCATGGCCATGTTTCACAAAGAAATTTTTAAAAATATCAGGATCAGAGGCTGCCAGATAACTAAGTGTTGAATCTAGTTTGGCACCCTTTTCAATATAGTACTCGATAAGATCTGCATCTTTTCTTTTCACAATGGCTGCCATCATCGATGGGCCAACGATTCCCCAGCGAGGCGAGTTGATCTTATCTTCTACTGTCTTGTTATTCATTATTTCTGATGAATCTTTTGTCGAAATATAAGTCCAAAGAGCCGTGGATTCTTGAAAACGAAATCCAACCCATCCCATCATCATGAATGTAAAAATCACTACAGGAGTCACTGTTTTCCATGTGGTCATTCTTCTAATTTGATTAAAAATTCGTGAGATATGATTTTCATACCAATCAAAAGACAAATGCTCTGAGCTCTTTTTCTTTACCATTACCATTCTCTCATCCAAGCTTGGGTGAGTTGAGAAAAGTTTTTTTAGATAGTCCGTAAGACGATTACTCTTTACCTGTGTTTTTTGTTTTACATACTCAGGGATATCTTTGGGTTCTGTGAGTTTTCTCAGGGAACTCTCTAAACTCTCCACACTGGTACCAAGTTCAATCACAGCATAAGCATCTGCCTCATACTCATGACGACGAACTTCTTCAAAGATAAGGATCTGATTTAAAATAAAAACAGAAACAAATCCGGCCATCGTAATAAAGATAAGAAATGAAGCATGATGCTCTAAATCTTCATTATAGATAAGGGCCCCACAAAGAAAGACGCCCACAATTAATAAAATAAGAGACACAATCACCAGCGCAAAGCCCTTCACTAGGGCAAGGACTCTTTTATGAATATGATTGTTCGCTATATGAGCAAGTTCATGACAGACAACGGCCTCAAACTCTTCTTTTGAAAGAATATCTCTGAGAGGTTTACCAATGAACATTGTTTGATTATTAAACTTCCAAAGATTAAGACCTACCACAAAAGCATTTTTTAGATTCGCCTCAATCCAGCGAAGACGCATTTTCTCTAAACCCAGTTTTTTCAAATGAGGTTGAATAAGAACCAGATATTCTGGCTCTGTGATTTCTCTGTTTGGAATGAGTTTTAACATCGCTACGACAGTAAAAATAATAGTCATCACAGAATAAAAAATAATCTCAATGGGTGCTCCGATAATCCACCAGTTCCCCCACTCTTTCAGACCATTACTAAAGGCCCAAGAGATCAGTGAATAAGAGAGAATAGGGAGGAGAAGGAGTGAGAAGACCACTCTAAAATCTTTGACAATAAAATCATTAAAAGCAGATTTTAAATCAAGGCCAGTCCATTTTTTTAGATAGCTAAGATAGAACTGGAAAAAGCCATAACTAAAAAATGTGATACCAAGAAAAACGAAAAGGATGAATGCGATAACAGCATCTTCATGTTTGTCCTCAACCATCATGGCCGCGACAACTCCAAAGAAACATTCAAAGACAAAAACATAAAATTGGTGTTTGAGGATACTGAGTTGCTCGTCGATATTTTTGGCAGTTAACAGGGCGGTCTTGATCTCCTCACGCTCACGTGAGAATTTCAATACATTGTATAGAAGTCCTACAAAATAAAAGATGGTATAAACCATGTTCACCTACCCTCTGACTTATCGGTTTTTCAGAGGGGAAGATTAGTAAAAACATTTCTGATCGTGGTGAACAATGACCATTTCTTGCCTGACATTTCCAAGGGTTACGGGACCTAAACTGGCCTTAAACCGTACGGGATACTTAAACGTTGTGGGCCCTGTGCAATTATATCCGACTTCATCGTTTTTAATGAGTTTCACACTTTGCTGGTAAGCCACTTGCTGAAGCTGAGGATAAGGAAACTTATCGATTGATGATTCTCTACATTCTGTAGCACAGGCCTGATAACTATACTTAGTCAGACGCCCATACTCACGGCCATCATCAAACATTTTTGACTCTAAAGGAATTGAGTGTGAGCCAGTTGTCGGAGGATAAACCTCCACTGTGCACTGACAAGTATACGCATAGACCTGAGAGCTGATGATGAATAAAAAAGCCGATAAAGTAATTTTCATTATTTACTCTATCGGCTGGAATTTATGAGAATTTAATAAAAGAAGATTCGTCGGTTATTTTAGATCAAACCAGTTCTCGCCTATGCCCATATCAACTTTAAGTGGCACAGACAATTGAACCGCATTCTCCATCTCATCACGAACTAGAACCTTCATGGCCTCTAGCTCTTCAGGGAAAACATCAAAAATAAGTTCATCGTGAACCTGAAGAATCATTTCTGATTTTAGGTTTTCTTTAGTTAGTCTTTTATCAATATTAATCATCGCCAGCTTAATGATATCAGCCGCTGTTCCCTGAATTGGACTATTAATAGCTACTCTTTCGGCCATGGCCTTGATTTGGCGATTAGTAGACTTAATATCTGGCAGGAAACGTTTTCTTTCAAAAAGAGTTTCCGCATATCCTGTTTCTTCGCATTTTTCACGAAGACCATCAAGATACCCCTTCACTCGAGAAAACTTCTCAAAATAACTTGTGATATATTTTTTCGCTTCACCTTGAGAAATTCTTAAACTTTGAGAGAGACCAAATGAAGTTTGCCCGTACATGAGACCAAAATTAATCGCCTTGGCACTATTACGTTCTTCCTTAGTCAGCTTCTCCATAGGGATATCAAAAATTTCTGAAGCTGTTTGCTTATGAATATCTTTATCATTTTTAAAAGCGAAAAGCATATTAGGGTCTTGAGAAAAATGGGCCAGGATACGAAGCTCAACCTGAGAATAATCGGCAGAGAGAAGTGTGCGCCCATTGCTAGCGACAAAGCCTTGGCGAAGTCTGCGACCGTTTTCTGTTCTTACAGGAATATTCTGAAGATTTGGATGATCTGATGAAAGTCTTCCTGTCGCCGCATTTGATAATTGGAAATGCGTATGAATCTTTTTTGTTTTTGGATTAATAATCAGTGGTAATGTTTTTACATATGTAGAAAGTAGTTTTTCTAGTTCACGGTACTTTAAAAGAAGTGCCGGAATTGGAGAGATATCCATACTCACAAGTTCGGCCAAAACCTCTGCATCAGTCGAATAACCTGTCTTGGTTTTACGTATGACGGGCAGTCCTAATTTTTCAAATAACAATTCCCCTACTTGTTTAGGAGAACGGAGATTAATTTCATCTCCAGCAGCAGCAAAAATTTCTTTTTGAATACTCTCTAATTGTGACGCAAATTCTTTTTCTAACGAATGATAAAAAGGAACATCAAGATTCACTCCCACAAGTTCCATTTTGGCGAGAACATTTAAAAGAGGTAAATCAAGTTCGAAATAAGGCTTCGTTACTTTGAGTTCTTTTAATTTTTCAGTCATGACAGGATAGATATCAAAAATAGCTTCAACAAATTTAGCATTCGTTTTTTGATCTTCTTCACTGGCTGCAGCAAATAAATCTGCTTGTCCTTCAGGTATTTCGATTTTAATTCCTAAATACTCTTCAATCAGAGTCTCAAGATCGTGCTTTCTTTCTGGGTTAATTAAAAAATGTCCTTGAGTAATATCAAAATAGTTTTTGATAAGAGTGCCAGACAAGCTTGCTGTTTGAAGCAATGATTTCATATTGTCTGAAACCACCACTGCTTCATGAGTGGCCAGAGTTTTAAAAAAGTCCTCTTGCTTAAAATCTGCATCAGAAAAGAAAATATTATAAACACTCTCTCCTTGATAAAACATTAGAGACTTTATCCCAGAGAGTTGATCCTCTGGAGTTGTCCATTCTATCCTTACGCTGGTCGTTTTATTTTCAAGGCATTTTGTAAGTTCACTAAGTTTAGTGATGTTTACAATTTTTAGATCTTTCACTTCTTTTTGAGGTTTAGCCGCTACCACATCAGCTGTTTTATAAGCACTGAGCTTAGTAAGCCATGACTTAAAATTCATTTTCTCAAGAAATGCAACAAGCTCACCACTTGCAGTCAGACTATAAACCATATCTCTTTCTTTAAAAGGCAGTTTAAGATCCGTAGTGATTTTCACTAGGCTTTTTGAAAGATGGGCCTTCTCTTCATTTTCAAGAAGAGCAGTTTGAGTTCTTTTATTTTTGATTTTATCTTTATTTAAAATAATTGTTTCAAGATTTTGATATTCGGCCAATAGATTAGCAGCTCCCTTGGCCCCAATACCAGGAACACCCGGTATATTATCTGAAGTATCCCCCACGAGAGAGAGATAATCCACAATCTGCTCTGGATAAACTCCCATCTTATCAAGGACGTCTTCGCGCGAGTAAGTCTTCTCTTTCATGGTATCGAGCATTTTAATTGGCCCGTCTACAAATTGCATCAGATCTTTATCACCGGAGGCGATGAGGATTTCATCAAACTGATCTTTAAACTGAGTAGCGAGTGAACCGATAATATCGTCGGCTTCAAAGCCAGGCATTGCAATCGCAGGAAGTTTTAAAAGATCGACGAGGTTTTCAATTAATGCAAATTGAGGAATAAGTTCATCAGGTGGTTCACTTCGATTGGCCTTATACTCGGGATAGATATCTTTACGGTACGAACCTTCCTTTGTGTCTCTAGCGATCACAATATGAGTGGGTTCATACTTTGTAATAAGATTATAAATTGAACTTAAAACTCCATAGACAGCATTGACCGGAGTCCCATCTGCTGCGTGCAATGGACGAATGGCAAAAAAAGCTCTGAAGATAAAATTACTGACATCAACGATAATTAAGCGCTTCATAAAATATTCCTGTTACATGTAACCTGACGATCTTCAAACCATCCCTTAGGACGCTTGCGCAAATCGAGACGATTGCCATCATTGGCAATCACTGTCGTATCAGCAAGAACATCACCTAAGCGGTGAGGTGTTTTTTCTTTGAAGAGCAAATAGATCTCAACAATAGTGAAAGGAAGTGAAAGAAAGGCTGCAATTAGCCAACCCCATCCCGGATAAATAAGAAAGGTAATAGGCACGGCCAAAGGCAAATTTCGGATAAAAGACTGCCTCGTAGTACATGGACCACCATCTACAAGAGAGACAACCATAAAACCCATGAGTCTTTTGCCAATAGATTGACCTTCATAGAGAGAGTCAGAAATGCTCAAATAAATCACGCCCAGAATAAGCCCCATAGGGTAATAAAACACCACACCGGTGCCTACAATTGCGAAATCAATGGCTTTTGCTAGAAAACGAGTCCAAAGGGCACGTTTTAGTCCAGCATTTAAAAGTTCTCTTCTAAACATCTGGGAACATAATAGCGATTTTTTTGTTCATCGCAAAAGCCTTTGTTTAAGTCCTTTACTTGTCCAAGGGCCCAGATTGCGGTAAACTCATCAAATAGAAATAAGGAGACCTTTATGGCAAATTTAACACACGTCACTAATGCGAATTTTGATCAAGAAGTTACTAACTCTGATAAACCAGTTCTCGTAGATTTCTGGGCAGAATGGTGTGGCCCTTGCCGCGCTCTAGGTCCAGTTCTTGATGAATTGGCAACTGAACTAACAGGAAAAGCAACTGTTGTGAAAGTTAACGTTGATCAGGCCCCTGAGCTTGCTCAAAAATTTGGAATTCGTGGAATTCCAACTATGATCTTCTTCAAAGGTGGAGAAGTAAAAAGCACTTTGGTTGGAAATCAACCAAAAGCTGAGATTCTAAAAAATCTTACGTCGCTTATCTAATAACAAAATTTTAAATCATAGGGATGGCCAGTTATGCTGGCCATTTTTTTTGCATGAACTTTATTGAATCAGCTCTCAAAGATGCCCAATCAACTCTTAATAATTTTGTCAATAATCCTGCCAATGTGGAACAGATCCAAAAAGCAGTAGATACTTTTGTTAGTTCATTTAAAAATGATGGACGTGTCTTTAGCTGTGGAAACGGCGGCTCAATGTGTGACTCACTTCATTTTGCTGAAGAACTCACAGGACGCTACCGTAAAGATCGTGCACCACTTCCGGCCACAGGAATTTCTGAAGCAGGTCATATTACATGTATTGCTAACGATTTCGGGTTTGAATATATCTTCTCACGTTTTGTTGAAGCTTGGGGACGCAAGGGAGATACACTTCTCGCAATTTCTACAAGTGGAAATTCGGCCAATGTGATCAAAGCTGTTGAAGTCGCTAAAAGCAAAGGTATGTATGTAGTCGGGCTTTTAGGTAAAGATGGTGGAAAATTAAAATCAATGGTGGATGTTCCACTTATTGTTGATTCTCCTATTACTGATCGCATTCAAGAAGTTCATATCAAGATGATTCATATCTTTATTGAAGGTATCGAACGTCAAATCTTTCCAGAGAACTACCTCTAAATTTTTCTGACTAATTCACTTCCCATAAGTTCCGGAGTTAATCACTCCGGAACAAGCATATTTTGTCCCTCACTTTTTTTTTGGATAAACTCATTTTAGGCTTATAATCATTAGTAATAACTTGATTTTTTCCAGGGAAGGGGAATTTATATGGAATACTTGCAGTGGTTTGCGACATTTATTTCTAGCGGTGGCGTTTTCATGTACGTCATTTTAGCTGTATGGGCTTTTGCAATTGCAATTGCTTTTGAAAGGTTTAAAAAACTTTCGTACACATACGACGTGGATGGCCCGTCATTTATGAATGAGCTTCAACGCTATATTCTTTCAAATGATATTCAAGGTGCTATTAGAGTTTGTTCTGGTTCAGTGGCTGCACTCCCAAAAGTTCTTAAATCAGGACTTAAGCGTGCGAATCAAAATCCTGAACAAGTTCAAAATGCTATCGATGCTACAGCACTTGAAATGATTCCTAAAATTGAAATCAGACTGAACTATCTTCAGCTTGCTTCAAATCTCTCTACTCTATTCGGACTTCTTGGAACAATCCAAGGTCTTATTCAATCATTTGCTGCGGTTGCCGCTGCTGACCCTGCTCAAAAAGCAGAAGTTCTTGCTAAAGGTATTGCCGTCGCGATGAATACAACAGCTCTTGGTTTATTCTCAGCTATTACAATCATGATGATTCATGCTTTTCTAGCTTCTAAAGCAGAGAAAATCGTAAGTGAGATTGATGAATTTTCAGTAAAGCTAATTGATCTACTTGGAACTAAAAAAACAATCGAAGATTAATTTATGATTAAGATACCTAGTTCAAGACGAAAAAAGAAACCAGAGGAAAAATTAAATCTCGTTCCAATTATGGATGCGGTTTTTATTTTTATCTTCTTTCTTTTAATGTCTGCTAATTTTGTCAAAGTATTTGAGATCTCAAGTGATGTTCCAATTGTTTCTGATCAAGAGCCACCGAAGCCTAAAAAAGACCCGCTGGCCCTGACTCTGACAATTGAAGATAAAGAGATTGTTCTCTCAAAAGGTATTCCTTCAAGACCATTTAAAAAGATTCGTCGCCTAGGTGACGGAAAATATGATCTTGAAACTCTTCACAACACAATTGTTGATTTGAAGAAGGCTAATCTTGATGAGAACTCGATTATCTTTGAACCGATTGCTGATCTTACCTATGAAGAAATTGTTAGCATCATGGATGCAGTAAGATTATTAAAAAATACTGATGAAGCAATTTTCATGAAAAACAAAGATGGTCTCGATGAGAAGATAAAACTACTCTTCTCGCAGATTCTCTTTGGTAACCTAATGAGTTAAAATATGGCACGTAGAACACTTCGCAGACATAAGAAATCGACAACGTTTGACATTGATATCACATCTCTTCTTGATATCCTTACCATTCTTCTTGTCTTCCTTCTTCAAAGTTATAACTCTTCAGGGGTTGTTATTAATGTTCCAAAAGGGATTGTCCTTCCACAATCTAACTCTGAATCATTAAATAATTTTGGTGTAAATATTCAAATCTCTCAAAGTCAGATTTGGGTTGATGATAAAGAAGTTCTCAATACTGAAGAAGCTGATGGATCAAAAATCTATGATGATGGTGGAAGACGAGTCATTCCTCTCTATGACCAACTTGTTCGCGTAAAAGAGTTGATTAAGCAATCTGAGAAACTCTCTCCTCAGGCCAAAAAGTTTAGCGGGATCGCCAACCTTATTGTGGATAAGAGCCTGAAGTACTCGTATGTGAAAAAGATCATGTACACCTGTGCTGCCGCCGGCTTTAAAGAATTCAAATTTGTCGTTATGGCCAATCAATAACAAAGAGGGAGTTCGGCTCCCTCTTTTAATATCAGCTACTTAAACCTGTCTAATCTGTTACACCACCCTGTAGAATTTACATCAAATAAGTCATTGCTTAAGCTAGCCTATAGAATGTAATCATTAGTAAAACCTTAATCTTTAGGCTGGCTGGCTATGAAACATTCGTATTTAATCGCACTTATTCTCCTTACTAGCTGTGGAAATCCACACCTTATTAGCAAGAAAAAGAGTATTACGAACCTCCCACTTATTGCTGAACAACCATCATTACAAGCTGATTTTAATCTTCTAAAAGTTGAAACTCTAGCGGGTGAACAAGAACTCAAAACGAAAATCACAGATACAAATAAATCAAGCTCTCAAACAGTTCGTGTAACAAATCAAGATATAAAAGAAATGGAAGTTAGCTACCAGTTCGTAGATGGCTCACATTTTGAGTTTAATGGTGGAAACTTTCCTGGAACAAATGGAAATTGCTCTAACCTTCTAGGTGATCAAGCTTCATGTGATTTAGATATTATTTTTCATTCAGAAGATGAAGGCGTTTTCCTTGATAAACTTATTGTGACTTTTAAACCAAAAGATTCAGATCTTGTGGCCAAAATAATTGAGTTTCCTCTTTCAGGAGAAAGACAAAACCTAGTGGTAGCGAATCCTCTTCTAAAAGTTGTCACTTCAAATGGAGACAGTACTCTAGACTTTGGTAAGACTAAAGTTGATCAAGAAATTTCAGGAAAACTTATTCTTTTAAATATTGGTAATGTTCCACTAGAAATTGACACAGAATTTGAAAAAGATAATTCATTTAACTTTAATGGTGGCAAATTCCCTGGCTCAACAGGAAGCTGTACAAGTGAGTTAGAGGTAAATCAAACATGTACTCTTGATATTAACTTCAAAGAATCAAAAGCTGGTCTTTACAGCGATAATCTTATTACAACTTACAAATCAGCAAAAGCTGAGCATCAAATCAAAACTCCACTTCATGGAGAAAAGACAGCGAAGTCAGTCACTCCTGGCGATCTCGTGGCCAGTGAAATCCTGATATTGTCCCTAAAGTGGTACACGCCCCTACGAGATTCCCCCAAAAGTCAG
>DZBG01000129.1 GCA_022729855.1 Bdellovibrio sp.
TAAAACTTGAACAAACTCTTTTTTTAAAAAGCCCAAGACGGTCACAAAGTTTAAAAGTTTCATGGCTCAAGATCCTTTTTAAACTTCTTGGTTGCAGTGATTATCAGGATGGCGCTTAAAAGGAATAAGCCTATAAAAGGTAATTTAAGGTCACTAAAATCAGCACCTTTCAAAAAAATTCCCCTACTGATGATCATGAACCATTTAGAAGGTAGAATTGATGTAAAATTCTGGGGATACTTAGGCATACTTTCCAAGGGGAAGATAAAACCAGACATTAAAAGGGAAGGAAGCAGACCCGTTATCATTGCAATTTGCATGGCTAGCTGTTGCGTGCGAATTAATACAGAAATTAGCATTCCTTGAGCAAGGCAGGCGATAAGAAAGATCAGACTTCCAAAACCGAAAAGAATGAAGTTTCCTGCGAATGGAATACCAAAACCAAGAATTGCAACTAACACAACAAGAAGAACCGCTGCTAGGCCAATAACGGTGTATGGTATTAGTTTTCCAATGATGATTTCAAGAGGCTGAACAGGTGTTGAAAGAAGGAGTTCCATTGACCCATTTTCCCATTCTCTTGCAACGGTAAGTGCTGTCAGTAAAATAGAAAGTATAGCGATAACAACAACTGCAAGGCCCGGAACAATAAACCAAGGGCTACTCAGTTCTGGATTAAAAAGATAGCGTGTCTTAAGCTCAATAGGCTCTTTAACTAAAGTACCTGTGAGTTTAAAATTGGCCGCCTTTTGGATTCCTCCAAGGTAACCAAGTATAACTCCGGCCGTCGAATTGTCTGCACCATCCAATACAAATTGTGCCTTCGTATTTCCATGAGCAAGAAGATTATGTTCAAATTCGGGCTCAATGATCAAGCTTGCTTTTGACCGCTCAGAATCGAGGTCATTAATGGCATCTACAATTGAGCCTCGCGAAGGGTTAATATTAAAGTATTGAGAACTTGAAAAAACCTCAACCAGTTTCCTAGATGAAAAAGTTCGATCTGAATCGTGAACAGTTAACCCGATATCTTTGACATTGAATTCAATGGCAAGTCCAAAAATTAAAACTAAAAGAACTGGGAGAACGGTTGCCATTGTTAAAGTAAATGGATCTCTCATTATGTGAAACTGTTCTTTCTTTGCTATGGAAAGTGCCCTTTTAATATTAAATTTAAAATTCACCTTGTAACTCCTTCTACCAGCCGAATAAAAACATCTTCTAAGGAGGGGGGGATTTGTCTGATTACAAAATAGGGTGCGATATTAATACTTAGTTGGTTCCATTCTTGAGGGTCTTTAATAATGAGATGATATTTCATGCCATAGCTATCAATAGAATCGACCGCTTTATTGGTTCTTAATTGCTCAATCATCTCAGATGGTATTGTACCTTTGGGATTAAGCTCAATTATAGGATCAGGAAAAGTTGTCTTTTTTAGATTTTCTGGTGCATCCAGTGCGATTATTTCCCCTGTGCGCATTAGGGCGATTCGTCCGCATTGCTCCGCCTCGTCCATATAGTGAGTTGTAACAAAGATGGTTTTCCCATCTTTGGCGAGTTGTTTAATAAGCGCCCAAAATCTTGCCCTTGCAACAGGTGTAACACCTGCTGTTGGTTCATCAAGAAATATAATTTCAGGGTCGTGGAGAATAGAGGCAGCAAGTGAAACTTGTTGCTTGATTCCACCAGGTAGATCTCGTACTAAAGTGTTCATTGGTTTTGAGAAGCCAATAAAGCTAAGTAGCTCTTTAGTTCTTCTCTTAAGAGTGTCTGATGGAATTTTTCTAAGACTTGCTGTAAATGCAAAATTTTCTTGAATGGATAGGTCATTATAAAGTGTAAATTTTTGCGACATATAGCCAACCTTTGCTTTAATCGCTTCAATTCCCTGATCATATGTTACATCTGAGACCTTCACTTTTCCTGATGTTGGTAAGAGTAGACCGCATAAAACGCGAATGGTTGTTGTTTTTCCAGCTCCGTTGGAGCCTAGAAATCCAAAGATTTCACCTTTCTCAACTGAAAATGAAATATTGTTAACTGCAATAAAATCACCAAATTTAACAGTTAGGTTTGAGACATCGACTGCATTTACTGGGATATTAGTCACAATACTCCCTCTGCGGCCCTCTTTATAAAGAGAGCATCATAACTTTCGACGTTTTCTCTTTCTAGAACTCCGCGTGGTGTCCCCTCTGCAATGAGGCTTCCGGTTGAAAGAATATGGACCCGGTCGCATCGTTCAGCTTCATCCATATAGGCCGTCGCAAAAATGATAAGAATGTTTTCTTTTGAAAGACGATGGAGTAGATCCCAGAATTCGCGACGACTGATTGGATCAACTCCGTTGGTAGGCTCGTCTAATAATATTGCTGCTGGCGATTGAAGGAGGGCACACATCAGACCAAGTTTCTTATACATTCCCCCGGAAAGTTTCCCTGCTGGACGATCAATAAATTTATCAAGACGAGTAATATGTAAAAGTTCTTCCCTTCTCTTTAGATAAACATCCTGAGGAATTTGATATAGATCACGAAAGAAATCCAGATGTTCTGAAATGGATAAATCTGCATATAAACTCTGTTGCTGTGGCATATAAGCAATTGAAGATCGAATACTGTTATAATCGATGTTCGTGCCATGATTCGTGAACTGAACTGTGCCTTCATCTGGAGTCAGTAAGTTAAGGAGTGTTCTAAGGAGTGTCGTTTTTCCGGCCCCCTCAGGCCCGATTAACCCATGGAGTAGTCCTTCTTCAAAATGAGTCGAAACACCATTCAGTGCTTGGTTTGGGCCAAGCTTTTTTTTGATATTATTAATTTTAATTCCAATACTCATTTGCTGCATTTTTCTATTCCAGTTTTACTTCAAGTGACATTCCTGGCTTTAAAAGCTCATCAGGGTTAAGAAAAGTAACTTTGACACCAAAGACCAGTCGTGTTCGCTCTTCACGAGTTTGAACATTTTTTGGAGTGAATTCAGCGGCATCACTGATATAGGAAATATGCCCTTCAAATGGGCGCATCTTCAGTTCCGGAAGAAATCCAATGACTTTCATGCCAATAGAAATTTGTGCCAAAAGTGGTTGGGGGATATAAATATATGTCCAAACTTCAGAAAGGTTAATGAGTGTTAGTAGTTTGGTTCCAGGAGTGACGTATTCTCCTTCTTCTCGGTAGGTGGTTAAAATAGTAGTATTGTTGGGAGCAACTATCGAACACCAGTCCAATTTGAGCGAAGAATCATCTCTTTTCCCCTTGATATGGTCAAAGTTTTCCTGAGAAAGTGACCCAATTTTAAAAAGTCGATCTGCACGATCAAAGTCAGTCTTTGCAATTTCGAAGTTCAGCTTCAAGTCTTCACAGGCCATTTGAACAAGGAGGTCACCCTTTTTCACTTTATGTCCTTCCTCGGCCGGAAATGACGAAATCACAGATGAAATACGGGATGAGATATCAATCTTTGTAGCCTCTATTGTGCCAGTGTATAGGAAATCAGTTTTTCGAATAAAAAAGACATAGACCAAAATTCCAATGATGATGATAGGAATGGGGATAAGAAGTTTTTTATTAAAAGATTTTTTAGTATTCATTATTATAGCCCCTCGGAAATACTTGCAAGATATGCCAGTTGAATTAACATTTGAACATCGTTCGTTGTCGATTGGACCCTTGTCTCTAGCGCATGGAGATTGGCGGTTTGAACTTCAAGAAAGCTAGTTTTTCCGGCACGGTAAGAACTGTAAACGAGCGTGGCATGTTCAAGACTTTCACTAACCGAGTTTTTATAAATTCCACTTTTGTCTCGGAGCCCATTTAACTGATCTTTCGCCTTATTCCAATCTCGAATGATGTCTACCCGTGCTTGGTTTTGACGATTTTCAAAAGACCTTGCAAGATTTTCTTTTTCTGCAGATTCACTGGAAGATTTTCCTCCCTCGTAGAGTGGCATGGTAATTGCTACTCCTATTGTATTTTGATGAATCTGCTCGAGGACAGGCCCATTGGGATAGTCTAGGGATGATTTAAGAAATAGAGAGAGTTTAGGAAGCTGGTTGGCCTTAAAACTTTCAGCTATGAGGCGATTAGATTCCACGTTAGCAATGTGCATTTGGATCAATGGATGCTGGCTTAATTGGGCTTCGTCTAATTGACTGTCCCCATATTTGTCATAGAGTTCTTTGAGGGAAGATAGAATAGAATCGACCTCTATTGAGAGAGAAATATCATTTGAGTCATTTTTACCTATCAGGGCGTACAAATCTCTAATGTCTGATGACAGGTCAGATTGAATCTGACGAAACTGAAGCTTGAAGTTTAGCACTTCTTTGTGGGAGAAAAGTAAGTCTATACGGTTGGCCGAACCTGCTTTTATGCGATTTTGTATATCCCTATGTTGAGATTCTGCAAGTTTCAAAGATTCACCCACGAGTCGTTTCTGCTCTGTTCGGAGTTGAATCTTAAAATAGGCCAATCTAGATGATAATAAAATTTGTCTATTGCCTAAGCTCTTTTCATGCTTCTTTGATATCCCTTGTGACTCAATTCCTTTTACCGTCTTACGTACCGAACCAAAGTCCCACACCGTCCAGGTTAAGATGGGGCCGACAGAATAGTTTTGGTTATCTCCAAATGGTGCCTTTACCCCCCCTGGAAAATTTAATTCTGGAATTTCACTTAAGTACTTATAAGTTGCATCTAATGTAATCTTAGGGAAAAGAAGAGAGCGTTGAGCTGTCATCTTATTTCCAATAGCGTCTCCCTCAGCTTCAAGGGCCTTTGCATTATAAGAACTATTTAGCGCCCACACTTCTGTGTCTTTAAGAGAAATATTTTCGGTCTGTCCGTTTGCAAGACCGATATTCATTACAATGAAGACTATTGAAAAAGAATTTAAGTATCTGTTCATTAAAAATCCCTACTTAATATTGACAATTAATCGGCTTCAAAGCCCTTGTACGTAGTACTGTTGCGGCAATGAGTATCCATAGAGATGATCGGATTGTCATTGCTGCCACTGTTCTGATTTCATAAGCACCACCATTAAATATATGGAGGCCGAAAAGGATAAAGACAATGGAAGTAGAAATAGCAATCACTAACACCAAACGAAGCGAGCAAGACTTGAGTTTATATAACGCAATACCTGCTACGATATACGCAAATCCTGCAAAAAAATTAAACCAAAGAACAAAGGGAACGTAGTTACCAGCACTCTTCTGACCTGCTTCAGTAAATAGAACTGTTCCACCTTCTTTGATAGTCGCTATACCGAATAAAATGGCCACCACTGAAAAAAGACTAATCCAAAGAGGTCGTTTAGGTTTATTTATTAATAATTCCATAATAAAGTCCTTTAAAAGTTTTGATTGAAATATTTGGAATATTTTTTAAGAGCATGTGTTAAATGTTTAATTGAATCTTTTGTCTTCTTCGTTTCTTTAAGTGATTCGGAAAGAGAGAATAAATCTTCAAGGATAACATGGAATGTTGAGTCGGCTTTGGGCTCCATTTTACAAGTAGCCGCAATTGATTGGGCCGAAGTTGAAATGACATCGCTAAGTTCTGAGTAGTCATTTTGTTTTATCTTGTTTGTTTTAATTAATCCTTTAGTCTTTTCTAGTCTTTCATGAATCGCTTGCATGTTTTTTCTCATATTTGGGTCTACCTCCCACTTTTTTCCATCATTGAGTGACATGGCCTTCGAAGTATCTTCATGATGATGCTTCTTGCTTTCAGTTGCGAATGAACTTCCTAAGAAAAAGGAAAAAAGGGTAATTAAGGTGATAACTTTCATTTTAAACTCCATGCTTTTATTTATTTCCAAGAAATAGAGTAATAATATTTTGAACCATTAGCTCTTTAGTCTCTTTATCTTTCAGCGTTTTATGTGCAAGTAATCTCCCTCTTATAGGCTCAGTTCTAATAAAGTGATGAATAACTCCCATCAGAGATTGGGTTATAAAAAGTGGATTTAAGTTAGAATCAAGATATTTATTGTGTTGGCATTCTTTGAAAAATGCAGCAAACGTTTCAATCATCGCTACCATCGTACTTTTTAATATTGCATCAGCACGAGGATTGGTTGATTCAATCTCCAGCAAAATAAGCTTTGTTAAAAATGGATTTTCATTATGGATACGAAAGACATCTTCGACTGCATAACCGAGGCGAAGGCGCATATCCTCTGAACTTGTTGGCTTAGTACTTAGAAATCTTTGGGCAGATAGAAGTCGGCATTCACCATGTTTAGAAATACATGCCTTATAGAGTTTTTCTTTGTCACCAAAATGCTGACGAATACTCGAAAAATGAACATTCGCCAAACTTGCAATTTCTCTGATGGAAACACCGTCGAAACCACGTTGAGAAAATAATTCAATAGCAGACGTTATAACTTGTTCTTTTGTGCTCATTTCTGAAGTCTATATACAAACGACTGAAAATGATATACAATTGTATAAGGCAGAGAGGTTTTTAACGCCTTTTGTAAAATCAGTAGGTTGGCTCGCTCTAAACCTACATAGGGAGAAGTTATGATTTTCAAATTACGCACACCATTTTTGATCATGCTATTTTTGAGTTTTTTTGCCACGGGGTGCCAGAGCGAAGCTGGGGGAGGTAAAGGAGGCGGAAATGGAAATAACCAAAAAGCTTTTCTTGCAACAATTACGACTGAATTAAGTAATCAGGAAAAAGATGATCTACTTTTCATGTGGGAAGAGGAAAAACTCGCAAGAGACGTTTATTTAGCGTTGGGAAGTCGATACGGGTCGAAAGTGTTTAACAATATTTCTGGTTCAGAACAGGCGCACATGGATTCGATTAAACATTTACTAACACAGGTGAACATAGATGTTCCTGTTGATGAAACCCTAACAGGTAATTTTCAAAACAGTGACATCTCTCAGCTTTATTCCGAGCTTATACATCGTGGAAATTTGTCTCTAAATGATGCCTATCAAGTTGGTTTAGATATTGAAAATCTTGATATTGAAGATTTGTCGATAAGAATTAATATGGCAAACGATCCTGGAGT
>DZBG01000130.1 GCA_022729855.1 Bdellovibrio sp.
CGTGGATTTATATTATTTCAGTTGATTATGATTAAATGAGGACACGCCCTAGTACCAATAATCTACGTGCCGGTAATGCCGCTGAATCAGCTGCTATTAATGAGCGCGACTGGGTAAAATTTCAAACAGAAAGATCAGTGGCCCTTCAATTCTATCGGGCACTGGCCACAGTGACTCTGAAAGATGTGGCCCTTCAAAATGTAAAAATGCTTGAGGACCATCTCAAAGACGTAAAACTTTTTAGAAAAGCAGGAATTGCAACTAAATATGATCAGCTTCTCGTTGAAGTGAAAGTAAGTGCTGCTGAATCTGAACTCATGAATGCTGAAGACAATATTGAAATTGCCAAACGCGAGCTCGCTGAAATTTTGGGCCATGACTCTGAGGACAGAGAAATCACAGGGAAGCTTCCGGTTCTAGATCTTAATCTCGTGACAAAAATTGATGAGGGAAAGATTTCAAAACGCCAAGATATTACGGCCCTTGAGTACAAATCACAAAGTATGGGTTTTAAAGAATCAGCAGCCTCAAGATATTTTGTTCCCAAACTAGCACTCTTCGGGCAATACCAATTTTATAATAACCTAACGACTAATCTCACCAACGATTATAGAAACGCCTACCAAGTAGGTCTGAGCTTAAACTGGAATCTCTTTGATGGGATGAGCTCTGTGGCCCGATCAAAACAAACTGTTCAGCAAACTTATCAAACAGAAAGAACTCTCCGTCAGGCCAAAATCAAGGCAACAAAAGACCTTGATCTTTGGAGACGTAAGTTTGTTTATTTTTGCAATGTTTATAAGTCACGTTTGGCAGATGTAGAAAAAGCAACTGAAAGTGTGAGACCTGCCAGAGAGGCCATTAAAGTAGGCACAAAAACCAATACTGATCTCCTTGATGCCGAGTCAGAACTCTTTCATGCGAAGGCCGGAGTTGTAAACTCACAGATTGGATCAATCGAATCACTTATTAATTTAGAACTGGCCCTTGGCGAAAAACTAACAGATTTCAACTAAGCAGAGGATTATATGAAGCAAAGAAAAAACATTTTTATCGTCATAGGTGCAGTGACACTTATGGTAGGTGCTTATTTATTTTATGAATACATCAATTTCATTGGGACTGATAATGCTCAGATTGAGGCCCATACAGTCATGCTTGCTCCTAAGGTGGCGGGCTTTGTGACAAAAGTAAATATTGAAGAAGGCCAGAAAGTGAAGGCCGGTGAAGTTCTTATCCAAATTGATCCTCGCGATTATGAAAACACACTTAAACAAGTTCAAAGTGATCTGGTTTCAATGGAGGCCAGAAAAAAAGATGCTGATAAGAACTACCATCGTCTCCTAGAGCTTTACTCAAAAGGTGTGGTCTCTCAACAGCAGTATGACAAAGCTTCAACTTCTTTCTCAGATATTAAAGCTAAATATGAGGCGATCAATGCACGTGTGGTTCAAGCACAAATTAATCTGGACTCAACTCAAATTAAAGCACCGAGTGATGGATTTATTGCTAAGAAATCAGTTGAGGTAGCGCAATTTGCGGCCCCAGGTGTTCCTCTTATTGGTTTTGTTGATGCAGGACCCAGATGGATTACGGCGAATTTTAAAGAGACAGAAATCAAGGGAATCAAAGTCGGAAGTGAAGTTGAAATTGAAGTGGATGCATTCACTTCACGCTCTTATAAAGGGAAAGTATTAAGTTTAAGCTCGGCTACGGGAGCCACTTTTACATTACTGCCACCAGATAATGCCACAGGAAACTTTACAAAAGTGGTTCAGCGTATTCCAGTAAAAATTAGTATTGAAAATACAAAAGAAGAAGATGTGGATTATTTAAAAGCAGGGCTCTCTGTTTTTGTAAAAGTTCATAAAAACTAAAGAATAATATATGCCAGCTAATAAACAAGCCCCTCTGATTATTTTTGTTGCTGTACTGGCCTCACTCCTTGAGATTATTGATACCTCAATTGTGAATGTGGCCCTCCCAACAATGATGGGAAACCTTGGTTGTACACTTGAAGATATTAGTATGGTTATTACTGGCTACGCTATTGCCAATGCTGTGGTTCTCCCCCTCTCTGCTTGGCTTGGTGAAAAGATTGGCCGTCGTAAATATTATCTCGGTTGTATTCTTTTATTCACAGCGACCTCAGTTGCCTGTGGATTCGCCCCTAATCTTTTAACTCTTACAATTTTTAGAATTTTTCAAGGTCTGGCCGGTGGTGCTCTTCTTCCGACATCACAAACTCTTATCTATGAACAGTTTCCAAAAGAAAAAGCTGGAATCGCAGGAGCTATTTTCGGAATGAGTGTCATGATTGGCCCAACTTTGGGGCCTGTAATGGGGGGATATCTTACTGATCAGTTTGGCTGGAGATCTATCTTCAATGTAAACCTTCCACTAGGACTTCTTGCTTTTTTCCTCGGAGCGATGTGTATCTTTAACCGTGAAAAAACTGAAGATGAAAAAGATCAAGTGGAAGAGAAAGGTTTTGATGCTTGGGGACTCGCCCTTCTCGTCCTAGGAATAGGTTGTTTGCAATTTGTTCTTGAGCGCGGTGAAGCTGATGACTGGTTCTCATCAAATATTATTATCCTTAATGCTATTCTCGCCGCCATTTGTCTTCCCGCTTTTGTTTGGTGGGAGTTAAGAGTAAAAAACCCTATCATCAATATTCGCCTTTTTACTGACCGTATTGTTGTATCAGGAGTGGCCCTCATGGGACTTCTTGGCTATTTCCTTTATGGTGTCGTTTTTGTGCTTCCTGTTTTTGTAGGACGCATCTTCCACTATTCAGCGACCCAAACTGGTGAGCTTTTTATTCCGGGCTCACTTGTGACTATGGCGATGATGCCAGTGGTGGGAAATGCCATGACAAAAGGCGTGAGTGTTAAAAAACTAATTTTTGTTGGTCTTATCTCCATTGAGCTTTGTCTATACATGATGACTCTCTTCTCTCCACAAACAGGTAAGGATGAAATTCTTCATGCGCTTTATGTGCGTGGCTTTGCCATGGCCTTTCTCTTTGTTCCGATTAATTCGGGAATCTTAAGTCAGTTTAAGGGAGCAACCATGGGCCAGGTTTCAGGGCTTCTCAATCTCTTCAGGCAGATTGGAGGAAGTATCGGAATTGCTATGGTAGGAACATTACTGACAAGTAAGAGCCATCAAAACTATCTTGATATTGTTTCAAATATTTCTCTTCTCAATCGAAACACCATCACAATGTACAATCAATCAGTGAACGCGATGATGAGTAAGATGCCTATGGATATTGGATTTGCCACGGGACAAGATGCCGCCCTTCAATCTCTCTATCTGAGAATTTCTAATCAAGTCTTTATGATGAGCTTTAATCAACTCATATGGACCATCATGATTGTTTTTATGTTTGCTTTTATTCCGCTCTATACACTGAGACTAAAATCGGGGCCGGTAAAACCAGTGGACGCTCACTAAGCTAAGTAACTGTTCCACGTTATATGGAACAGTTTTTGGAACGGTCTGTTCCATTCTTCTTGAAATGCTGCTCACCGACGTCCTATAACTCCATACATATTGATGGAGTCATATGGTCAACAAACTTGTTAAATATTCTATTTTATTAGCTTTTGCTCTGCTTACGGCCCATGCTTTTGCGCAAGGAGTCTCAAGTAAAGAGGCCATTCTCAAATCTTGGAACAAGAGGATAGAGACCTTAATTAAAAGCTCTATTGAAGCGAGAGTCTTTCTTGATGAAGACCTTACTGAAGCCATTAAACTCCTAGAAACGAGCAAAATAATTTGGGCCGACAGCTATAGTGAGTACCCACTTTTAATGAGTACTCAAAATGGTGGAGAGATTATTCTTTCAAAACATTTTGGTCTTAAAGGAAGTGCAGAGACCAAAACAAATTTCATCATTAAAAGTCTTTTCAATCTTAAAAGACAGATGGAAGGCTCAAGAGATTTTCTTCCTGAGTTTAGGATAAAATTATTCTCGAAGAAATTTTCTTCTTATCTTTTTGATGAGACAGACAATTGCACTCTTTCAGTTCATGAGCTTAACAATATTCACAACTCAATTAGATCATCACTCTTCACTATTGCCGTCAAAAAACTAACAAATGCAGGTTACAGCTATCATTCAAGTCGTCCCAACTGGGTCGTAGTCATTAATGGCAAGGAGACGAGTGATACAGGTTGCAGAGGTAATAATCGAAATATCTACCGCCTCACAACAGAGCTAGTGAACACAAGAACTGGTGAGAGCACTGCCCTTCTTAGCACTGAAGGGACTTCATGCGGCTACTCACAAAAACATTACAAAAGAAGCTTAAAACAATTCACTAAAAAAATTAAAACCCAAATTCCAAAGTGTTTACAAACTTTGGACTTATAACAACAAGGAGACCTTATGAAATTTGCACTTACACTTGTATCACTACTAGCTCTTGGTTCTGCACTTTACTCACCACTTGCAGCCGCTCAATCAAGAACAGCACGTCCCTCTACACGTGGTCCAGTTTACGAGTACTGTACATCTGAGAGATTTCAAAACTACGTTCGTCTTGCAACGGCAATGAGAGACTATGTAACACCTATGGAGTACTCAACTGTTTATCTTCCACTTAAAGTGAAAGCAACGAAAGCAGAAATCACACTTAAAAACTACGGACCACTTTCTGCAAAAACACATAAAGCTGTTTATGAAATCGTGGCCTTTGTAGACGGAAACCAAACTAAATTTGATGGCCTTTGGGAAGTAGAAGCATTTTACGATGTGGCCCGTGATCTAATGGAAATGACTCAGGCCCTATCAAGAGATCTTGAATAATTTTATTAATAAAAGGAAATTATATGAAATCGCTTAGTTTAATTTTTTCTCTTCTTTTTACATTTTCAGTTTTTGCCCAAGTAGAAACTGAAATAGTTTTGGCCCCCATTAAAATCGCTGAAACTTATAAGATCGCTTCAGGGGATACTAAAATTATTCCTCTTCCTCGTTTCACATTTATTGACCGTGTTACTTTAGAAGTAAAGAATGGTTTTTTCTGCGGAAAATCTAGTGCTCAGATTTCATTTGATGGATACGGTCTTCAGAATATTCAAATTCAAGGTGGTCTTAAAGGCTTCAGAAGCAAAATCATTACTGCTGGAAATAACGCTCGCAATATTGAGATCACAAATAATTCGAACTGCTCGATTAAAGTAAAGGCCATCAATATTCTTCCACGTCGTTGGGGAACTTCTCGCGGTGGAAATGGTCCTGTTTATGTGCCAGCTTCAGAAGCTGCTGCACATGTGAGCTTTCTTCTGGAAACTCTTCTTTATGTCGAAACTCTGGTAGGAGATGCTGATCGTACTCAATACATTACTCCAATGAAAAAATCTATCGCTCGTGCACTTGCTGTACTTCAAACAGCTCCTGAAACTTCTCAGGCAAGTTTAAAGGCCATTCAAGAAGTGATTACTTCTCTTCACAATTCACAAAATTTTATTGAGAAGCTTCAAACAATTGAGTCAACCTTTGAGATAGCTAAAGAAATTGAAACGACAAAAATCGTTTTAGAAAGAATGACACGCTAATTTGAACTGATGGGTATGAATTTATTACATGCCCATCAGTTTGGAACACAATGATCCAAAAAAAATGATAGGTTCTGGCCCTAATTATGGAAACATCAAAAGCACAATACGAACTGAGAAAGGTTTTATTCCTTCGCTTGTCAGAAATGCAAGCGAAGAACCCTCTCGTTTCATTAAGAGGATTTGCCAAATCCCTTGATTTGCAGCCAGGTGCTTTGTCTGAATTTCTCAATGAGAAAAGACACTTCTCTCCTTCGCTTCAAAAGAAAATCATTAATAAATTATCACTTGCCCCAGATAAAAAACAGACTCTCATCAATATTATTGAGAACGATCAAGAAACACCTGTCTCCCTCGATCGCGTTCAAATAGATACGGACAGCTATCACCTGGTGAGTGAGTCCATTTATTATTCAATCCTCTGTTTGATTGAAACGAAGAACTTCGTTCAAAATACAAATTACATTGCTGAACGCCTTGGAAAAACAGAAGCACAAGTTATCGAGGCCATCCATCGCCTCGAACGTGTTGGTTATATTACCCGTGACTCAGAAGATAAGATGATTGTTGGTGATGTCCACCTTATGACAACTGACGATATTGCCAGTATGTCCCTGCGCCTTCGTCACGCAGAAAATATGGAAGCTGCACGAGAGGCACTCTTTAATCTCACTGTAGATAAGAGATATTTTCGCTTTGAGACTTTGGCCATTGGCCAAGAGCAAATGCCGGCATTCAAAAAAGCCGCTCAAGAGTTTTTTGATAAATTAGTTACTATTAGTAAACAGAGTGAAAAAGAAGAAGTTTATGAATTTTGTTTCAATTTTTTCCCTCGAACAATATTAGAAGATAAAAAAGTAGATACTTTACAATAAGAAGGAGCCTCCATGAAAAAGACGATCTCAATGATTGCTGTGGCACTCATTAGCTTTTCAAGTTTTGCCCAAACGATTAAAAAACCAGCCCCTCTTGCTCATCATGGTGGTGGGAACGGTGGTGATGAACTGGAGCTTGAATTAAAGAAGCGTTCACTTCAAATTGGACAATTTATTAAGTCGGAGATGGGATCAAAAGTCTTTAAGATGCTCAATCCTGATGCTGTTGTGGATACAGTTAATAATTTGGATATCGATGTTGTAGAAAGTGATGTTGTTGATCGCTATAATACAGTGAGAACTTGTGTGAACTACCCTGAGCGCCAATTAATTGAATGTAATCTTGCTCGCATGACTTCTCTCAAGGCCCAAAAGAAAGATGATATTCTAACGGCCACACTTTTTCATGAGATTTTGGGTTTACTTGAAATTGAGCTTGGCTACTGTCCTGTCCGAGCACCTATGACACAAAATCGGTCTTAATTTAAGTCAATAAA
>DZBG01000131.1 GCA_022729855.1 Bdellovibrio sp.
TTATGAAGTTATGATGAAGAAAAGTTGCACTAGGAAATGGTAGTTGGGTTATTTTAGATTTAGCAAAAGAAAACAAAATCAAATGCCTTTGGGTCACTCCACCTGACGCAAGAAAGAATCCAGAATCAAGACCACGACTAAAAAAAATTATTAAAGAAGTGGCCGGAGATTATTGTGAAATTTTTGAAAGTGATTTAGTCACTAAGTACCCAGCGACTGGTGGTGATGGAGTTCACTATTGGAATACCCTGGGAACGCCTATTGCAAAAGCTTGGGCGAAAAAAGTTTTTGATGTCTTTCAAGCTCTCTAAAAAATGATGCCTCTTTTATTATTAATCTTAACGAAACTCACCATTGCTGCCACTTTAGCTTGCAATGGCTCTCCCGCTCTTTGCGAGCGCGCTTATAACGATATTACTTACCCTACCACTCACAACTCTACTTCCACTGGATTTTTTGCCACTAATCAAGTCAATGGAATGGAGAAACAGCTTAATGATGGCATCCGTGCTTTTATGATTGATCTCTATCAATATAATGATCAAGTCTATAGCTGCCATAAGTTTTGTTTCCTTGGCGGAAGCCCAATTAGTGAAACCTTGAATATCTTAAAAAAATTCTTAGATCAAAATCCTCATGAGGTACTGACTATCCTTTTTGAAAGTCATGTTACTGGAGAGAAGGTAGAATCAAGTTTTCAAAATTCCAAACTCAATTCTTATCTCTACGACCCTACTCACCAGAAACACTGGCCAACTCTCCTTGAGCTGATTAAGGCCAATAAAAGATTACTGATTTTTACTGAGATTAAAGAAGGTGGTCCTTCTTGGTACTCTCCTCTATGGGATTATGCTTTTGACACTTCTTATAGTGTTTCAGATACAGACAATTTTGATTGTCGTATTAATCGCGGAGTTCAAAAGAACCCCCTTTTTATTCTTAATAATTTTGTCACGAATATTTTTGGAAGGAAGATGGCCAATAAAAAAGCCAACACTTTTTCCTTTATCGTTGAGCGTGCCATAAAATGCCAGAAAGCCTTAAGTCATCGCCCTAATTTTATCGCTGTAGATTTTTATGAAACTGGTGAGATTGTTAAGGCCGTAAACTATCTTAATCAACTCTGATTAAAAAATATTGGTGAGATGAAAAATCCGAACAATCTTACGATCCTCAGGTAACTCCACTCTTACTTTTTCCATTTCCGTCCAATGTATCATAGGACGGTAATGATGTTCTTGGTGATAGCCATTATTAAACCACAAAAAATTATAAACTTTATTATAGCAACTCACACTATCCCTTTGACGATCATGAAGCTGGGCCCCGTGGTGTTCTGCATAGTTTTCCATAAGAGCAAAGACCTGCCCCAAATACCAACTTGGAAGATAAAAAATAAAAAATAATAAGGGATTGAGTTCAAGCAGAAGAACAAAAAATAATAAGACCGAGATAAGCTCTATCCCCACAAGCGGGCCATGCTTTTTGGCGCGAATATAAAGTCCCTTCAAGTCAGTTCTAAAAACACCAATAAATGAATAACTAATAATATTTTCTTCTTTATGATTCTTCCCAAACTTAAAAGTCGATGAATCATCTTTGACAGGGTCATTATTATAACGATGATGGTTCATATGGTGCTCACGATACAATGACTGAGGAAGTCCTAAGCACAGAGAATTTACCAGAGAGAATACTTGATTCGAAAGCTCACTCTTAAAGAATGGATTATGTAAAAAATTATGACTGATACACTGATAATTTGTGCCAGTGAGAAGTATGACCAGAAGAGCGCAGAGAATCAAGACTGAAACAGGCAGTTTTGTTGTGAAGACTAAAACTATAATTCCCAAATGAAGAAGAGCAAGAAAGACAAGAATAACATCTTTAATTGAATGTTTCATGAAGGGATTATAACACAAGATGCTTGGCCTTAATTAGCAAATAGATTTAAAATAATCTCACTTTCAAGGAGTTCAATATGCTTTTTTCTGGCAAGGCCTTTCGTCTCGAAAAATCGTCTGACGGCATTCTTACTTTAACTTTTGATCTATTAGATCAATCGGCCAATATCCTAAACTCGGTCGCTTTAAGTGAACTTAAAGAGGCACTGGATGTGATCAAAAAACAAACTGATGCCATTGGACTCATTTTCGCTTCTGGAAAACCAAATGGATTTGTTTTTGGTGCTGATATCACAGAATTCCTTACTCACTTTAAAAAGACTGAAGCTGAAATGGTTTCATGGATTGCAAGCATCAATGACGTCTTCTCTGGTTATGAAGATCTTCCCTTCCCTACAGTAGCGGCCATTAATGGTTTTGCTCTTGGTGGCGGATGCGAGATTGCTTTGGCCATGAGTCTTCGAGTGGGATCAACTAAAGCTCAAATGGGACTTCCTGAAACAAAACTTGGGATTATTCCAGGATGGGGAGGAACAATTCGTCTTCCACGTTTAATTGGAACAGATCACGCTATAGAGTGGATTGCCATGGGAAAAAATTATAAGGCAGAAGAGTGTCTTAAATTTGGTGCCCTTGATGCAGTTGTTGAAGATTCAAAACTAATGGAAGTGGCCCTTCTTACTTTAAATCGCGCTATCAAAGGTGAGCTAGACTGGAAGAGCAAAACAGCTCAGAAGAAAGCACCTCTTAAACTAGATAAAATTGAATCGATGATGAGCTTTGAAGGCTCAAAAGCTTTTATCGCTGGCACAGCTGGGCCCAATTATCCTGCTCCTCTTAAGGCCATTGAGAGCATGCAAAAAGGCTCTCTTAAGAGTCGTGATGAAGCTATCAAGTTTGAGCATGAAGCCTTTGCAGCTTGTGCAAAAACTTCGACAGCTGAATGTTTAGTGCAAGTTTTCTTAGGTGATCAGTATCTTAAAAAGATCGGTAAGAAGATGACTAAAGATACGACTCCTACAAAACTTGGCGCCGTACTTGGTGCCGGAATTATGGGTGGCGGGATTGCTTATCAATCAGCTAGCTCAGGTGTGGGTGTGATCATGAAAGATATCAAGCACGAGCAACTTGAGCTTGGGATGAATGAAGCTGGAAAGCTTCTTAATAAACTTGTTGAAACAAAAAGAATGACGACTGAGAAAATGGCAAAAGTTATTAGCTCAATCACACCAACTCTTTCATATGCTGATTTTAAAGATGCTGACTTTGTTGTAGAAGCAGTCGTAGAGAATGAAAAAGTGAAAAGTGCTGTTCTCGCAGATGTTGAGAAAAATGTAACTGACACGACAGTTCTCGCTTCAAACACTTCAACAATCTCAATCACAAAATTAGCTGAGGGTCTCAAGCGTCCTGAAAACTTTTGTGGGATGCACTTTTTTAATCCTGTTCACCGTATGCCCCTAGTTGAAATTATCCGTGGGGCCAAAACTTCTGAAGCCACTATCGCTCGCGGAGTTGAATACGCAACACAAATGGGAAAAACTCCTATCGTTGTCAACGATTGCCCGGGGTTTCTAGTGAATAGAATTCTCTTTCCTTATTTCAATGGATTTATTTTCTTAATTGATGATGGTGTTGATTTCCAAAAAATTGATAAGGTCATGGAGAAATTTGGCTGGCCTATGGGACCTGCCTACCTTCTTGATGTTGTAGGAATTGATACTGGTGAGCATGCTTCAAAAATTATGGCCGAAGGTTTCCCTGATCGTATGGGATTTTCAAAGAAAACAATTCTTGCTGAAATGTATGAACAAAAACGTTTTGGCCAAAAAAATGGAAAAGGTTTCTACGAATACGAAATCGATAAAAAAGGAAAACCTAAGAAGATCGTCAATCCTGCGGTTTATGACATTATTGGAAAAGTAGTAAAACAAAAAGTGGAAGTCACTGACGAGCAAATTGTTATGCGTATGATGATTCCCATGATTATTGAATCAGCAAGATGTCTTGAAGATAATATTGTGAATACTGCCACAGAAGTCGATATGGGACTTCTTCTAGGTCTTGGCTTTCCTCCATTCAGAGCTGGTACTTTAAAATACGCAGACTCTATCGGACTGGCCAAACTTGAAGAAGAATCTAAGAAATATGCTCACCTTGGGAAACTTTATGAGTTCACACCTAAGATGAGTGAGATGGCAAAAAATAATCAAAAATTCTATCAAGTTTAATTGAGGTTTATATGAAAAAAGTTGTAATTGTTGATGCTATTAGAACTCCTATGGGTCGCTCAAAAGCAGGAGCATTTAGAAATGTTCGTGCCGAGGAATTATCAGCGCACCTCATGAGAGAAATTTTAAAACGTCAAAAAAATGTTAACCCAGCAGAGATTGAAGAGATCATCTGGGGATGCGTTCAGCAAACTCTTGAACAATGTTATAACGTGGCAAGAAACTCTGCTCTTCTTGTCGAAGAAATTCCAAAAACGGTTCCCGCTCAAACAGTCAATAGACTTTGCGGTTCTTCAATGACAGCTATCCATATGGCGGCTCAAGGTATTTGGTCAGAGCAAGGAGATATCTATCTTTGTGGTGGCGTTGAGCATATGGGACATGTTCCTATGACTCACGGAGTGGACTTTAACCCTGCTCTTGCAAAGTATGTTGCCAAAGGTGCAGGTTCAATGGGACTCACAGCAGAACTACTGGCAAAGATTCACGGTATCGACCGCAGAACTCAAGATGAATTCGCCGCTGCTTCTCACCGTAAAGCTCATGAGGCCACACTTCAAGGCCGCTTTAAAAATGAGCTAGTGGCCACTCGTGCTCATGATGAAATAGGTGCTCCTATCATGCTTAATTATGATGAAGTGATTCGTCCTGAAACAACTGTTGAAACACTTGGTAAGCTTCCTGCCGTTTTTGATCCTCGTAACGGAACAGTGACCGCTGGTAACTCTTCAGCACTTTCTGATGGAGCAAGTTGTGTTCTTATCATGAGTGAAGAGAAGGCCAAAGCTCTTGGTCTAAAACCTATGGCAGAAATCAAGGCCATCGCTGCAACTGGATGTGAGCCATCAATCATGGGTTATGGCCCTGTTGCCTCTTCTAAAAAAGTTCTTGGAAAGCTTGGTCTTAAAATGGCCGATATGGATATTGTCGAACTTAATGAAGCTTTTGCCGCACAATCAATTCCAGTCTTAAAAGATCTGGGCCTTCTTGGTGATGCAGACAAAAAAGTAAACTTAAATGGTGGTGCCATTGCTCTTGGCCATCCACTTGGTTGTTCTGGAGCACGTATTGTAGGAACTCTTGCCCACCAACTTCGTCAAAATAATAAGAAGTATGGTCTGGCCACAATGTGTATTGGACTTGGTCAAGGTGTGGCCACAATTATTGAAAACTTAGATTAATCATTTCCGATTTTAGCAAAGGCCAGTATGATCAAGTGATGCGTTTCACTTTATCATTACTGGCCTTTCTTTTTTTTGCTCACTCACTTGTTCAAGCTGCTGAACCATTACCACTCTGGGAAGCCGGTGCAGGAATACTTCCCATTCATGCTGACCAATACCGTGGCTCTCCCGGTAACAAAACCTATGTCTATCCTCTCCCTGCTGTGACTATTCGTGGAGCTAATATTGAAGCAGAGAATGGACTTATTCGAGGACATTTTTTTAAATTTGGAAAATTTACTTTCGATTTAAGTATGTCTGTAGGACTGGCCGTTCCCTCTCCTGGAAATTCACCAAGACAAGGGATGCCAGATCTAGATCCGACTTTTGAACTAGGCCCCATGATCCGTTATTATATGTGGAAGTCAAAATCAGGAAATCACTTCTTAAATATTGAGATGCCCTACCGAGCTGTCTATGCCACTAATTTGAAATATATTGATCATGTAGGTTATTACTCAATTCCCTATTTAAATTTTCTCTCACGCCCTACTGACGCCACATTTGGTTGGTCATCAGAGTTCTCTATTGGACTTCAGTATGGATCGAGACAATTTCACAATCGCTTCTACGGAGTCAGTGCTGAATACGCACGTCCCGGCAGACCAGAGTATCGTGCTAAGGGTGGATACAGTGGAACCCAAATTTCATGGGCAATTTCTAAGCGCTATAAAAACTTTTTATTTGTTCCTTTTGTCCGTTATGACCACCTTTCAGGCGCTGTTTACCATGACAGCCCCCTCTATAAAAATCCCCATTATTTTAATATAGGGGCCGCAATGATTTGGTTTTTCATGTCTTCAGACGAAAAACAACGTGCTCCTACTATGGTGAAGTAAAAAATCTGCTAAACAAAAAGACTATTCCGCTCAAGCTTTACCTTCGGTCAGCCGATAGACTAGGACTGTTGAGGGAAACAAAAATGGCCTTAAAAGTTCTAATAGCAGCACCAGAAAATGATTATTTTGTAAAAGTCGTTTCAGCGTTAAATGATGCTGGCTATGAAGCCACCTATGCCACAACTGGTATTGATGCCCAGATTTTACTAGGCCAAAATAAATATTTTCATATCCTGATGGCCTATGAGCTTAAGCAGCACTCTGCCATCACTGTGATGAAATTTGTTAAATTTAACTGTCCGACCACTCGATTGAGTATCACCATTTCAAATGAAACAATTAAATCTCTCGAGCTAGATAATCAAGACTTACCATCCATCAAATCAAAACTTACTCTTATGGGTGCCTTTAAAGTTCTTTCAGGTTTTACTGAAATTCCAGACCTCGTCAGCTATATAGATGCTCAACAAAATTTTAATGATATCGTCAGCAATATCAAAACAACTCCTGAGTCAGAAAGAAGTGATGGCCCAGAGGTAATACCTGATGAAGAATTTGTAGAAATCCCTATAGAGCATTTTTTCTCTTCGGCTAAAAATATTTTTGATGTTTTTATTAAAATTGGCGGGGGAAAATATATTAAAATTCTCCATACTGGAGATCAGTTCGACCAAAACCAAATAAAAAAGTATAACCCGAAAAATTTTTCCTAGTGCAACTCCACATTTAAGTTGCTGATTTC
>DZBG01000132.1 GCA_022729855.1 Bdellovibrio sp.
TCTGAAATCAGCAACTTAAATGTGGAGTTGCACTAGGAAAAATTTTTCGGGTGATTAAAAAAATCGGAAAATATCAGGTCACTTCCATTAATGGCTATAGCAGTTTTAATGATTTTGTAAATGATCCTAAGTATCCAAATAGAAATAAAATCCTGCAAAAATATCTTCAGAAAGAGATGGGGAAAAGTACTCTTGGATTTGACTGGATCAAAGGCTTTATAGGTAAGGCCAATGTCGAAAAGAATCATGAAACAAATTCTAAACAAATTGAGAAACAAAGAAAAAAACAACTTCAAGAAATCAACAAAATCAAAAAAGAACTAGTTGATGAAAAGAAAGTTTCATTTGTCGTGGTTCAACAACCAGGAGTTCCGGCCCACTCATTTCTCGTTTATGATATGACTGAGCTCGTAGACTCAAAAGGTAATAAGGCCTTCAAAATCAAAGTCCAAGACTCCGCTTATCAATTTAATACGGCCTTTGTTGAAAATGACTATGTCTTTGATACTAAAACGGGACAATGGTTTAGTGAGCAGAGCTATAAAAAATTAGCTGATAATCGTAAAAAGGGAATTGAACCCAAGATTGTCGTTGATCATAGTGGCTGGCACTCAAATACTCTTAATCAAGACTTACAAAAGCCCGATGTTGTCGGAAGCCAAGAGTGGACGTTATGGAACTATCGCAATAATGAAATGGATCAGATTGATAATGCTTTCAGTGAAGAATGTGGGCATTCGCTTTTTAAATAGTTTTATTAAAAAACTTATTACAGTCCACGACTTCAGCCTCTTTATTAAAACACTCAAATTCAGTATTTTTAGGCTGTGAAAGAATGATTCCATCACTGGTTTGAATCAAGTGTGAAAGTCCATCAAATGAATAAGGAACGCCAATATAAGTTGTTTGAGAAAATTCCCCAGAAGAGCTTGCTGTGAAGATATTTCCCGAAAAATAAAATTTATTTGTCTTTAGATAATCTATAAAGAACTGAAGTTTGTTTTGATCAAGAAGAAGTAATTTTCTAAGGAAGTGAAAACTCTCTTCAATCGGGCGATAACTTCTATCCGTAATTAAATGAAAGCTAGATTCATCCATAAGAAGATCTGCTTTAAAATGCTCTTTTCCTAGAATGATTCCTTTTTTCTCTTCAAAGGGATTCACTGATTCAATAAAAACTTCAAATTGAGATTTGATAAGCTGAATCTGGTCAATCAAAGTCGCTGCTCGAGATTTAAATTCTTTGAGATCAGTCATCTTCTCATTAAACAAAGATTTCAAGGCCACAGATTCAAGGTAGACAAGTTCTTGTTGAGTAACAAAAAGCCCTTTTGAATTTTTCATTTGAGCTTTGATATTATTATTTTCTTGAGTCACCACAGGTGTCACAGGAAAATCCCCTGGGAAAGAGCGAGCAAAGGGATACTGATGAAAATTTCCAGAATAAAGGAAATAGTGATCAGAGTCAGCATCTTCACAATCGGCAAAATCAGTTTTACTAGGACCATTGTTTTTAAAGATCTTCACCTGGAATGATTTATCTTGGAGAGCGACACCTTCTTCAGAATCAAGAAAATGAGAAAGTGTCTCACTACAAAAAGTAAGCTTATTTCCTACTACCCCATTATAGAATTCCTGGGCCATTTCCGTATTGATCTTAATGACTGACTCAGATTCAAGATGAGTTTCACCTAGTGAAAGATATGATTTTTCTACGAGTGCATGCTCACGAATTTTTTGAAGAAGCGTCTCTCTCTTAACTGGATTAACGGGCCAGATAGATTCAATAAAAGTTGGAGCTGCGAATGCTGATAGACTCAGAAACCCGACACTTAGCACAATCAATATATTTCTCATGGCCAAATTTAAACCATACTTGCTCACCATGAGGCCATTGATGTAAGAATATGTTTTAAACGGAGTCCTTTTATGTGGATTATACAGTCAAATTACAATGACATAGAGACATTCTATTCATCACTCAATACTGAGCTTCACTCACTTATCGAGGGTGAAAAAAATCTCATCGCCAATATGGCCAATATTAGCTCTTGGATTTATCACGCTATGCCTGATCTAAACTGGGCCGGATTTTACCTTTGGGATGAGAATGACCAAGAGTTAGTACTAGGACCTTTCCAGGGTAAGCCCGCTTGTATTCGTATTAAACCTACACGTGGAGTTTGCGGAGCATCTTATAAGGATAATAAGGTCATGCGAGTAGATGATGTTCACAGCTTTGCAGGACATATTGCTTGTGATGGAGATTCGAGATCAGAGCTTGTTATTCCTCTTGTTAAAAATAATAAAGTTATCGCTATTCTAGATTTAGATTCACCGAAGATTGCTCGTTTTTCTGAAAAAGACGAAGCCGGATTAACCCTTATTATGAAAAAGATTGCTGATATTATTCTTTAAGCGACTTTAGAAAGAACTAAAATTTCTTCGTCTTGAGTTTCTATTCGAGGCTCTTCTTTCTTTTTTAATTCATGTCCAAAAAATTTGTAATAAAAAATAATCGCTGCAAGATAACAAACTGCGGCCACATAAAATGTTGGACCGAATGAATACTTCTCAATCATCCATCCACCCATTCGAGTCGTAGAAGTATAAACAAGATTATAAAAAAACAAAATGAGGGCAGAGGCAAAAACACACTCCTGCTCCTTCACATGCTCCATTTCAAACATAGAAGTCACTGGTGTACTCATATTCATCAACATCCCTCTCATAAAGAAGGCCCCAAGTACCATGCCAATACTTCCAGAGATCGCCATGGCCACCATAAAAGGAACTGAGCCAAGGGCTGTAAAAATGATAAACATAAGTGGTGGCATTCGCTTCACCAGAGCTGGAGTCACAAAAATACCTAAAAAGATAAACAATTGAAGAGCTGCATAAGCAAAACCAATCATCTGGGTTGAGAGCTGAAACTTCTCTTTTAAGTAAAGATTGATGAAAGGAATAATAAGTCCTCCACCAAGGGCAAAGAATAATTTAGGAGTGACTAATTTAAAAATCATCTTCCAATCTTTATCTTTTAAATGAGAAAGCATGGATTGTTTTAAACGAGGGATCGGAACTCTTTTAATACGACTAAAGATAAGATTTGAAACAAGGACAATAGAGAGTGCTGCCGCAATTGAGATACGATAATTACTAATCATAGTAAGTGTCGGATAAAAATGATGAACCAGCTTAGGTAAACTGCCCCCCACTAAATAACCCAACATATGAGCGAACATCACAGAACCTGAATTTAATGAAAAGAGATGCATTCTCATTTGAGGAGTAGAGTTTCTTAAATAGAAGGGAGAAACAGAAATATTAAAGAGGGCCAGAAACATACTGGCCACAAGACCGAATCCAAAAATGGCTTCCGGGGTATTAGAGAAAATTTGCATGACATAAAAAAATGATGAAACTAAAGTCCCCACCATTACCAAATGTTTCACATGAAACTTTTCCATAATCATCGCAGCTGGAAAACTCATGAGAGTAATCCCCAAAGTCGTCGTCGAAATCAAATGACCAATCATACTTTCGCCGTAACCCATTTCTTTCAAAAATAAATTGAACAGAAGTGAGTAGATGGAAAGGCCAAAGGCCTGAGCAAAATTTCCTAAGAGGAAGATTTTTACGTTTTCAGGGAATAGTTTAATGTGATGCAAGTAGGTCTGAACCATATTCACTATTCTATGATTTTCCTTAATTTTTGAGTAGCAGGAAGACTCTTCCAAAATAGTGTTTGGCATATCAAACCACTTTAGATAAATTCTCTTTATCCAGAGGAGTTATCAATGAAAATGAGTCTTTTACTCAGCTTTGTCCTGTACTGCGTAAGTGCCCAAGCTGACATGGTTTTTATGCGTGAAAGTAATGAGGGAAAACATATTTTCCTTAAAACTGAAACGACTTTGAAGCAGCTAACTACTGGTTCTGATTGGCATTTATACCCAGATATCAGCAGTGATGGAAAACAAGTTGTTTATGTGGCCGGTGTGAGCCAGAAGAATTTAGAACTTCACCTCCACAGTTTAGAGTTGAACAAATCAACTATTCTCTCTGTCCCGATGGTCGGAATGATTCTTCACCCTAAGTTTACTAAAAATAATAAACAAATTTTCTTCTCGGCTCCTGTTGGGATGAAAAATTCAATTTTTAGTCTTTCGTTAGATAAAGAGAAAAAACTAACTGCTATTACACCAGATGAAGAAGCCTACTTCCCTCGTCCCTCTAGTGATGGTCAGTTTGTTGTTTATCAAAGAAATACAAATGGGAAAAAAGAAGTTGTTTTCTTTGATAGAATTGAGAATAAAAAAGAAGTGATTGATATTGGAATGAGCCCTGCTCTGTCATTTGATGAGCGCTTCATTGCTTATACATCAAAACAAAGTGGTTCTTGGGACATCTATCTCTACGATCGTTTTACAAAAGAGAAAAAACAGATGACCACTCATGAAGCAGATGAGATGGCACCGACTTTTTCTCCTGATAATAAACTAAGCTTTGCTTCAAATTTCGAAGGTCATTATTATATTTATCAAATGGATAATGGTGTATGGAATCGTCTTACTTTCGATGCCGCTGCTGATGACTATGCTCCACAATACGTTGGTGAAGCGAATTTCAAGCAAGGTAACCTCGCACCATTCATTGGTAATGCACGCTCTTCATTCGGAACAGTTTTCCACAATGAAAAACTTTATATGATTGGTGGACACCAAGGACAAGAGCACACTTATCCACCTGAATCATTCACTGATACGACTATTGTTTACGATCAAAAAACAAATAAGTGGACCGAACTTGCACCACGCCCACATAAGGCCCATGGCTATCAAGTTGTGGCCAATGGAAATTATATCTATGCCTTTGGTGGATTTGCTTATTCAACTGAACACAAGCCAAACTGGAAATCACTTGATGTGATTGACCGTTATGATATTGAAAAGAATGAATGGACGACCATTGGAAAGCTCACAACTCCAAGATCATCAAACCAATCTATTGTTGTTGGGAATAAAGTGTATCTCATTGGTGGTTGGGATAGTACTCCAACTAAGCCGAATGACTATGAAGGAACATTTCTCGCAGCCGTTGATGTCTTTGATTTAGGAACAGAAACAATTTCAGAAGCTCCCTATACAATGCCTCTGCCTTTACGTCGTGCTTTCACAGCTGTTGAGTACCAAGGCAAGATGCTTCTCATTGGTGGCCTTGGACAAGGCTCAAGTCATTTTGATCTCATCAATAAGCTGACACTGGTTGATCCTGAAACAGGGGCCTCTAAAGAGTTAACTGAGATGCCATTTGCCACATTTGCTCCTGCTGCAGGAGTGATTGGAGATGAGCTCTTTGTTTTTGGAGGAATGTTTAAAACTGGTGAAATGAATTATGAATATGTTTCTCATATTTATGCTTTCAATTTTAAAACAAAACAATGGCGCCATACAGGTCGTTCGGTGAATGAAACAAAAGGTTTCTCACAGGTCTTTAATATTTCTGAGAACACATTAGGAATATTAGGCGGGCATCATTACTATGAAGGTTATGATCTTCCAGTCACGACATTTGAAACATTTAGTAAATAAGCTTAAGGGCCCTCAACTGAGGGCCCTTTTTTTGTCACAGGATAGAGACTAAATAAAACATGATAAACATCTGTCATGTCATCTCCACTCAGTATGGCCATTAAATCATCTTGGCATTTTCGAATAATCTCTTTGGCCTTTGGAAGTTTTTTTAAATCAACTGGAACTGTAAGCGAAGTAATATCTCTCAGCTCAACAGGCACCTTATCAATGGCTTCACTGGCTAGATAAAGCATTTGTTTATGCATAATTCGTATTGTTTGAGAGGCAATATCATCTGACGTTTTCACATAGTTTTCAGTTAGCGTGATCGTTTGGTCGTCATTGATGACAATCAGCTTCAGATGTAAAAGCCGAGACAATGCTGACTCTACCTCTTCTGATGAAATTCCAAGTCTTTTGGAAATCCATAAAATATCGAGTCTAAAATCTTTGGTTTTGGTAAGAAACAAAATGGCGTAATGGTACCAATCTTTAATAAAACTCATCTCATCATCGTTTAAAATTCGATAAGAATAATTACTCGATTTTGTTCTCTCTCTTAACTGATCAACAAGAAGAACATTATACTCTTTTAGAATATGCTTTCGTTCTTCTGGTGAACTCACAATAGAACTGACAATTCTCTCAAGCATTTCAACTGAATAATCAGACTTACCAGACAGAAAGGAAGAAACCCCTCCGACACTAATTCCCATTTTTTTTGCGAAAGCGCGCATGGAGTATAGTGGATTTTTTCTTTTAATATCCGAGATATGATTTTTAACAAGATCTCTAATAAATGACTGGTCAATAATTTTTTTCATTCATGTCTTATAACAAAGAATTTCAAAAAAAAGAAACGTTCACAGCTTCTGAACACTCAAAATAAACTACCCAACCATCCTATATCCTTTGGATTTCTTGCGATCAGCTTAATTTTTTGTCGGCAAGAATAAGAACAATCACTCATTTTTATTTTCTTAAAGCCTAACTTAGTCCCTAGTTCTTCTGGCAAATAGGCAACAGCAAGTCCCGCTCCCACGACTTCTTCAAGAATTTTCAAGCTTGAACACAGGTATTGAATATTGCGTGGAAACTTATCATCTCTCCAACCATCGAGAGATTGTTTAGCACCAACATGGCCAAGGAAGGAATGGCTTGGCCCAGCAAATGAATATTCTAAAACTTCATTTACACTTATTGGTTTATTTAGCTTTCCCCTGGATGCAAGAGGATGTTTTGGTGAGACGAATGTTTGAAATTCAGTTTCTCCTAAATTCTTTGTTTTAATATCCCCGAAAAATTTTTCCTAGTGCAACTCCACATTTAAGTTGCTGATTTCA
>DZBG01000034.1 GCA_022729855.1 Bdellovibrio sp.
CTGAAATCAGCAACTTAAATGTGGAGTTGCACTAGGAAAAATTTTTCGGGAAATCTTTTCGGTCTTTTCTTAACATATAATAAATGGCGGGCAGGCATTTCTAGAATAAGATTTCCTTTAGATTTTCAGTGAAGAAATCTAATTAACTCAAGGAATCTTAAGAGGGAAGGAATGTTAATAGTTTAGAATAGATCTTAGATTAAATCTTCATTTAGAGATAAGGTCTCAAGGAAAATTTCCTTAACAGGCAAGGCTTGATCTAGTTCTTCTAGGTGCAAATAAAGTGTGACAAGCATCATGCCGAGATACATAAAATCTGCAGACATGCGAACTTTCTTTGCTAATAAGAAATGAAAAATACTAATAAACGATTCTTTAAAAATATTAATTTTAAAATACATCTCTGATGTGATTGCCGCTCCAAATTGATTTTTAAAAAGATGGGCCATTTCATCTTGATCTTTTATGTCCCAATCCTTGTGAATAAGGCCAATCGTTTGAAGTCCATTTCTAAACATTGTTTCATCTTCAAGATAGAAACCTTTGTAAACTTGAACTAGTCCGATACGGAAGGAATCTTTCCATACGGCCCAAATACCATTGGGTTTCCAAAAAAGAGAATTCTCTTTGACTGTAAAAAAATCAGATCTGAAATCTAAAAGCTGACCTTCTTTATTGAAGAGTTGTTGGAAATAAGTATTTAGTAGGTGATGAGCAATTTCTTTTTTTTCTTGATCATTTGCTTCACTGGTTTTGCTGCCAATAAGCTCTTCTGTAAAACTTAATTTATAAGGTTTAAATGATGTGGCCAGCTGCTCCAGAAGTGGAGAAATTTGATCTCGCGCTAGAATTCTCTTAGACATAATAGGAAGGACTTGCGTTAGTTCTTTCCAGTCAACTACATCAAATAGAAGACTTGGAACGTTCTTAAGCATTTCTTTCAGTATTTCAGGCAAAAATCTCATCAAAATCATGATTCTATTATGCTATAGTTGCCTCATAAATCATAGAGAGTCTGATAAAATGCCTAAGAAAATTTTAATAACAGGTGCCAGTGGCTTTATAGGCCAGGCCCTGATTGAAGAGCTACTCCTTCATACTGATTATCAATTAGTCGGAATATCTCGTTATAAGCAAAAATCAGAACATCCAAGATTTGAGTGGAAACAGGGAGATCTGTTTTCACTCAAAGATATTAGCAATGCAATGGAAGGCTGTGATGAAGCAGTTTATCTCGTGCATTCAATGTTGCCATCGGCCTCTCTGGCCCAAGGTGAGTTTTATGACTATGACTTGATCATGGCGGATAATTTTAGAAGAGCGGCTGAACAACAAAATCTAAAACATATTGTTTATCTTGGGGGGATTATCCCTAAGAACACTGAACTCTCTTGGCACTTAAGAAGTCGCTTAGAAGTAGAGCAGACGCTTAAGGCGGGGAATATTTGTGTTAGCACACTTAGAGCAGGACTTATTATTGGGGCGAAGGGATCATCTTTTGTTATTTTAAAACGTCTCGTTGAAAGATTGCCCATCATGATCACACCAGATTGGGCCCAAACAAGATCGCAGCCAGTTTATATTGCTGATGTGATCAAAGTTGTTTCTCGGGTTTTAAGTACCGATAGTGTGAAAGGAAAAGTTTATGATCTTGGTGGAAAAACAATTTTAAGCTATCAAGACTTAATGATTAAGACCTCAGAGATTATGAATAAGAAAAGAGTTTTTCTTCATTTTAATATTATTCCAATAGGGCTTTCTCGTTTTTGGGTAAAGCTAGTCTCAGGTGTTCATAAAGATCTCGTTTATCCATTGGTACTTAGTTTGAAATACCCAATGGTGGTTGAAGAGTCTGTTCACCACTGGCCTTTCCCTGAAGATTTATCAACTTCACTTGATGACTCACTTCAACTTTCTTTGCAGTCAGCACCAAGAGCAAAATTTGTTATAAAAAATACTTTTCATGGTTATACTCCAGAAAAGCGTGATGTGAGATCTATACAGAGAATGGTTCTTCCAAAGGGAAAAAGAGCAGAGTGGGCCAGCCTTGAATATTTTAAGTGGTTACCACAATTTTTTTCTTCACTTATTCAAGTCGAAATTCTTGGTGATCGATGTACGTTTTATCTCTTTGATCCATCGATTAAAATTTTAATCCTTGAGAGAAGTGTTGAGCGCAGTTCAGTGGATAGACAATTATTATATGTAACCGGAGGACTTCTAGCAGGAGTTCAGAAACGAGGGCGGTTAGAATTTAGAGAAGTACTAGAGAGGAAGTATGTATTGGCGGCACTTCATGAGTTTCGTCCGGCACTTCCTTGGTTTATTTATCGTTGGACGCAAGCGATTGTTCACTTGATGGTGATGAAAGCTTTCGAAGAGCATTTGAAATGGATTTATTTAAAGGATGAGAAATGAATATTCTAGTAGCAGGCTGTAACGGCTTTGTAGGACAAAATTTAACGAGAAAATTATTAGGGTTAGGACACCATGTCTGGGGGCTAACAAGAGAAGCAAGTAAACTTCCTGAATTCGGCAAGAATTTTACTGTCATTGAAGCAGATTTGCTTAAAGATTTACCTACTTTAGATATTAAGTTTGAAGTGGTTTTTTATTTTGTTCATGGAATGAAATCGGATACTGAAAGTTTTGAATATATTGAAACCAAAACAGCCGTTAGGTTTTCAGAATGGTGGGAGAAGATGAATGGAGAAAAAATCATTTATCTTGGTGGACTGGGAGTTGATGCCAGTGAACTTTCTCCACATTTAAGAAGTCGTCATATGACGGGAGAAATTTTGGCCCTCAGTGGGCAATGTCTAGAATTTAGAGCTTCAGTTATTTTAGGAGGGGATTCTCTTTCTTATGAAATGATCCGTGCCCTGAGTGAGCGTTTGCCCTTTAGACCAGATTTAAAACTTCTGAAAACAAAGTGTCAGCCACTGGCGTTGAGTGATTTGTTGGATTATCTCATCGCAGGACTTGATCTTAATATCGCTGGACATCAAATTATCGAAATTGGTGGATCAGAAGTTATTCCTTATGGAGAACTTCTTGATCGTTATGCGGAACATGAAAAGCTTAAAAGAAAAGTGATTAAACTTCCTGATATTGATTCTTCTGTTTTTGTTAAACTTCTTGATTATATAGTCCCAGAATATTCAAATATCGGAAAAAAACTAGTGGAGAGCTTGGAGCATGAAACTATTGTTCAAAATGCGACAGCGAAGGAAGTTTTTCCTAATATTCATCCACTCACTCTTGAGGAATCTCTAAGCGAGGCCAGAGCGAGTTCTGACAAAGATTATCAACCGATTTGGGATAGAGATTTTTTGAAAAATCTTCTTGGAGATAAGCTTTTGACTCAATCTGGATTATTTTCTCCTGAAGTGCTCCAGCATTTTGAAAAAGTGCTAAAATTAAAAGAGTTAGTAAGTTCGATTACAACAAGGAAAGAAAAATAATGTCTGCGATTGGTATTTTTGATTCAGGACTTGGTGGGCTTACAGTTCTAAATGTATTAAGTAAAAAATTTCCGAACGAATCATTTTGTTATTTAGGTGATATCGCCAGACTTCCTTATGGAAACAAGTCTCCTGAGACAATTCGAAAGTATGGTCTTCAGATCATGGAATTTCTTTATCAGCAAAAAGTGAAAGCGATTATTATTGCCTGTAACTCGGCCTCATCGGCTTTTCTAGGAGAGACAAGTTATAAAGGAATTCCGCTACTCAATGTGATTGAGCCTGGAGCAGAAGCTGCATTGCGAGTGTCAGTGGATAAAAAAATAGCAGTTCTTGGAACTACTGCCACTATTGCTTCCCATGCCTATGAAAGGGTCTTAAAAACTTTGGATAGTTCTGTTTCTGTTATCGAGCAGGCCTGTCCACTTTTTGTTCCTCTTGTAGAAGAGGGTTTTGTTCACGATCATGTGACTCAAGAGATTGCGCAACGATATTTAAAAATAGTGAAAGAGCAGAGCTATCAGACAGTCATCTTAGGCTGTACTCATTACCCCGTTTTAAAAGCTGATCTTCAAAAGGTTCTTGGGGAATCAGTAAGTCTTATTGAGTCGGGCGAGGTACTGGCCGAGAAAATTACTCAGATGATAAATGAGAAGTTAGTGGTACCAAGTACAGAAAATCAACGCTCTATTAGACTTTGTATTACTGACGTCACGATTCAATTTGAGCGTCTTGCTCAACAATTGATGGATGGTCAGCAACTTCTTCCTCTTGAGAAAGTAGTGCTTTAAAAAGATAAACTTCATCTCCGTTTCTCCCGAAGAGTTATGTGTAACTTTCTAAGGGAGAGGCAAGATGTCTACAGATGATAAAAAAGTGTTCGATTTTGGTGAGAAACGTAAGCAATCAATCGAGCAGAAGCGTCGCCAGTTCGAGCGTGTTGTATTCCAAGAATTTTTAGGTGTTTATTCAGTTATAGATGATCACGGAACGGGACATCCTATTAAGCTTGTGGATATTTCGGCAGATGGTTGTCTTCTTCAAGTTCCATTCAGTCTCAAGGCAAAAAATCAGTATAAAGATGGAGCCGAGATTACATTAAAGCTCTATTTCAGTAAGGGAACTTATCTTCCAGCAATCGTACAAGTGCGACACGCTGAAGAATATATCGACCAAAAAGGTGACGCATATCTTCGTTTAGGTGGAGAATTTGATCAATCTCTTCCAAGTTTTGGTGCCCTAGCTAGCTTTATCGATTTTATTTATAAGTACGCTGAGTTCTCTTGCCTTGATAAGGGCGAGGGCAAGGTCTTTTTCTTCTAAAAAATAGCGCAAACTAAACAATTTTGTTACATTGAAAACCTCTAATTACGGAGGTTTTCTTTTTTATGAAAGTGGCCATTCTTGGACATAATCCTGTTGGTTTAGAAATAGCATTATACTTCGATCAAATCGGAGCATCTGTTGTTTGGATGGGAACTAACGAGGACCTTCAAAAATACGATTCATTGTATCGTAGCGGTTATGATCTCTCGCTTTTAACAGGTGAGCAGGGCATGGCGCGCTTGGGAGCAACTCCTGAGCTTAGTTCTTTGGATGATTACAAAAATAAATATTTTTCCCCACTGCTGTCCACTCTAGCACAAGCTCAAGATGTAAAAGTTGTTGAAGTAGAGTCAGTTAATAAAAGGTTTATTCGCAAAGAGGAAGAGATTGAAGGGCGCTCGCGCTTTTTAGATCTGTTTAGAGTTCGCTATTCCATTGACCCTAAGGACTTTGTTGAAACTCAAAAAGAGGCCAATCCTGAGGTCTACGAGAGGCTTACGTCTGAAATGATGAGCTCACTTCAGTCACGAATTGAAATGTATGAAGATGTGGATTTAGTAATTAATGCAGCGGAGAGGATGATACCTCGCTCGTTGGGAACTAATGGCGCCGCTCTGGGTGAGAACCGTATTAAAACTGAGAAGCTTCTTTATGGTGAGATGGCCTTGGCCTCGCTAGATGGACTTAAAACTAATAATGATATTAGAGAAGTTGTGATTGTTGGATCTGGTGAACAAGCCGCAGTGGCGTTGATTGAGCTCCATCCATGGTTACTCAAAACTCCTTCGGGAAGAATTTTTGTCGCCAGTGCTGAAGCAGATCCTTTTGTTGGGCTTAAAGAGAACAGTTCTGAATTGTATTCGAGAGTTCAGCTTATCCTTGAGCAACAAAATGAAGAATATAAAATTGAGAGTGATGAGTTCCTCGCTAAACTGCGTGACTGGCAAGAGCTTGAAGATTATATCAAAGCTAAAATTCCAAGACCGGCCGAACCTGTTCCTCGTTTAGTTTTCTTCTCAGGGCATAGCATCTCTGCAGTTGATCAACTGATTGATAAAAAAAGATTGTTTTTAACATTAGAAAAACCTGATTTTAGGCAAGGTCTAAAACAGCCAGATAATAATGGAATTGATTTAAAAACCATTGGAGCAGATCAAATACTTGTTCTTGGCGGAAGTCAGAGGAAAGTCCTTGATCAGGATCTTAGAGAGAATGAAGTCGGTTATTTTAAAATCGAGATGCCATCGGTTTGGGATCAGACAAGAAAAACAAAATTAAAAATGATACTGGATAAAATTGAACATGAAATTAACACTTTATTTTCTCCTTCTCGTCCTCACTAGCGCTTGCAGTACAGGACCTGACTATAAAACTCCTCCGGAGTTAACTATTTATCGTGGGAATGGGATCGAGCAATTTTTCTTACCTGAATTACCGAAGTGGATTAACCGCTCATCAACGGGTCAGTGTTTTAGACAGTTCTCTGTAAAATATATTGATCAATCTAAAATTAAATTGATTCATCAGTTAAGTTATCCCGAATCGATTGAGCTTCAGGTTCAACTGAATCAAAAGCTAGAAGAGTACTTTAGAAATACGACAGCAAAGTTTTTACGCCCCGTAGAGGAGGCTGCTTTATTTGCCAATACTCTTGAGCAAGTAAAAGCAGGAGTGAAAGCACTCCAGTTACCGGCAGTTAGTCAGATTGAACTTATTTGGATTGATGATTATATTCAAAAAAACAAAGAAGCAGATTTTATAAATTGGGCGAATAGTTCTCAGTTCACAGAAAATTTACCGGTGCTCGTTTCTCTTTGTAAAACAAGTACTGAGCTTAAGAAGTGGGCCCAAGATCGTAATGTCGATTCAGTAGGTCTTTATTATGCAGGATTTGAATGGATGAGTCCTTTTGATAAAGAGCAGGAGCTTGCTCCACTTGAGAGAAATTATTTAAACGATTTTGGACAAATAAAAATAATAACAAGAACAGCAGGCTCACCTTGGCCTGCAGAAATAGTCATTAAAAAATAGGAGTTTTTATGTTCGGTTCAATGAAAAAAGACAAAGTTGCCTACAAAGAAGAAGGCAAAAAACTTACAGCAGTATTTAAAACAACACTTGGAGAGTTTGAAATTGAACTCTTTGCAGATAAAGCACCTGAGACAGTTTGGAATTTTGTGAACCTTGCAGAAGGAAGACAAGAAACAAGTAAAGAGGGACCTTTCTATAATGGTCTTATCTTCCACCGTGTGATTCGTGGATTCATGATTCAAGGTGGATGTCCTGAAGGTTCTGGACGTGGTGGACCTGGTTACCGTTTCGGTGATGAGTTTGATAAGACATTAGGCCATACAGAAATGGGAATTTTATCAATGGCCAACGCAGGACCTGGAACAAATGGTTCACAGTTTTTTATCACTCTAGATGCAACACCACATTTAAATGGTCGTCATACTGTTTTTGGTAAGGTTGTAAAAGGTCTAGATATCGTGAAGAAAATTGGTGATGCTCCAACAGGAATGCAAGATCGTCCTAAAACAGATATCGTAATGGAATCAGTAACTATTCGTCGTGACTAATTGATAACCAGGGCGTCCTCTTATTGATGAAGAGGGCGCTCTAAAATTGTAATTTGATTCTTTATCTGCTCAATTGAAGTCCCACCTACAAAATTTCTTTTCTCAACTGCATTTTCAAAATTTAGTGTGTCCAAAAAAATCTGATCAATCAGAGGATGAAACTTTTGAGTCACTGCATGTGGTAGCTCATGAACTTGTGTCTCATTGTCTTCAGCATACTTTACGAGCTCGGCCACAATTCCATAGGCTTCTCTAAAGGCCACGCCATTCTGGGCAAGATAATCTGCAATCTCAGTAGCAAGTAGATGGCCGTGATTAAGAAGCTCTTTTGCTTTTTTTTCTTGGGGACACAGTCCTTCGACAAGATATGAGAAAATAGTGGCGGTGAGTTTTACATCATTAACAACTCTTAAATAAGCAATCTTTGACTCATGAAGGTCACTTCCATAACTCGTGGCAAGTCCTTTTAGAAGAGTGAGAATTCCTGTGGCATCTCCTATCCATAGGGATGCTTTGCCTTTGGCCAGTTCGGCCACATCAGGATTTCTTTTATTAGGCATAATTGAACTTCCTGTAGACCATTGTTCAGGCAGTTTTATCAGTCCCACCGAACTCGATGACCAGAAGATAATATCTTCAGCAAGGCGTGAAAGATGGGCGCCAAAGAGAGCGCAGGCCTGTGTGCATTCAATAAGTGCATCACGATCACCAACAGCATCGTAGCTGTTATATGAGGGAGAAGAGAAGCCAAGTTCTTGAGACATTTTTTCAATATCAATGGGAATAGTAGTTCCAGCAAGCGCAGCTGAACCAAGAGGCATAAACCTTAAAGCATTTTTCTGAACTTGCTCAATTCTTTTTTGATCTCTTTTTATCGCCCAAGCATGGCCAAGTAATACATGTGAGAAACGAACAGGCTGACCGTGTTGCTGGTGAGTCATTCCAGGAATTATGATAGGCGAGTATTTTTTGGCGAGTTCAGTAAGTGATAAAATGAGATTGTTTAAAATCTGTGATATCTCAGTTGCTGAATCCGAAACATGAAGCCTGAGAGTTGTGGCAATAAGATCGTTTCGAGATCGACCCATATGCATTTTTTTTCCTAGACCATTTGTTTTCTCATTCACAAAACGCTCTATATTCATATGAATGTCTTCATCCTCTTCCTTCCATTCGAAAGTTGATGAAGACATTTGATCAAAAGCTAAAGTTAAAGAATCTGTAATGAGTTGGTATTCTTGTTCAGTAATGAACTTAATTTCAAATAATCCTTTCGCCCATGCTTTTTGCACTTTAATTTCTTGGGAGAAAAGCTCAGCATCAGGTTTAATACCATTCGTAAATGCATAGAGCAGATCTGATTTACTTGGATTAAGTTTATTTGAAAGAATACTCATATGACTTATTCCTCTAATTTATACTGAAGACCATTTTTTAAATCTCTTTGTCCTGACTTCCATGGGCCATAAGAAACGACTTTTGAGTAACCATGAGCATGTTTATGCATCTGGTACTGATCAATTTCAAAACTTACACCGGCTTCATCATAAAGTGCATAAGTTGATTTTCTTGAGATGACTTTTGCCTGACCGTTTTCGAGTTTAAGTGTTATCTCTCCAGTCAGTGATTCGCTGGCCTTAGTAAAGAAAGCTTCCATTGCTAGACGAGTAGGAGAGTGCCAGTGACCGTCATAGATAGTCTCAGCATAGATCTCACCAAGTTTTCTCGCAGTCCCTAGTAATTGGCGGTCCCAGTTGAGATGTTTTAAATTTTTACAAGCAAGATGAAGGAGAGTTCCTCCCGGTGTCTCATAAAGTCCGCGACTCTTAAGTCCAATTGTTCTCTCTTCAACAAGATCAAGAGCACCAATACCTGCAGCTCCCGCTACTTCATTGAGAAGAGTGAGTAAGTTAGCAGGAGAAAGATTGTTTCCATTTACACTGACTGGTAATCCATTTTGAAATTCGATATTAACAGTCACAGCATCTTTAAGAACTTTGTCAGCTGTTGCTACCCATGAATAAACTTGTGCTGGTTCATATTCTTTTGTCACATCTTCAAGGAGTCCTCCTTCACAAGAACGGTGAAAAAGATTCACATCAACACTGAAAAGTTTTTCAGTATTTTCAAATTTAATGTTTTTAGTTGAAAGATATTCAATAAGATCTTTTCTTCCTGTGAAGTCCCAGATTTTCCATGGAGCAATCACTTCTAATTCAGGAGCAAGATAGGCCCATGATTTTTCAAAACGAAGCTGGTCATTCCCTTTACCTGTTGCTCCATGAGCAATCGCTGAGCATCCAAACTTCTTTGCAAAATAAGCAACTCTTTCTGCAATAAGTGGACGTCCTATAGCTGTTCCTAAAAGATAATCATCTTGGTAGATGGCTCCCGCACGAACTGCAGTGAATGCAAAATTAGCCGCAAATTTTTCTTTTAAATCTTCAAAAACAAAATCTGAAGCTCCAAGTTTTGTGGCCCATTCTTTTAAATAGATTCCATCAGGTGCATTCCCAAGATCAGCACAGTAGGCGATCACTTCAGCATCATAATTATCTTTTAACCACGGGATGATTGCCGAAGTATCAAGGCCACCCGAGAAGGCGAGAAGGATTTTCTTTTTGTTCGTATTCATAAGTTCTCCATTTAATGAATTATGCAAGGACACATTGTTTTATGCATAAAAATTCACAAAAACAACACAAAAAGCGTTGACGATGCATTATTTGTGAATAATTATCCATTTCTATGCATAAACATGAAAACTCTCAAAAATTAAAAATTGCTGTCGTTGGGGCCACTGGCTATTCAGGGCTTGAGCTTTTTCGTCTTTTAAAAAAGCATCCACTTGTTCAGCAGATCCATTTGTTTGCCACAAAAGCAGACAAAGAAATAAAAGCAATAAGTGAGCTTGGCCAGTTCTTAGAAAATCTTGATGTCGTGTTTCTGGCAACTCCCGCAGAGATTTCTGCAGAGCTTGCTCCGATGATAATTTCAAAATCAGTTCATGTGATTGATCTCTCAGGTGGTCATCGTTTAAATAACGATGAGTATGAGCAGTGGTATAAGTTTAATCATCCCGAGATCCAAATTTTAGAGAAAAGTATTTATGGACTAGTTCCATGGATAAACAAACAAGAGATTCAAGAATCTCAGCTCATCGCAAACCCTGGTTGTTATGCAACAGCAACTCTTATGGGTCTTCTTCCTTTGCTTTCTCATAATTTAATCGAAAATGACTCCATTGTTATTGATGCAAAGTCAGGCACGACTGGTGCAGGCAAAAAAGGTCACGAGTCTCAAATTTTTAGTGAAGTGGACGGAGAATGTCTTCCCTATAAAGTAGGTGAACATCAGCATCTTCCAGAAATAAAAAAATATGTGGAGCTTTATACAGGACACAAAATAGATCCTTTTTTTACAACTCATCTTCTTCCTGTTCGAAGAGGGATCATTGCAGGTATTTACGGAAAATTAAAAAAAGGGATCACTGAGTCAGATGTTGAAATTGCTATGACTGAGTTCTATCAGAATTATCCATTGGTGAAGTTTAAATCAGGAATGGATAAAGATCTTGTGACACTAAAAAAAGTCGTAGGAACCGCGGAAGTTCATATTACCTACAAAGTTCTTGGCAATAAATTATACCTCTTTTCATGCTTAGATAACCTACTTAAAGGCGCCGCTTCTCAGGCAGTTGAAAATTTAAATCTTATTTATAACAACCCCATTGATTTGGGACTCACTCATTTGGAGGCCATAGTATGAAACTAGGTCCAGGCATCGCACGCACAAAACTACCACAAGGATTTTTTGTCTCTGGAATTAATTCTGGAGTTCGCAAATATAGACCTGACTTAGGAGTCATTACTTCTGATTATCCGATGACGGCAGCTGGAGTGTTTACACAAAATGAAGCAAAGGCTGCTTGTGTTCACTGGTCAAAAGGACTTCTTCCTTCAAATGATATTAAAGTTGTAATTACTAATAGTGGGCAGGCCAATGCTGCGACAGGGGCCGAAGGTGTATTTAATAATAAACAAATGGCCAAGTCATGTGCTGAAGTTTTTGAATGCGATGCTCAGCAAGTTCTTACTGCTTCAACAGGTATGATTGGTGTTCAACTCTCAATTGATCTTATTACAAAGGCCATGCCTGAACTCAGGGCCAGATTAACAGATAGTGCTGAGCCATTTGCCAATGCCATCTTAACCACTGATCTTGTTCCTAAAACTGTTTCTACAGCGATTAAACTCTCTCAAGGTGAAGTTGTTTTGACAGGAATTGCGAAGGGATCAGGAATGATTCACCCAAATATGGCCACCATGCTTGGATACCTTATGAGTGATGTGAAGCTCAATATTTATGAAGCTCAAACTTACCTGAAAAATGCTGTTGATGAGAGCTTTAATATGATTAGTGTAGATGGTGATACTTCTACAAATGATAGTGCATTTCTTCTTTGTAACGGAGCTTCTGGTGTTGAGCTCGTCACAGACGAAGATAAAACAATTTTTTCTCAAACTCTCATTGAAGTTTGCCAACTACTCGCTAAGGCCATTGCTCGTGATGGTGAAGGGGCGACAAAATTAATTGAAATTAAATTAACAGGTGCCGCAGATAAGAAACTTGCAAAGCAAGCTGCCAGAGGTCTCACAATGAGCCCACTCATTAAATCTGCTGTTCATGGTGAAGATTCTAATTGGGGACGAATCCTCGCACGCCTTGGAGCAGAAGGTGTTCCTGCAGAGGATTTATCAAAAATGATTTTAAAAATGCAGGGAGAAATTATTTTTGAAAATGGGGCCCCAGCCGCCTTTGACAGAGATAAACTTCGCTCACTTTTAAGATCAGATACTGTCTTTGTCGATATTGAACTTCCTCATCCTGATAAAAATATTGATGTGATGGCCTGGGGATGTGATCTCTCGAAGAAATATGTAGAAATCAATGCGGAGTATTCAACATGAGCCTTGTTGTTTTAAAAATTGGGGGAGCTGCTCTCAAAGATTATTCTTGTATTAAACAAATTGTAAATGCTGTTATTTATTTGAAAGAATTAAATCATCAAATCGTTTTAGTACATGGTGGTGGACCACTTATAAATACGAAGTTAATGGAGAAAGGCATTTCATGGTCTTTTCATGAAGGACAAAGAATTACAACTTCAGAGATGATGAGTTGTATTGAGTCTGCCTTCCTCGAAATTAATGAACAAATATGCTTTGAATTAAATAAGGCACAAATCAATACAGCGACTCTTATTGGTTACCAAGATTCATTGATTGAGTGTGAACAGTCTTCTTTTGAATTAGGACTTGTTGGAAAAATTAGAAAAATTAATTCTCATTCTCTCTTTCAACTCCTTGATCAAGGGCTTATTCCCGTGATTGCTCCTATTGGAGTAAATGTAGAGGGAGCTAAGTTTAATATTAATGCAGATTGGGCCGCCGCTCATATTGCAAATTCACTCCATGCCAAAAGCTTGGTTTATTGCACTGACCAGATTGGAGTTCTCGATTCGAATGGTCTTCCTTATGATAATTTAACTACTGATCAAATTGATATCCTCATTGATAAGCAGGGTGTTCATGGTGGAATGTTAGTCAAAGCTGAGACGATACAATTTTCCATTAAAAATAATGTGAAAAATGTATTTGTCCTTCATGGAAGAGATGTTGTTGATCTTTTTCAAAATGGAAATGTAGGAACGAATTGTTCTGCGAAAAGTTTCCTCGAATATCAGTCAAGCATGCAGGTAGGGTAGTCATATGAAAAAAAATATCAATCATCTTTTAACTGGAAAAGAGTTCACAAAAAAATCACTAGAAGATTTAATCAATCTTGCAAATGAACTGAAGACTGAGAGAGATAACGGTGTCACTCGAAATGATCTTTCGGGAAAAACTCTTGCGCTATTGTTTGATAAACCTTCTCTGCGCACGCGAATGAGTTTTTCTGTGGCGATGACTGAACTTGGCGGTAAATTTATTGAGGCCCCTGCGAATTTGAGAAAACAAGAAGAGCCAGAGGATCTTGCTGGAGTTCTTTCAACATATGTTCACGCTGTAATGATTAGAACTTTTGAGCAAGAGCTTGTAGAGAGATTTGCTTCAAATGCAACTATTCCTGTGATCAATGGACTCACTGATGAGCATCATCCTTGTCAAGGGCTTGCTGATATTTTGACGCTAAAACAAAAATTTGGAAAGCTGGACGGATTAAAGCTCGCCTATATTGGAGATGGAAATAATATTCTTCACAGCTTATTTGTCCTTGCGCCACTTCTGGGAATTGATATTCATTATTCTTGCCCTCAAAAATATCTGCCAGATGGAAAATTAATTGAGGCCATGAGTTTTCATCCTGAGGCCACAGGGAAAATCAAATTTTTCAATTCTCCAGCAGAGGCAGTGAAGGATACTGACGCTATTTATACTGATGTATGGACTAGTATGGGGCAAGAAGCGGAAAATGCGGAAAGACTCATTGCGTTTGAAGGTTATCAGCTAAATTCATCTCTTCACAAACTGGCGGCCAATCGTGCTATTATAATGCATTGTATGCCTATGGTGAGAGACCAAGAGATCAGTTCAGAAATGGCCGATCACGAACAATCTGCAATTTATAATCAAGCAGAAAATCGTCTCCACGTTCAAAAGGCATTATTATTAAACCTTTTAACTTAGAAGATTCATGGCCTCTGCAAACCTTGCTCAAAAAAGACTTAGTAGTTTAAAACGTCTCTTATCTGAAGGGAAAAATTCAACTCAAGAAGAATTGAAAGAGGCCCTGAGTAGTGAAGGGTATGATGTCACTCAATCTACGATCTCAAGAGACCTGAGAAGACTTGAGGCCGTGAAGGCCATTGATAGTCAGGGGAGAACGATTTATCGTCTCTCGGCCCTTACTTCGGAAGTGTCCCTTATCTCTCAGTCTATGAGTGATATGATTATCTCAATAAACCATAATAATTTTATGATTATTCTTCACACGACACCAGGATCGGCTTCACTCGTGGCCCGTCACCTTGATTTAAAGCGTCCAGGAGATATTCTAGGAACGATTGCTGGAGATGATACAATATTTGTAGCACCAGCTCGTGGTGCTTCGATGGAAGATACAATTATTCAATTAGAAGAGTCGTTTAAATACTAATACTGTTTAAACTTTAGCATATTCCCGGCAGTATTCAGCTTCACAGTACATTCATAGATAGGTAAGTCTTCATCAACAGATGATTTCGTACAAAGAATGTTTTCAGCTCGCTTCTCAAATAAATCAAAGGCACCTGTTCGCATTGCCATTACTTCCTTCTCTTTCATCTTTTCATAAACTAGTTTTGCCGAGTTTTCTTTAATGGTCACCTGGATCACATCAGGTGAGTCACTGAAGATAGCTGAGTATGAGGTGCCTTTTTTAATAGTGTCAGCAAAAGTAAATGCTGACACTAGTAGGAGGGAAGAGAGAATGAGAAATTTCATATAAATTAATTCCTTCTAAATTTATGCAATCAATGTTTATCAATGCAACGGACGGAACTTTCATAACTGCTATTTTTGCCGCCGTAATTGATCGCACCGTCGTAGCTATTAAACGCCATACCGAAATATTTACTGTCGGGATGTCCTGATGATGACCACAACCAGGCCCCACCGTTATCTCCGGTTGATTGTGAATATGTAGTGGAGTCGTAATAAAAATCAATGCTGCCATCACGTTTATAAACTGGCTTTAGAGGGATCCCTCGAGTAGCTTTTTCATAAACACCTTCTGGGTTTAGATTAAGCGCGAGTTCCTTGATGGTCGGGATACGTTTTCTGATTGATTTGCAATATTTCTTGGAGTCTTTCAGATTCATATGGACAACCCTATCTGAAGCGTCTTTCGGGATGGGAGCCAGCTCAGCAGCATGAGCAGATATTGCTATGACGAAAACTCCCAAGATGGCGAAGCTCTTTTTTAATGTCATAAATTACCCTTTGTATTTGTTTATAGTTAAACAAAGTTTATGAGACGGTCTGATGAAGTAGTAGAAAAAAAAACTGACATGAATGGAATGGGGGTGGAATAGGGCTGTAAGTGGCTGTTTAGCTTAAGATCCAGTCATCTGAAATTTTAAGAATTTCCTCTGGCACACTATCTGTAACATCTTGAACTATGTCTGAGAGTTTTCTGGTTCTAAGAACCAAGCGCCAGGCCTCATCGGCCTGGAACATGGCACTTGCAATAGAGCAAACTGAGTCTTTCTTTTTATGTTCTTTTTTTAGGCAGGGATTATTAAATCTGATTTCTTGGCAGTTAAAGGTTTTCTTTTTTCCTTCTACGGCTTCGACAATTTCAAGCAGAGAGATCTTATTTGCTTCCTTGGCGATTCTGTATCCGCCTTTGGGGCCCAGGGTTCCGTCAACTAGACCAGCTGAGGCCAAAGCTTGCATTGCCTTTGAAAGATATTCTTTGGGGACACCATGAAACTCTGCGAGAACTTTCGTGGGGATATAGCGATCTCGCGGAAGTCTCGCCAGAGTCGTCATACAGTGTAATGCCCATTCTACTTGATTGCCTAAAATCATAGTCCTGCTTTGTCTAATCCATATGCCTTGTCCATTGATCCCGGAACGGATCTGAAGCTGATGGCAAATCTATTCCACGAATTTATCAAAGTGATGGCCACAGTCAGTTCGACTATTTGTTTCTCATTAAAAAATTCTCTTACGTCATTATAGACTTCATCTCTTGTGCTATCAACTGAAAGTCTTGTGAGGGCTTCTGTCCACTTTAGAGCTGCACGCTCTTTTTCATCAAAAAGATTTGATTCTTCCCAGCCAGCAATGTGGTGGAGCTTTAAATGTGATTCATGATCGAGGATAGCTTCTTTCACATGCATATCAATGCAAAACGTACAGCCGTTTAATTGTGAAGCACGGATTTTAATGAGGTGAATAAGTTTTGAGTCAAGAGAGCTGTCTTTTAGTACACTTTCTAATTGGACAAATTTTTCGAGTGCTTGAGGCCACTGAGCATAATAATTCATACGAGCTGACATAGGGTTTCCTTTTGTTTTTATATTAAGGATAAAATATGTCCCTAATTAAAAAAATGCAAGAGGGACTTAGAATCTTTTATCAAGAAGCCTGCTATTTCGATGAATTATGCTTAGTTTAAGGTCCCTGGAAATAATCGATCCACCATAAGTTGAATCGTCTCAGAACCGTTAAAACGGTTAATCCCAACAGTGAATTGAGCTGTCACTCCGTTCTTATCTTGAAGTCTGAAAAGATCATCAGGAGTAGGTTCGTTCCACTTTCCAATATAATTAAAGCTGATCCCTTGAAGAGTTCTTTTAGGGTCGTCTTTTGAATTAAAAGTCCAACGAACATGGGCCTCTTTCATTACACGGTAGTTTTGAATCAATGAATTCTTCATTCTGAAAACAGGACGCTCATTACCTGGGCCAAAGGGCTCAAGTTTTTCTAGATCACGAACTAGTGAGGCATCTATTTCTTCAAGTTTGACTTCAATATCGTAAGTGGCAACTCTTGTTCTCATGATAGCAGGAATGGCCTTAAGAATTTCATTCATGCGTTTTTTAAAGGCCGGAAGATTTTCTTTTTTCATTGAGAGTCCTGCAGCTGCTTTGTGTCCTCCGAACTTGATGAATAGATCCTTACACTGATCAAGACAATCAAAGAGATTCAGTTCTCCTGCAGTTCTTGCTGAAGCTTTAATCACGCCGCTCTCTTCAGCATTTGTGAAGATGATCGCTGGGACTTCAAACATATCAACCATTTTACTGGCCACAATTCCGATCACACCCTCATGCCAATCAGGTTGGTAGAGAATATTAACGAGCATATCGTTATGAATATTTTTGATAGCTTCTTTCTTTGCACCTTCAACAACTTCAGCTTGAATCAAACGACGATCACGATTACTCATCTCTAGATGAAAATAGTGTTCTTTAATTTCTGCAGCATCATATGAAATGAGAAGTTTGAGAGCGCGCTCAGGGTGATCAAGACGACCTTTTGAATTAATCATCGGTCCCATGTGGAATGAAATTTTCTCACTACTCATCACAGGTGTCTTTAATTCTTCAGATGAGAAGAAGGCCAAAATTCCAGGGTACTGACTTGTTGGAATTTGTTTTAGTCCATGACGAGATAGGCGAAGGTTAATCGGTGTGAGTCTGGCAATATCACAAATTGTTCCAATGGCCACAAATTGAAGGAGTGGATAGAGAGAAGGCATCTCTTCACCCATTTCTGCGAGATCATGTTTAATACGAAGACCAAGAGCAAACCCAACACCAACTCCTGCAAGAGCGCGAAGTGGTGAGTCTTCAGGTTCATCGCGGCGGTTAGGATTAACCACAGCATAGGCACGAGGAATATGATCAGCAGCATCTTTATGGTGATCGGTGATAATGAGATCAATGCCACGCTCTTTAGCGTAATCAGCAGTCGCAGTATTTGTGATACCACAATCCACTGTGACAAGAACTTTGATACCTTTTTCTACCGCCACATCAATTGATGAATTATGAATACCGTAACCTTCAACAAAGCGAGATGGCTGACAAATATCTACTTCAGTATTGAGCATTTTAAAAAAATGATAAAGGAGCGCACAAGAAGTAGTGCCATCTACATCGTAGTCACCATAGATTCCGATTTTTTCACCAGACTGCATGGCGAGGATTAATCTTTCAGAAGCTTTCTGAAGATCAATCATATTCATAAGGTCTGGGAGTTCACGTAAATTCCAAGAAAGATTTTCTTGAACTTGTGCTTGATCAAGTCCTCTTTTTTGAAAGAGGCGACTAAGTACAGGGTGAAGTGTAGTGGTGTTTTGTGATTGTAGTTCCATTAAATGAAACTAACATGGTCACCATAGAACAAACAATCCCTTAATCAGGTCTTCCTCATCAAGTTGATGACTGGCCGCAAAGAGTGTTTCGTATTTTTCGCCCTTGTGATCATGAACTTTTTCGAAATATCGCAGAGGTAGAAAGCCTTTTCCACATTTGCCGCATTTTTCAGGTTCAGTTGTCCCTTCGGTAAGCTGAACACATTTATGACATAAACGGACTATAGTTCTGCCCGTGGGTAAATAATCTTTTTTTGTTTCCATGGTTTCCCTTGCAGGTTGGATTCCATTACTAATGCCTTCTTATCGAGATTTGATAAGTATTCTTAATAGTATTTTTTCATGTGGATTAAATAAAAGAAGTACAGTCGGGAATAGGAGATAAGTGAATGAAAAAAGGGACCCAAAAAGGGCCCCTTATATCTGTTTTTTTTAGAATGCTACTACTGCGGGTGCTCTTCCTGTATCTACTACCATGGGAGCTGGCATTGTCTCGAAGTTATGCATGAATGGTGCATCTCCTAAACTTCCCGGCATCACTTGCATTGTACTGTAACGTGGGTCCTGTACATATGTTTGTGGCACTTGGTACTGAGGCACTTGCGGCTGTTGTTGTGGCTGCTGTTGCACTTGTGGTTGTTGAACATATTGTCCAAATCCATTCTGATCTTGTCCCATGCTCATCATCTGAGGATTCTGCATATTAGATGATCCGTAGTAATAATTATTTGTCACTTGTCCTAATCCACTTTGATTATTATTAGACGGATAATAAGCATTACCAAATGGTCCAAATGAGTATGTGTAAGGACTATATTGTGGCTGTTGTTGTTGATACATTGAAGCCATCATTTGACTCATACTTACGATTACATCAAGATATTTCTTATGATCTGCAGTCATTGCTTCAACTTGCTTTGAGAGCTCTGAGTATTTTTGCTCAAGATCACAAGGCTCTTCTTTGACAACGGCTACTTCTTCTTTCTTTTCTTCATATTTCGTACCTTCAGCAACTTTTTCTAATTTGTCACAAAGCTCATTTGCTCTTTTGCGAAGTTCTTCAACTTTATCTGAGATGATCTTTTTATCTTCATCACTTTCAGCGACGACTTTTTCTAGTTCATCAATTTTAGCAAATTGAGCATTCAAGCTATCATGAAGACCTTGTTCAAATTCTTTGTCTTTTTTCAAGACAACATCAAGAAGTTGTTTTTCAACCCCTGACATTTCGTCATTGACTTGAATGGCTTCTTTATCAAATATTTCTTTTTCGTATTTTATAATTTTTGGTTCTTCTGCTTCCTTGAGTTCAGCTTTAACAACCTTACTGGCATGAGATGAGCCTTCAGTAATTGGTTTAGGGTCTTCAATGACTGAGGCGAGTGAACGACTCATTATAGGTCTAATTTCTTTATGGACTGTCTTTAATGCCATTGGCGAAAGTGATAGCGCCATGGCCAATGGAAAATACATCTGGTGTAACTTAAACTTCTTCATCTTAAACCCCCCGGTGATGAAAAAAAACGAACTTCTTTTGTTACTTAACCTTCAAGTCTGGTGCCAAGATGTCACTTTTAGGCTTAAGAGGGGATTTAAGGGGGAAAACCTAGGTTTTTAAGGGGTTTATACTTGTCAAAGATAGGCCAGGTTTTCTAAAGTAGAATAACTAAATGGTAAAAATTTACACGATCCTATTTGAAAGTGTTTATAAATTAGACAGGAGACCCTGATGAATCAGAAGCAAAAAAACAGACCGCACCTTTTAATCGCCCTGATCCCTGTTCTAGTACTCATTGCTATCCTTACCCTCAATATTAAGATTTTTAGTGATAATGCTACATATGGGCCTAATCAGCTCGCTCTTCTTTTTGCGGCTTGTACTGCAGCAGCGATTGGAATCTTTGTTCTAAAGATGGACTATAAACATATTGAAGAAAAAATTGTTCATTCAATTTCTCTATCAATGCAGGCCAACCTCATTTTATTAGTAGTAGGGATGTTAATTGGACTTTGGATCTTTTCGGGTGTTGTTCCGGCCATGATTTATTATGGTGTAAAATTAATTAGTCCTGCTTGGTTTCTTCCCATTACATGTATAGTTTGTGCCATCGTTTCTATTGCTACAGGTTCTAGCTGGTCAACAGGTGGAACTGTGGGGATTGCCTTAATTGGGATTGGAAGCACTATTGGTATTCCTGAGGGGATGGTTGCAGGAGCTGTTATCTCAGGGGCCTATTTTGGAGATAAGCTTTCTCCATTATCTGATACAACAAATTTAGCACCAGCAATGGCGGGAACTGATTTGTTTACTCATGTGCGTTACATGCTCTACACAACTATACCTTCAATGATAATTGCCCTCATCGGATTTGTTGTTTTAGGTTTTTTCTTTACACCACATGAAGCGAGTCTTGAATCTATTCAAGCTATCATGGGCGTACTTGATACGAACTTTAATTTGAATCCTTTATTATTTCTTTTGCCTGCACTTGTTTTTGCTCTCGTGGCAAAAAGAGTTCCAGCGATTCCTGCTCTTCTCATTGGGGCAGTAGGTGGTGCGATCTTTACTGTTATTTTTCAACAAGCGCTATTGGAGAGAATGCTTTCAGGAGCAGTTTCTTTTAAAGGTGTTTACGAGCAAATCATCTCAGTGGCTTTTGGTGGATTTAAAATTGAATCAGGAAACGCTGTTATTGATAAACTCCTTTCTCGTGGAGGAATGAGTGGGATGCTGAATACCGTGTGGCTTATTCTTATGGCCATGGTTTTTGGTGGAGTGATGGAGTGTACAGGTCTTCTCGGAAGTCTTGCAGCAGCGATTATGAAGTTTGTTCGTGGTACGGGATCACTTATCGGTGCAACTCTTGCCAGTTGTTTTATGATTAATTTAACGGCTGCAGATCAATATCTCTCAATTGTTATTCCTGGAAAAATGTTTAAACAAAGTTATGAAGATATGGGACTTGCTCCACAGAACCTTTCACGTAGTTTAGAAGATGCAGGAACAATTACTTCAGTTCTTGTTCCTTGGAACACTTGTGGTGCTTATTTTGCCACAGTACTTGGTGTAGGACATGCTGCCTTTATTCCATTTTGCTTTTTTAATTTAGTAAACCCACTCGTTTCAATTGCTATTGCAACAATGGGATGGAAAATTGCAAAAATCGGCGATACCACTCAAGAAATTAATTCTCATATTGCTGTAGCTGTTCAGGAGTAAGATTTATGATGAGACGTCCAAAACGCGCGAAACATCCGAAGAAAATTAATTTTAATGTTGATCCTCATCATTTTATTAATCGAGATCTTTCATGGTTACAATTTAACCGCCGTGTTTTAGCTGAGGCCGATGACAGTCGAAATCCTCTTTTAGAACGAGTACGCTTTCTTATTATTTTTTCATCTAACTTAGATGAATTTGTCATGAAGCGTGTGGGTTATATTAAGCATCAACTTATTTCAGGCTTCTCACATCGATCAGTTGATGGTCTGACTCCTACGGAGCAGCTTGCCACTATCCGTGCTCATATTTTAGAAGATCTAACAACTCGTTATAGTATTTATCAAAAACTCGTCGTGGAGCTGGCCACTCATGGTATTAATATCATGAAATACAAGGAGCTTGAGGCCGAGGATCGTGAGTTCTGTAATGAGCTTTTTAAGAAAAAGATTTACCCCGTTCTGACTCCGCTATCAGTTGACCCTGGACATCCATTTCCATTTATTTCAAATCTTTCATACTCATTGGGGATGATTTTAAAAAATCCTCAAACTGATATGGTTCTCTTTTCAAGAGTTAAAATTCCTGAAATTATTCCAGGTCTTATTTTACTTCCTTCAATGAATGGAGAAAAAAGACTACGTTTTGTGAGAACGATCTCTCTTGTGAAAAACAATTTAGAACTTTTATATCCGGGGATGGAAATCCAGCAGGTCGTTCCTTTCAGAGTTTCTAGAAACGCTGATGTTGATCACCGCGAAGATGAAGCTCAAGACTTACTCGTTTTAGTTGAGGAAGGAATTAAAGAACGTCGTCTTGCTGAGTGTGTTCGTTTAGAAATTCACACGAAGTTTGATCCCTATATGTTGAGCTTTTTAAAAGACTCACTTGATGTGACTGATGAGGATGTCTATACAGATGAGTATCCAATTGATTACTCAATTTTAAAATCAATTGTAGATCTTGATCTTCCAGAGCTTAAGTTCAAGCCATGGGCCCCAGTGATTCCAAAACTTCTGGCCGATGAAAAAAGTATCTTCAGTTTAATTCGCCAAGGGGATATGATTCTTCATCACCCTTATGAGAGTTTCTCAGGAACTGTGGAGCGCTTTATAGCAGCTGCAGCCGATGATCCTCATGTCTTAACCATTAAGATGACATTATATAGAACAGGGGATAACTCACCATTCATTAAAAACATGATTCGAGCGGCAGAGAAAGGGAAACAAGTTGTTTGCCTTATTGAGCTTAAAGCACGTTTTGATGAGCAAAGAAATATTTTCTGGGCCCAAAAACTAGAAGATGCAGGAGTGCACGTTGTTTATGGAGTCTTAGGGCTTAAGACCCATACAAAAACGGCCCTCGTTATTCGTAAAGAGTCTGATGGAGAAATTCTCTCGTATGCTCATATTGGGACTGGAAATTATCACTCACAAACTTCAAATCTCTATACCGATTTTGGACTTGTCACTTGTCGACCAGAGATTTGTTCGGAAGTTATTGAAGTCTTTAATTATTTAACTGGTAGCTCACTTAAAACGGATTACTCTAATCTTTTAGTGGCCCCTATTAATATGAAGTCGAGCTTCTTAAATAAAATCCATAATGAAATCAAAAATAAAAAAGATGGAAAACCTGCTCGAATCATCGCCAAAATGAATTCCATGGAAGATGAAGTCATTACAGAAGCTCTTTATGAAGCTTCTTGTGCAGGAGTTGAAATCATTCTTGTTGTGCGTGGATTTTGTTGTTTAAAGCCTGGAGTGAAAGGTCTTAGTGAAAATATCACAGTGCTTTCAATCATTGGACGCTTCCTTGAGCATTCAAGAGTGTTCTATTTTGCGAATGGAAGTGATGATGCCACTGAAGGGGAGTTCTTCATTGGGTCTGCAGATTGGATGCATAGAAATCTTCATAACAGAGTAGAACTCATTGCACCTATCACTGATAAAAAATTAAAAGAAAAACTTTGGGAATTTATCACTGTTCTCATCAATGATAATCGCCAAGCTTGGGTTCTTAATTCAGATGGGACTTATACACAGAGAAGACCTGCTGAGGGTGAAGAAGAAACGGGAACACATCAAGCCATGATGAATCTCACAATCAATAGAGAAAAAGTATAATTCATTATGAAGCTTATTTTTATCCGGCATGCTGTTGCTGAAGGACATTTTTCAGAGAATCAAGAGTTAGACTTTGACCGAGTTCTCACTCCTGATGGCATTGTACGTTTAAATGCGACTCTTAAAGATTTCAAAAAATCAGTTAAGCGAATTGATGTTATTTTCTCATCACCTCTGGCCCGTGCGATTCAGTCGGCAGAGATTGTTTATTCTCATTACTCGGTGGCCGATCTTGAGCTCATGAGTGATCTTGATATTTTAGATGACCCTAATCACTTGGTTGAATATATTTCTTTCCTGCCTACTGATGGAGTTTATGCCTTTGTTGGACATGATCCTCATATTACAAGAGTAATTGCTTCACTTCTTTCTTTGCATCCTGAGCACGATTTCATGAAACTTAAAAAAGGTGGAATTTGTGTTTTAGAGGGGAGAATGTGGGAAGGGTTCTCGCTTGATCTTCTTATCTCTCCGAAATTTCTTCGACAAGTTATCGACTAATCATTGAGTTTAAATTTTTTGGGTTTTTCATCAAGCATCGAAAGAATAATACCTTCTTTGAGTCCCGCTTTGGGGAGTAAGATTTTATCCAGCTTGAGTTCTTTCATAATATGTTGAGTGATCATGATCGCAGGAAGAATAACGTCGGCCCTGTTCTGATCTAGCTCAAGGCTTCTGATTCTGTCGACAAATGACATGCGAGAGATGGCTTCTTCCATATGTGTGATTTCCGAGAAGCTACACATCTCAGAGCCCAGGCCTAGAATTTTCTTTCTAATTTTTCCAATTCGACGAAGATTCCCCCCAGTCCCAACAAAGGTATCAATCTTTTTGAGACTTATATTGTCTTTAAGAAAGCGGAACATCTTTTGTTGCTGCAGATTAATTCTCAACTCAAGATCAGCAGCAGTTTTATAACGAAGCAGTCTCACGGTTCCTACATTAAAGCTTTCTGTGGCCAAGATTTGCTCATCCACCACAATTGTGAGTTCAGTAGAGCCACCACCAATATCCATGAGGACAGCGACTTTATTTTTTAATGAAATTTGATATTTTACAGCTTCAAAGATGGTGGCTGCCTCAAGTGTCCCTGAAATCGTCTGGACGTCAATTCCGGTGGAATTAAGGATGTTCTGGTGGAGTTCTTTCCCATTCTTGGCATCCCTCATAGCAGAAGTGGCCATGGCCTTAATCTTTGTGACTTCATATTCAGTGAAGAGATGGAGGAGGTTGATAAAGGCTTCTTCGGTTTGAAGCATCTTTTCGGAGGTTATTTTTCCTTTAGAGAATACGTCTTCTCCAAGCCTTAAGGGCTCTCGAACACTCTTTACGACCTCAAGACCACTACTTGTTTTTTTGACAATAATTGCTCTCATGGCGTTTGAGCCAAGATCTATCGCTGCTAAATGTTCTGATGCTCGTGCTTGAGTCAGGAAATTAGGCAATTTGTCTCCTTAGAGTCGCTAGTAAAGTTTACACAAGTGGTAGCAAAAGTCTTTATCATGAACTATTAAGTTAGTCTCAAGTTTGAAGATAATATAGAGGTATTTATGGCTGGATTCAAAAAACTCCTTCAGCGCTATGGTGTGGTCAAGAAACCCACTCTTAAGGCCACTAATCCTCGTCTTGGGACAGCTGTTATTCCTCTTACGAATCAAGATGCTGATTTATTCTACCGTTTTCTCACAGATAAAATTCATGCCCTTCAATTTGAAGGAAGTGATGAAGAGCTAAATTCGATGCTGGATTTGGTTCTTAAGCAAAGAAACCTCAAAATTCAAAAAATTCAAACGACTGAAGGGCCAAAGAATAGAGTTCTTCATCTTCACCTCACAGGTGCTCAAGATCAAGATATTAGACGTATTATTCGCCTGGCCTAGGGCGTGTCCTCATTTGCCAACCTTCATCCATATGAGGGAGCATGCAATAA
>DZBG01000035.1 GCA_022729855.1 Bdellovibrio sp.
GTGGATTTATATTATTTCAGTTGATTATGATTAAATGAGGACACGCCCTAATCTTGTTCCCTTTGATCGAACTTATTTAGTGAAAAACCCCTATGGAATGTCAGGACAGAGATTTTTAACAATAGATTCAAGTCTTCCTCATGGAGATCTTGTCTATCAGGTCAAGCAGTGGATTAAAGAAGGGCCACTGGTTGTAGAACCTTTGCTGGACCGAACGGTTGATTTTAGCTGCTATGTCTTTGAGGATAATCACCAAATTTATTATCAAAATATTGTAGATAAGCATTTTCAATACAAGGGCTCAGTCTTTACTAATTATTTAAGTCCTACTTTAACTCATTTACCATTTTACGAATCTGTTTCCATTGGAAAATGGCATGAGTATCAACATCAGATAAATGAAATTATAAATTTCTACGGAAGCTTAAAAAAGAATACAGGATTTTCCGTTGATAGTTTTCTTTACCAAGAGAATGAAGAAATCAATATTAGAGCACTTTCTGAAGTCAATTATCGCAGGACAATGGGCAGAGTGACTTATGAGCTTGCTAAAAGATTTAACCAAGCAAGGCCATGGGCCCAACTTATTATTGGGAAAAGTGCTCAAAGTCAGGGAGGATTTATTCCTTTCAAAGAAAAAATGAATGATCTTTTATGGGATCATCATAAGGAGTCTGGATTTATCATTCTCACATCTGGCGATACCCGTTTTGAAATTTTGTATTTATTGGCCCACAATCATATTGAAGCAGAGAAATTAACTGAAGAATTAACTCTCAGGTTCCCCAGTTATAATTTTGCGGTAAAGGTCTAGGACAAGTTTGCCAGCTTCCTCAGCAGTTGTTGAAAAAGCGATAATTTCATCTTGATGTCCCTTTAAAATAAATATTCCACTTTCTTGATTTTTGATAAAACCGCGCGGAACTTCTTTTCCACTTGTTTGCATGTACTCCCATAACTTGTGATGATGAACATGAAAGATGAATTGAATATTGGGATCAGATTCATAAAGCTCGAAATGTGTCAGAGATTCAATAGAGGGCGCAATCAATCCCTCAGCAATCACATGCCCTTTTTTCAGATCAAAATGAGTCACTCGGCAATAATGGTGCGGCTGCAAGTAGGCGAGATGTCCTGTTTGGCCACCAGTGATCAAAAAAGTATTTTTATCAGGCAAGCGACATGAGAGCGTTCCAAACCCGATCTTTTCATTCGGATACTCACCCACTAATTGCAATTTATAGAAGAGAGCGCGCCATTTCTCAAGAGTATGAACCTCACTTGAGTCAGGAGCAGAGGCACGTTTTAGTGTCAGTTTGAATTTGGATAGTTTGTCATCATGACCACTCATTAATCTAAATCCTTGAGAAAAGGTGGTTTTGATTGCAAATAACATAGTCCCACTTATAATTGAGGATAATAGATTTTGTATCTAGGAGTAATCTATTTTTGATAAAATTTTAAACGACCTTAAAAGTAAGCTTCCAGGTAAAAAGAAAGCTCATGATGAGGACGATGAAGAGATTGAAGGTTCATCTGATGATGTCACGGCGACAGATGTAGCTTCGCGAGAAGATTTAGATGATCTAGAGGCAGCAGTTTATGAAGACGATAAAGATGAAGAAGAATCAAACTCTCTTGTTAGTAAAATAAAAAAACAACTTCCATTTTTAAGTAAGCTTATCCCTAGTAAGAAGGCCAGCAGCAATCGTAACGACGACAAGACTGATCCTGGTGTTGAGATTGAAGATGAAGAGGGTACTTCGAAAAAAGCGGGAAAGAAAAAACCGAATAAAATTATTTTTATAGTTGTAGGCCTTGGGCTTGTGTTTCTTTTTGCAGAAGATTTTTTGCCGAAAGAAGAACCAGTAGAAGCTCCTGTTGTTCAAACTCCAAAAAAGAAAAGTCAGCGTGAACTAGATAAAGAAAAGGCCCAGCAAGCAGCTAAAGAAACCACTGAGACGCCAGCAGTAGAGGCAACACCCACTGAAGCTCCTCCTGTAGAAGCAGTACCTGCTGAAACTCCGAGCGAAACCCCAGCAGAGACTCCAACTGAAACTCCTGTTGAGGTTCCTGTTGAGACGCCTACGGAAACTCCTGTCGAAACTCCTACTGAAACACCAGCGATTGAAGAGCCGGCCATAGAAGCACCAACTGAAACTGAATCTATTGGTGAGACGCCAGCAGTGGAGACAACACCGATACCAACTGAAGAGACTGATCCATCTATAGGAATTGAAGAACCTGTTCTTGATTTAGAAGACAGTGGGACTCCGCCGGGTGTGACCTTATCGCCGACTGATAATGCAGGTGAAGATCAAATTGGAATGCCTGGAGATGCAACTTCTGGTGGTGGAGATTTCACAGATAAAATTTTACAGGATTTAGAAAAACAAGCTCAGGATAAAGAAAAAACAACACCAAAACAAAGAGACTATGTTGCTCCACCAGATTATGAATATGTTGGGAGAGGACTTGTTTATAATTGTGTTGGTAAACATTGGGCCTGTGTCGATGCTCCAAGCTACAAAACTTGTGAGCAGAATCATGACAGTAGCAAAGCTCTTAATAAAAAAGTGGAATGTTATCCATTTAATGTTTATGAGAAAACGAAGAACTGCACGTCAACTCAGCTGATGATGACTAGTTCAAATGCAAAAACTGCATTTTGTAATGAATAAAAATTAAGCGGCGTTTTTCTCGAAATTCTTATCCAGTAATGGAATAAAGAATGTGTCCTCTCCCTTAAGAGATTCTTTCTTCATGCCTTGAATAAATAACTGAACAAGTTTGGGATCGAACTGAGTTCCAGAAAATTGGACAAGTTCTTCAAAGGCCACTTCATAAGGAAGACCTTTGCGGTATGGGCGAGTTGATGTCATGGCATCAAATGTATCAGCAATGAGAATAATACGAGCAAAAAGAGGGATCTCTTCTGCTTTAAGTCCTTGAGGATAACCTTTACCGTCAAAGCGCTCGTGGTGAAGTTTTGCATTTAAAGAAATCTTCTCAAAACCTGGGAAGTCTTTAAGGATCTCCCAAGATTTTACAGGGTGATCTTTCATGATAGTAAATTCTTCTTCTGAAAGACGACTTGGCTTATTTAAAACTGAATCAGGTGTAGAAATTTTTCCGATATCGTGAAAGAGAGCAGACATCTCAAGCTCATAAATTTCTTCATCGTTAAGCTCTAGTTCACGGCCTGTAACAAGTGAGAAATAGGCCACACGCATTGAGTGACCAAATGTATACGAGTCTTTAGCATTAAGTGCTCTTAAAATAGTACGTGCCGCATCTTCATAAACTTTGCGTTTTTCTTGTTTAAGTTCATCTACTTGGGTAGCAAGAGTTAACAGCGAAAAAGCCGTCGTGTAAGAGGGGATTTGAAAGACATTATTCTTTTTTGTCATGCACGTATTTCCATTTGCATCTGTGGTGAAAAAAGCTCACCAATCTGATCTACCTCTTCCTCTTCGGTTGTTTTGATGAAAAATAAACTGTAAAATGAGGGGGCCTAGTGACTTAGTGCCAAGTTATTAAAACTGTTAGAAATTTAAGGAATATTCATGGTTATTGTTGATGAAAAAGGTCATATTCTCAAGCAACTTGAAGAGCTGGATCTGCTGGACACAGATGGTTTTGAGGATGTGAAGGTTTTAAGTGTCACTGACTTCCTTAATTTGCCACTTCAGATGCAGCAAGATCTTGTCGTCGTAGATATTCCTTCAGTTCTACAATACCCCGAGTCGGTAGAGTCTTTCAGGGGTCATGCTAATACTTTTTCAGGTGTTGTTTTTACTCATCCTGAGAAAGAGGGACAGATGAGAGATTGGGTTCAGACTGAGGCCAGTATCTTCCCTCATATTCTTCAGGTTTTTTCTTGGCCGATGAAAGAATTAGAGATGGAGCTTTTTAAAAATCTCGCCAAAACTTTTACTCGTATTCGCATTGAGCAGCAACAACATCAAAAACAAATTACCCAGTTTAGCCAAGACTTAGATCAGCTCCTGAGACTTGCTCAGCATGAAATTAGTCGTGCTAAAAATGTTCATAATAGACTTGTTCCTAAAAGAATTGATGAGTACAAAGGTGTGAGCATCGTTCACCGTTATGCTGCTGGTTCAGGCATTGGGACAGAGTTCTCAGATGTGATTCAGTCAGGGCAATATCTTTATCAAATCATGTTTGCAACGAGCTCATTCCTGCTTTCAAGCACGGCGGTTTCTCTTATCCAAGAAATGAAGCAGCAAAAATTTGATCCCATAAATTTTTATCAAACCTTGAAAGATGAACTCATCACTTTGAATCAAACGAAGAAAAAGAAAATTGAAAGTCATTTAATGATCATGAGTTTTGATCTCACTCAGTTGAAAGCAAGTTTTACTGGCTGGGGAGAATTTGAGTATTATAGTAAAGTGAAAGGTAAGGGAAAAGTTGATTTTGTCGGTGAGTCATTAAGTTTTCAGAAGGATGAGAGAATTATTTTCTTTTCACCTGGCTTTATTTCTAACTGGAATGAGTACAAATCACTTCCAAACAGGCAAGAAATTGTGGAAAATCATAGCAATGGCCCTATCTATGATTTGCTAACAGAGTTAATCTTTCAGCTTAAGAAAGTCAGTGCCGAAGATTTTTTAAATAGAGATGCAACCATAGTGGCCTTGGAGGTCAATCGTCATGGAATTCAACAAGTATAAATTGAGTTTTTTGTTTGTTTTACTTTTTTCACTAACTGCTTTTGGAGAGCCAACGAGATTTCTTCCAAAAAGTTGTTTAGATGCAACCTATAAGATGAAATTGTCTCATAAGGGACCTTTGTTTGGTTTGCTTAAGCAGGAACTTCTTATTAATAAAGAGGGATGTCTTATTCATGTCTCTCATAAGAAATATTTCCCACATGAATGGGTCCTTGATGTTTGTCGTGAGCCAGTTCATATCAAAGTCACTTCGGCTACTGGTGTGGATGTAGCGAAAAAAGAAAATGACTGTATTAAAAATGATAACTCAAAAGATACATCAAATTTCTGTTCACAGTATTTTGATCTTTTAGGAGTTCTTCAAGATGATGGGCTTATTTTTGCTGAAGGTGATCGCGATAATCTAGAGTCTGATCACGGAAAAACTTTTTGTTCTTATCTATTAATCAAAAAGTATCTTAATGAATCAGTGATTTTTAGTCGCTACACAGAGGTTGAAGATATTTTTATTGAGAAGCCAAAACCTATGCCTGTTCAAGTGACTCCTGTCGCACCAGCGGCACCTCAAGAAAGTCAAAGTGCAACTCCTTCTGCTAAGAAAGAAGAAGTTACACCTATCACAAGCTCTACTTTCTAAATTTTCGAAAATCCAATTTCTAAATCTTTAATTAAATCATCGATATCCTCAACTCCGACTGAAAGTCGGATGAGGTTATCGTGTATTCCAAGCTTCTGACGAACATCAGCTGGGATCGATGCGTGAGTCATGATTGCTGGATGCTCAATCAAGCTTTCAACTCCACCAAGAGATTCTGCAAGAGCAAAAAGATGAACACTTTCTAAGAATTTGCGAGACTCATTAATTCCCCCTTTAAGGAAGAACGTTATCATCCCACCAAAGCCAGACATTTGCTTCTTCGCAATAGCATGCTGAGGGTGAGATTCAAGTCCCGGATAAATAACTTTATCAACTTTAGGATGTTTTTCTAAGAACTGCGCAATCTTCATCGCATTTGCTTGATGGGCCTTCATTCGAAGAGCAAGAGTTTTCACTCCACGAAGAACTAACCAGCTGTCAAAGGGAGATTGTGAAGGGCCAATCGCATTTTGAAGAAAAAATATTTTTTCTTTAAGTTCATCTGAATTAAACATCATGGCACCACCAACAACATCTGAATGGCCGTTGATGAATTTAGTCATTGAGTGAACAACCATATCAGCACCTAAATTAAGTGGATTCTGGAAGTAGGGACTCATAAAAGTATTATCCACAACAGTGAGCGCTTTCACTTTTTTTCCCATTGCTGCAATCGCAGAGATATCAGAAATTTTAAGCATTGGATTTGTGGGTGTTTCTAACCAAATAAGAGCAGGTTTTGATTCTGTGATTTTTTTCTCTAGGGCCACAAGATCAGTTGTATCTACAAATTCAAAATCATGCATTTGATTAAAAACCTTAGAGAACAAACGATAAGTTCCACCGTAAACATCATCACCACAAAGAACTTTTGATCCATGGGGTAGCATTTGCATAATGAGCATAGAAGCTGAAAGCCCCGAAGCTGTGACAAAACAGTGCTTAGCATTCTCTAAAGATGCGAGACACTCCTCAAGGCGTGTACGAGTAGGATTATGGCTACGAGTATACTCATAACCTTTATGCTCACCTGGAGAGCTTTGAACATAAGTTGATGTTTGATAAATAGGAGGCATAATAGCTCCCGTTACCGGATCTGGTTCGCCACCAACGTGAATGACTTTAGTTTCAAATTTCATGTCTTTTGTATTCATATAGTCTCCAATAAATATTTCATTTCATATGAAGCGCCTAGAGTTGAGAGTCTGGCGATTGTTGAATAAACTGCTTCTTTGATCTGGTGATCATTATTTTGTCTCACATCAGAGATACAGAACTTACGGTAAATCATTCCTTGGGCATTTAAATTCCCTTGCGATGTTTTCAGAGGATTGGTGCGCATGAAACCACCACAGCTATGGCCATTAATAAGATAAATAGTCACCTCCGCCGGAGCATCATCATATTTCACAATGGTTTCAACACCCTCTTGAATCAGCATTGAAGTAAATTTTAAATTATTTTTTCCAACATCCATTTTATTACGAACTTTTCTGTTCATTGATCTAATTTCTTCAGCACTTGAAACAACAGAGATCCCCATACCATAGGTACCCTGAGAAGCTTTTACAAAAACATTGGCTTCAGGATGAAGTGATTTAAAAAACTCTTCAACTTTATCTGCGAGTGCATCTAAACCTTCTTTCGTATTGAAATTAAGATTATCCATTGAAGTGAATTTTGCCTGGATGAGATCAGGGTTAATCCCGAAATGGTCACAAAATTTATTGGCCACTCTTTCATAGTGCTCAAAATGAAGAATCTTTTGACGACGGTACCATCCCACATAAGGTGAAGGCAGGACTGGTGTCTTAATAGTCTTCCAATCAACAGCAAGTGGATTTGATTGATCGTTATTTAAAACAATGACCTCAAATTTCTGATCAGGCTTGAGAAGAACTTTAAATTCTCCCTCAGTGACTTCTGCTTTATAAATTTTGATTTTATACCCAGAGTGCGATTCAAGCTCTACTGACTCAACCCCATCTTGGAACATTTCAAGATCTGGAGAGACAAGAGTCACTTTCGTTTCACTCATCGAAATACTATCAGCAAGTCGGTAGAGGTGATCCAAATAGAATTTATTCTTAGTGTGTGATTCTGGAATGATCGCCACTTCTATGAGGTTAGGCTTGATCTTTTCAAACACCTCTTTGAAATGTTTGGCACAATTAAGTAAATCCTTGCTGCAAAGATTATTAAATCCTGCGGGGTACATATTATGATCAACGGGGGCAAATTTGTACTTACTCTCTCTCACATCCACACTTGAAGTTAGTGGTTGGGGGAGTTTACTTTGCTCTTGATCAATATAAGTATTGATAGCGTTCCAGTTTTCACAAACAAATTTTTCGAATTCTTCTTTTGTACTAACTTTGTAGTTCATAATGATTCCAGTATTTATAGAGAAAGTTTAAATGTTCCGTAGGAGAGAGTTCCAAAACTTCAGGGAATTCTAAAACATAAGTAAAATGTTTTTTGAAGTTCTCTTTTAGATCATGCTCTTTAGTCACGAGAGATTCTTTCAAGTGAATAAGGTTTGAATCTTTTGGCTCCCAACTTGAGAGTTCCTTCTCGAGGCATTTATTAATGAGTAGGTAATGGTCTTGATGAATGAAATGCTCGGCATGAAGTTTAAGATCGAGGGCCTCTTTAATTTTTCCTTGCTCAACTGATGAAACAAGAAACCAATTACACTGAGATTTCTCTTTTAGTTTATCTTGGAGAGCAAGTCCTTTAAGAAAGGCATCTTTAGAACCGTAAATCACTTGAACCGCTTCAACAAACTCATCTAAGAATTGCGCCCCTGTGACAGCTTGCAAATAACTTAAGAGTTTTTTGACCCCAGATGAAATCACACGATTCATCAGGCCAAGTTTACTTTTCTTTTTCCCTAGGTAATTAAAAATATCTACAAAGCTTTGATCAAAGAATGCTTTGATTTTATTTAAGCTTTCTAAGAAATCTAAAAAGTGAGGGCCAGGGGGAGTATCGAGAACAATGGTTTCATATTTTCCGCTCTCAAATTGCATTTGAAGCTCAACCAGAGAGAAAATTTCATTCATTCCGCCGTAAGGACGAGAGAGAATTTGGACAATTTTATTTTGTGAGAGATGAGGCTCGCCTGCACGGCCGGCCATCCTCTGAATTGTTTTTTCAGGAGACATAAGAAGTGCATCTAGCTGAACTGTCTGATTAAAATGAACTGAAACAACTTCACCGGCCTCAGCATCTTCGAGTTTTAATAACTCTTTTAGTCTTTTGGCAGGATCAATAGTGATAAGTAATACCTTTCGACCGTTCTCTGCTAATTGGAGTGCACGAGCAGTGGCCAAGGTTGTTTTACCAACGCCTCCAGTTCCGCAGAAAATTTCGAAGCTTTTTTTACCAATTTGCATAGGGCCTATTCTATACGAGTTTCTCTAGGCTCCCAAGTATATCTTGCTGAATCTTATCGTCTGTTTGAGAGAGAGAATGGGGCAGAGCAAGGACAAACTCACCGGCCATCTGGTCGACTAATTGTTGCTCATTGGCAATTTTCTGTTCTAAGGCCTTAGGAAGTGCTTCTGAGGTCTTTGGGAGACCTAGGCATAGGCAGTTGTTAAGGACGATGGTCTTTTCCACTGGCGTTCGTTTAATGAGTTCGGTTTTTAGGTCTTGCGCCTCGTGCCAGCTCATCAGCGTCGGGAGAGTGACAATATGAATTTTAGTAAAAGCCGGATCTAGGAGAGCGGCGAGCATTTTTTTGGTATCGTCAAAAATAGCTCCACTTTCAAAAATCTGCTGAAAATTTTGAGTGGCCTCCATCATTGTAAGGGCATGGCCTGAAGCCGGGGCATCGAGGATCATCACAGGATTATTCTCACCGTGCTTGATCTCTTTCAAAATTTTTCCAAGAAAAATAAGATAATTAAATCCTGGAACCATATTTATGAGTGCTCTAAAGAATGGAGTTTTCACAATCCATCCTGCAATCATTCCACTTTTTACTTTTTTCTCAATATAACCCTTCGCTGAGTCTTCAAGATCTAAAATTAGAGTAGGCACTCCAAAATTGGTCGTGTCTTCTGACTTATCGTTGTGATTTTCGCTTAGGGATTGATTTTTAAATGTGACATATTTAGCATTCACACCAGCGTTACGTAAGTAGCGAGTGAAGCTATAGGCAAGAGTGGTTTTTCCCACTCCGCCTTTACCTGTAAAAATATAAAGTTTGGTTGTTGTCCCCATCTCTAAAAGAGGTAGGTACCAGTGATGAGAAGCTTGAAGTAATAACCTTTAAGATCTGGTTGATCACTTTGTTTCACTGTAAACGGCCAGTGAAGTTGTCCTAAAACTCCGACCACATAATGATCATTAAGTCTTAAGTCCATTCCACCACCAAAGTTCATCCCAAAAGTTAGCTTTTGATCTGACCACTTTGTTGTTCCGCCGATATTTCTTTTTGCTTGAGGAGCGTAGAATCCAAGTCCTCCTAAAACAAAAGGAGAAAAATTATCAAATTCAAAAAGACGGGCCTTAATAGCTCCATTAAGTCCCATGGTTTTTAATTTCTCATTACTGCTTGAGTGTTTTGAGTAATGAGCATCAACAAGAATATCAAATGAATAACTAGCAGCATAAGTATAGAGGACATCCATCGTAATTTTGCTATCACCATAGTCGGCGTACTTTCCTAGCAAAAATGTTTGTCCTAAACCAAAACCCAAGCCATGTTTTCTCAACTGACGTGGAGAGGCGGCTTGACTCATAGGAGCTGAGCTCTCACGAGATGGTGCTGCTGCTGCTTCTTCTTGAACCTCAGGTTCAGAAACTTTGAGCTCTTGTTTTGTATTGGGAGTTTTAATCTTAGGCGTAAATGCTTTGGGAGCTGCAGATTGCGCTAAAAGAGTAGTGGAAAAAAAACTAACGACCACAAGGGTCGCTAGTCGATGCGTATAAATTTTGTTCGACTTCATGAACTAAGATTAGTTCAAAGTAGCCGTATTTTCCATAGAATTCATTGCATTAACGAAAGGCTTAAATTCTTCAGTTGCTGTAGCAGCTACAGTTTCGTTAGAAATGTTAAGTTTCGACTCAAGACCTTGGATATAGCCTGTAAGAGTTCCCTCTTCTGAGCGAATTACTCTCTTAAGAAGTTCAGTGTTACCTGGCTTAAGAGATTTTCTTTCTTGATCAAAAAGAAGTTGGATTTGAGTCATATACGTAATGTCGTTTTTTGACTTGTTATCGATAACTTGAATTTCATGACCTTCACGGATGATTTGCGCGATCTCTTCTAGAGTCACGTAACAACTTTGGAAAGTGTCATAAAGTTTTCTGTTTTGGTAGCGCTTGATGATTCTTACGTCTTTCATGGTTTACCCCTATTTTTCTGTTAACCCTTTGCACACGTTCTAAAGGATTTGTGTTTAAACTCGTTTCATTTGACTCGTTATTTCCTCAAGGAAGTTTATTTTTGCACTCAAGGTCCTAACTAAGTTGGGGCAGTAATACTAACGGGGTGCTCTCATGTCAACCCAGATAGTCAAAAAAATGTCTGATCGAATGACTCTCTGCTAAGACTAGGTAAAATATTCCTTAAGACCGTGTTCTTTTTACTCGATTTTCCAATGAGTTAGGCTGTTTTCTGACATTCAGGGCCTACGCTTCCAGTCGTAAAAATATTTCTTAAAACCCGTCAGCTTTTGCGCCGATAGAGAACTATAGGAAGGGTGGTCTCAGATGTTTAACAAACCTATCTCTCTGGCAACTTTAGTTCTCTCGTGCTCTTTATTTCTCACTTCGTGCGCGACTTGGCACAAAGGAGATTCAGCTCAAGAGTTAGTAGAACTTACCCCAGAGCAATTAGAGCAAATCAATCGTGAAGCGCTTGAGCTTGCTTCGCAGCGACTCACAAAAATGGTTGCAGGTGCAAAGACTTCTCCTGATATGACGAGATACCTCGCGACAGATTTATTTCTTAAAGCAAATATGGCTATGATGAGTAGTGATTATGTGACGGCAGCAATGTTGTTTACGCATGTTCACGAATTGATGCCTAGTGATAGCTTTATTGCCAAAAAATTAGCAGTAAACCTCATTCGTTTGGGGGAACTTGAGCAAGCAGAAAAAGTTTTAGCTCAGGTTTATATTGATTCAGGAAAGTCAGATGAGAAAGTAGGTCTTATTCTTGCTGGAATCTACGGCGGATTAGGTGAAGAGAAAAAAGCCGTTAAAACTTACGAAGAAATTATCGCTAAAAATCCTAAGAGTGAAGATGCCTGTGTTTTCCTTTCAAAAGCCTATGCGATTGATAAGCAAGAAATGAAGGCGATTAAAAAACTTGAGAGTTGTGCTCGTGGTGATAAAGAGAATGGTGTTTACCACTATTATATTGGAAAAATTTATCAAGATCTTAAAAAAGACTCTTTAGCTGTTAAGGCCTATGAAACGGCAATGAAGATTCAACCTAAGTTTTCACAAGTGGTTTCTGCCCTTGGTTCAATGTATGAAGAAAAAGAACAAGTCAAAGCAGCGGTTGGGCTTTATTCAACTTATCTTGCTAAAAATAAAAAAGACGCCACGATTCTAGAGAGAATGGTTCAGTTACTTTTTGTGCAAGAGAGATATGCTGAAGTTATTCCTTATGCAGAAAGACTGAGTGATATTCAGCCTGATAATTTAAATCTAAAAGTGAAGCTTGGTATTCTTTATACTGATGCTAAAAAATACCCAGAAGCGGTGACTATTTTTAAAGAATTACTCAGTCTTGCTCCTCAGTCAGACAAAATTCTTTACTACCTAGGGGCGATCTATCAAGAGATGCGCCAGTATCAAGATTCAATTGAATATTTTAATCAAATCCCAAGTAATAGTGGCCTTTACTCAGACAGCTCACTTCAAATGGCCAATATGTTAAGTACATTGGCGCAAGAAGAGTGGAAGTCTGAAGATCAAAAATGGTCGAATCAGTTTGTGGGCTTTATTAATGAAAGAATTAATACAATCCCTCAAATCAAAGTTGAATTGAGTGTCATTAAAGCTGGATATTATGAATCTGTTGGTGAAAACAAGATGGCGATGGAAACGATGATGGTGGTGCAAGATGAGAAAACATTTAGCACTCAACACAAGTATTACCTCGCAAACCTTTATGAGCGCTTGGCAAAATTCACTGAATCAAGTGAGCTGATTAAAGGGATCATTGAAAAAGATCCTAAAAATGCTCAGGCATGGAATTTCCTTGGCTATGCGATGCTTGAGCGCGGAGTAGATGTTGAAGAAGCTTATAGCTATATCAATAAAGCCGTTGAACTTAATCCTAATGATGGTTATATCCGTGATTCACTTGGATGGTATTATTTTAAGAAAGGTGAGTATAACCGTGCCTTAAAAGAATTATCATTTGCTTTTAAACAAGTGCCAGATGATGTTGAGATTTCAAAACATCTTGCGATCATTTACCGCCACATGAATAATTTCTCAAAAGCACGTGATTACTATGAAAATGCTTTAAGACATGCTCGTATTAAAAGTGAGCGAGCAGATATCATTACTCAAATCGAAAGATTAGAATCTGATCGTCTACCGGCCTCAACATCTCAGTCAGTTGTCGATTAAAAATCTTGTCATAGTGTTCTAATTTCCTGATCATGATTCCCATGATCAGGTTACTTTTTTTAATCCTTATTTCTAGTTGTGCCCTTTTTCAGAAAGGGCCTGACTACACTAAACAACCAGTCGAAAAACTTCTGGATGCTCTCTCATTTACTGGAGAGGGACGTGGAAGGTTAGAAATGGGAGAGAAGAGTTATGTTTTCTCTTTTGAGTCTGCTTATCTTTCTGATCTAGATCAATGGGGACTCTCTGCTGGACTGCCATTTTATGGTGAAGAAGTTTTAATTTATAAAAGTATTAAAACTGCTGCTGTAAAAGACGTTCAATCTTTTGAAGTAAGATTGCTCGAATCTGTACCAGTTAAGTGGCATAAGGATTTTCAAACCACATCAAGAAAATTAGTAAGATTTATTTTGGCCCCCAAGCTTGGTTTAAAAAGAAACTGTGTTACACAGTCAGCTATTCAGTTTGAGTGTAGTTTAGAAAATGACACATTCAGCGTAGAGGTTTTTCCCTCAAAAATTGTGATCACAAAAAAAATATCAAAATTTTCTATGAGCTATTCTGGAACAAACCTTACAGAGTCTTTCTTTGATAGAACTTCTTTAACCTTGAACTCTCTTGACTCTCAAAGCAATCCAAAGCCGGAACTCAACTTAGAGCTTTTTTGGAGTGAATTTCAGGAGTAGTTGAGCGATTCGGTGACAAATTGCACCTCTTGTCAGGAAACACTTGTTTTTATAGTGATTTAATACGGGTTAGCTTAGAATGATTTGGGCCCCCTTTTAAAATCTTGAGGAGTAGGTGCAATGAAACTATTTGGTTTAATTTTATTGATCGCAAGTTTTCTTGTTGGTTGTAGCAAAGAGCAAAATTTTGATGAAAGAGTAATCTATCTCATTTCACCAGAGAAAATTGCTGGCTTTGATCCCATCAACGCATCAGATATGTACTCATCAAATGAAATGGGAAAAGTCTATGAAGGTCTTTTTGAATTTCATCCTCTTAAACGTCCCTACGAACTTATGCCAAATCTTGCTGAAGCTATGCCTACAGTAGGTGATGATGGCCTTACTTATACAGTGAAAATTAAAAAAGGTGTTTTCTTTCAAGAATCACCTGCCTTCAAAGGTGTTAAAAGAGAATTAAAAGCGGAAGACTTTGTTTATTCAATTAAACGTCTTGCTGATCCAAAGCTTATGTCAAAAGGCTGGTGGACTCTTGATGATAAACTAGTAGGCCTTAACGAGTGGAGAGCAAAATACGCTCAAGCAGAAGCCACTAATTATGCTGATGAAATTGAAGGTCTAAAGAAAGTTGATGATTATACAATTCAATTTAAATTAAAAGCACCATTCCCTCAGTTCCTTTATGCTCTTGCTATGCCTTATAGTTTCGTCGTGGCCAAGGAAGTTGTCGATTTTTACGGAAAAGAATTTTTAAATTTTCCAGTAGGAACAGGAGCTTTTGTTCTTCCGAAATTTGAACAAACAAATCGTCTTGTTTATACAAAAAATCCAAACTTCAGAGAAAAGTTTTATCCAAGCGAAGGTGAGGATTCAGATATTGCCAATGGCCTTCTTGCTGATGCCGGAAAGAAAATTCCCTTAGTAGATAAAATTGTTGTCGATATTATTGTTGAAGCTCAACCAAAATGGCTTGGTTTTAAAAGAGCTAAAAATGATCTCCTCGAAGTTCCAAAAGATAATTTTCAAGAAGTGATTGTAGGAACGCGCGAACTCACTGATGATTTTAAAAGTAAGGGGATTCGTCTCCATGCTGAAGCTCAGTTGGATGTAACATTTATTTCATTAAATAATCAAAACGATCTTTTTAAAGATAATAAGAAATTACGTCAGGCCATTTCTCTGGCCTATAACAGAGCTCAAGCAAATAAACTTTTTTATAATGATACTGCCATTGAAGCCCAAGGTGTTATTCCTCCAGGGATTGCTGGCTACAGAAAAGAATTCAAAAACCCTTATACAAAATATGATCTTGTCCTTGCCAAGAAACTCCTTAAAGAAGCTGGGTATCCAGAAGGGAAGGGGCTTCCTGATCTAGTAGTAGAGACAAGAAACGACACAAGCTCACGTCAAATCCTTGAGCAGTTTGCTGATAATATGAAAGATATTGGTATCAAAGTGATCGTTGGACAGAACACATGGCCTGAGCTTGTGAACAAAGTGACGACTAAAAGAAATATGATGTACACGATGGCTTGGGGAGCAGATTACCCAGACGCTGAAAACTTCTTAGGTCTTCTTTATTGTCCAAATCAATCTCCAGGCTCAAATGGAGCGAACTATTGTAATCCTGAATTTGATAAGCTTTATAAGCAAGCTGTGGTTCTTCAAGATTCTCCTGAGAGAACAGCTCTTTATGAGAAAATTAACGAAATGGTAGCTCTAGAGGTTCCATGGGTATTTAGTTTTAATAGAACAAAATATTATGTGACTCAAGCTTGGCTTAAAAATTATAAATTTATGGAATTTAACCACACTCAATTTCAATACCTAAATGTTGATCTTGAAGTGAAGAAACAATTAAGTAAAAAATTCTAGGATTTTCGATGACGAGATATATCTTAAGAAGATTGATTTACACTATTCCTGTTCTGTTGGGAGTGAGCTTAATTATTTTCATTCTGTTTAACTTAGTTTCTGGTGATCCAACGGCTTTGTTACTTGGAAAAAATGCAACAGCTAAACAAATGGTTGAGTTACGTGAGCAGCTTGGACTTAATAAGTCACTTTGGCTTCAGTATCTGGATGTTGTGAAGTCTGCTTTTACGTTTGATTTTGGTAGATCATGGCAATCAAAGCAGGAAATTATGCATATGGTGAAGATGGGAGCTTACCCCTCTTTAGCACTTTCTATTCCTGCGTTTACGATCTCTACAATACTTTCGATTTTAATTTCTCTTGTGGTTGCTTTCTATCGTGGAAAAGGGATCGATTTATTTATCAGAATCCTTTGTATCGCCGGTATGAGTATTTCAAGTCTTGTTTATATCCTCGTGTTCCAGTGGTATTTTGGTTATTACTTAGGATGGTTTGAGATTTCAGGTTTTGAACAAGGATTTCCTAACTTTGTTCCTTATGTTGCACTTCCTGCCATTATCTGGATTGTCCTTAGCTTAGGGCCTGACGTTCGTTTCTTTAGAACAATTATTTTAGATGAAATTTATCAGGACTATGTTCGTACTGCTCGTGCTAAAGGACTTGGTGAAAAAACAATTCTCTTAAAACACGTTCTAAGAAATGCCATGATTCCTATTATCACTTATGTGGTGATTCAAATCCCTTTCCTAATTCTTGGAGCTCTACTTTTGGAGAGTTTCTTTGGAATTCCAGGTCTTGGTGGGATGACATTGAATGCACTTAATTCATCAGATTTTCCTGTCGTCAAAGCAATGGCGATCCTCTCGTCAGTTGCTTATATTCTTTTTGGTTTATTGACAGATATTCTCTACACAGTGGCAGACCCACGTGTGAAGCTCAAGTAGAAGGTCAGATTAATGAAAACGAACTCGTTGTGGGTAGATGCCTTTAGAAGACTTAGTCGCGATAAAACAGCGATGATGTCTCTTGTTATTGTGATTATTTTTTCAGTGGTGGCCATCTTGTCTTGGATGGGAATTTTATCTGCTGGATGGTCTCAAGAAGTTGGTGGATCAAATATGCCACCAAGTGCAGAGTTTATTTTTGGAACAGATCTTTTTGGCCGTAGTGTATTTGATAAAGTGATTCATGGAACTCAAATTGCTATGTCTGTTGGTCTAGTCACTTCATTGATTGCTATTCCAATTGGAGTTGTTCTAGGAGCTCTTGCCGGATACTTCGGTGGATGGGTGGATGATCTCATTACTTGGTTTTATACAACATTTTCATCAATCCCAAATATTATGCTTTTGATTTCTATTACAATGATTCTTGGGAAAGGAATCTTTGCTGTTTATGTGGCCCTTGGTGCTACAGGATGGGGAAGTTTATGCAGACTTATTCGTGGAGAAGTGATGAAGCATAAAGAACGTGAATACGTTCAAGCTGCAGGGGCCATTGGTGGTGGGCATATGAGAAAATTATTTATTCATATTCTCCCTAACGTGACTCACTTAGTGATCATCAATGCTTCACTTCAGTTTCAAACAGCTATAAAATCAGAAGTGATTCTTTCTTACTTGGGCCTTGGTGTTCAGGGAGAGCCGAGCTGGGGAACAATGATTGATGATGCCAAACTTGAGCTTGCTCGTGGTGTTTGGTGGCAGCTCGCAGCTTCAACTCTAGCAATGTTTTTAATCGTATTAGCATTTAATCTTTTGGGAGACGCACTTCGCGATGCTCTCGATCCTAAACTGAAAGGGAAGTAACATGACGACACCTTTACTCTCAGTCAAAAACCTCACGGTAGATTTTCATACTCAGGAAGGTGTGACTCGCGCTGTAAACAATATTTCATTCGATATTCCGGCCGGGAAAACGGTAGGAATTGTTGGTGAATCTGGTTCAGGGAAATCAGTGACATCACTTGCAGTGATGGGACTTTTACAGAAACCAGCTGGAAAAGTAGAAAGCGGACAAATTCTTTTTAATGGGAATGATCTGCTTTTAAATAATGAAGATCAGATGAGAAAAATTCGTGGAAACGAAATCTCAATGATTTTTCAAGAGCCCATGACAAGTTTAAATCCTGTTTTTAAAGTTGGAGCACAGATTGCTGAAGTGCTTACGATTCATAAAAATATGAATAAAAAACAAGCATGGGATCGTGCTGTGGATCTTATGAATCAAGTGGGGATTCCGAGTCCTGCTCAAAGTGCTCATAAGTATCCTCATGAGATGTCAGGTGGTCAAAAACAACGTGTGATGATTGCTATGGCCATCGCCAATGAGCCAAAACTTCTCATCGCTGATGAGCCAACAACTGCTCTCGATGTAACGATTCAAAAACAAGTTATTGAGCTGATGATGAATCTTCAACAGCAATACAAAATGAGTATGATGTTTATCACTCATGATCTTGGTGTTATTGGCGATCTTGCTGATGATGTTGTGGTTATGTATCGCTCTAATATTGTTGAACAGAATCATGTAAAAAGTATTTATGAAGGTGCTAAGCACCCTTATACAAAAGGTCTTCTGGCCTGTCGTCCAAATCTCGGGGCGAACCCTCGTCGCTTATTAACAGTAAGTGATTTCATGAACGAAGAAGGTAAAGAGTTAGTTGTTCCAGCTGAGCGCTTAACTGTTTACGATAAAGAGCTTATCCCTTCTCATCAAGGAGAGGGAACTCTTCTAGAAATCAAGAATCTCACAACTAATTTTCCTATTAAGGGTGGACTATTTGGAAGAACGATTGATCATGTTCATGCCGTGAATGATGTGAGTTTTAAAATCCAAAAAGGTAAAACTTTTGGTCTTGTAGGAGAGTCAGGGTGTGGAAAGACCACTCTTGGAAGAACCATCTTAAGACTGATTGAACCTTCGGCCGGAAATATTATTTATAACGGACAAGATATTACAAATATTTACGGAGAAGAGCTCAGGCTTCTTCGTCGTAAAATGCAAATCATTTTCCAAGATCCATATTCTTCATTAAATCCAAGGATGACGGTGGGAGAAATTCTTGCTGAGCCATTAATCATTCACGGAATTGGTAATAGCAAAGCCGCTAGACTTGATATGGCCAAGGAACTGATGGATAAGGTTGGACTTAAGGTCATGCACCTTAACCGTTACCCACACGAGTTCTCTGGTGGCCAACGTCAGCGTATCTGTATTGCACGGGCACTTATGCTTAGACCTGAGTTTGTCGTTTGTGATGAGTCTGTCTCAGCTCTTGATGTATCAATTCAGGCCCAGGTTCTTAATCTTCTTCTTGATCTTCAAGATGAATTTAAGCTGACTTATATTTTCATTTCACACGATTTAAGTGTGGTGAATTTTATTAGTGATGAGGTGGCGGTTATGTACGGCGGAAAAATTGTTGAGATGGGTGCTGCTAGTAAGATTTATCAAAATCCTTCTATGGAGTACACAAAGTCTCTTCTTTCGGCCATCCCTAAGGGACAGCCGAAACATTTTTAAGCTTTCTTGTACGGCTTAACAGTAGAGTAGATCTTAAGAAATCCAAGTGCCAAAATAAATCCAAAATACACATTCAGGTTCCAGTTCCACTGGAGCCATTGTGTATTTAGGTACACTCCAAAAGTTCCACAGGCATAAGCTCCCACCACACTCATCGGTGAAAGAGCATAATTAAACCATTTCTTAAGTATTATCTTACTCATAAAAACAGCAAGGAGTGATCCCGCTGTCCATGACTGAACTTTAAGTCCAAGCAGTAAAAGTCCATCATTTTGAGAGGCAATTATCGCAATCATCAAAAGAAGAAGAGTGATCACTACTGTATCGATTAAACAGTAAAATTTCATCTTGAGAGGATTTCTCTTAGGGAAGATGTCGTTATAAACACATGAGCAAAGTGCATTAATGGTTGAATCAAGTGTACTCATGGTTGCCGCAAGGACTCCTGCCACCATAAATCCTCGAAGACCTGTTGGGAAATAAGTCACAATATAGTGAGCAAAAATATGATCAGCTCCTTGGACACTTTCCGGAAATGGATGACCTTGGTAGAAGCTCCATAAGAGGGCGCCCACACCTAAAAATAAAAATCCCACACTGATTGAAATGAAACTAGAAAGAAAAATCGCCCACTGTGCATGTTTCATATCTTTATTAGCAGTGAGACGTTGAACAAAATCTTGATCTACACCATGAGTGGCCATATCAAAAAGAATCCCTCCTAAAATACCGAGAATGAACGGTAGGGGAGATGAAAAATTGATGAATGAAGTTTTGCCAGCACCATGCGCGAGGCTCATTAAATCAAACCAACTCTGTCCTGCTGTTTGTGGAATCATGATGTGCGCGGCAATACCACCACAAATGAAGAGTCCCATCTGAAGAACATCAGTTCTTACTACCGCCTTGAGTCCACCAATAAGAGTATAGATGAAAGTAATTGAGGTAATGAGAACAAGGGCCACATAAATATTTAAATTGAAAAAATGTGCGACAAGAATAGAACCTGAAAACAGTCTCACACCAACAGCAAGAATTTTACTGAGAAGATAGAAAATTGAAACGAGTTTTTGTCCAGAGGGAAGACCAGTTTCTTTGGCCATTACTTCATAGACTGTGAGTCCTTTATCATAAAGTTTTGGAAGAAAGACTCTGGCGATCACAAGTCTTCCAATAATGGCACCCATATAAATCTGCACAAATGAGAAGTCAGAATTAAAAGCGAAGGCCGGAATTCCTAAAAAAGTCAGGGCCGAAACCTCGGTGGCAATAATTGAGCAAATCGTTTCGGTGAAGGTAAGGGACTTATTGGCCAGGTATTGTTCACGGGCCATTTGCTCTTGGTTAAGATCCTCGGTTGATTTAGCTTCTTTACTTGCCCTAAAGGCAAGAAAGAAAATCAAGCATATATAAGCAAAAATAACGATCCAATCGAAGTAATGAAATACCATAGTTTTCCTCTCTAGCTTTTTTTATACGCTTTCTTGGGTGCCATCGTCCAGCATAGAATGCCGAGTCAAAAGTGCATGATTTTATACCTAAGTACTCTGGAGAATTAGCCGAAAAGTAGTTAGGCAGGGAGGCCATTTTTGCTAACAGAAAAGTTAAAAGAGATTGATATTAACTTTTGGGACCAGACTTTAAGTCCCGGACATTTGTTCATACAAATGGGCCCTAAGCTATTGTCCCTGCTTGAAGCTGGACAGGTTATTGATAAAAACTATTTAAATAAATATAAAAATTCAAAACTTTTCATTGAAAGTAAAATCGATTCAAAAAAATATGAAATGTTCATGGAACTTTTTGATCAATTAAAAAATATTAAATTTGAAAAACCAAATAGAGATCATTGTAAGCTAATCATGTCAAAAATAGTAGAGGATTGGAGTTCATCAGACTCACATCTTTTAACTTTTGCTCTGGCCTGCTTTAATACTTTTAATTCTCTTCCGACTTCAGAGTTAAGCCGCATTGATAATACTGATATAAGACTTTTTAAAAAGTCACTTTACTCGAGTTGTATAGCAGTGGTCACGGCCATGAGTAATGACTTCTATGAATTTTCAATCCTTCAAGATTTCTATCAAATAACGTTCGTAATGGACTTTGGTCTTTGTGATGCAAGTTATAGCTTTCATATCGCCAATGCTGTAGATGCTGAGTCAACAGGAGCTGGAAATGGACTTCTTTATTTAGAGAAGGCAAAGGCTTCAGTTAACGAGCGCAATCTATTTTTAGGCCATCCTGAGAAAAGCTATAAGCTCTTAGAGTCTGAACATATTAATCTTCACTATCCCGAGCTTAGCTCAATTGTCCTTTATCAACACGAGACGACAACTGGAAATGGATTCCCACGAGGTATCACAAAGCGGGAAGTTTCATCGTGGGATGCAATTTGTCTTTATGCAGACAGCATTGTGAAGATGACAGCGATTGAACAATTGGAGTCCAATTGCATGAGTTACCTCATTTCTGAATCGAACCTCAAGCAAGACTTATTACCTGTAAAACGAGTTTTTATGAAACTCAAAAATATGTTCCATTATTTCCAGGAAAATAAAAAAGAGGAGAGAGTCGCCTCATAATTATGCAAGATCAAAATCGTAAACTCTCTATTTTGAATTTAGCTGGAGAACTCCCTGAGGTTCTTACGGATTACTTTTCTCGAAATAGCATTGAATTGCAAAACGCTGAAGCAAGTGATGATGGTGCAGAATTAACTCATATACTTTGTCATGGAAATACGGACTTCTCTTTACTTGCCAAAAATTACCAAACGATAAAAAAAGATATTAAATTAATAGCACTCTCATCAGTTAAAGAGACACAGGATTTCCTTTGGGCCAACGGTAAGTTGGTCTATGACGAAAAATGGTTAGAGACCCCTATCGGAGAGTTTATTCTTGATAAATTCTTCTTAGAGTTTGGGGGAATCGAGATTAAAGACAGTTATCCGAAATTTAATGAACTTGGAAAATTCAATATTCTCAATCCGTTTAATTCGGGAGAATACACTGATATCATGGTCTACGAAGCCTATCAAAATAAGTTCAATGGCCTTCTGATTAAGACTTATTTTGATCATTTACTCATGTATTTAATCGGTTTAAAGAATAAAAATAAAGCAGGAATTCCTTTTGAAGTAAGTTACGGAAGTTATGAAGGTGTTTTTGCTCTTCAGGTTCATTTTGTTATTACAGATATTACATTGACAGATATTTCAAGCTGTCTTGCTGATGCAATGTCAGATAAACCATCTGAGTATGCTCTTGGAATTGCACTTAATGCGAGTTCATTTTTTGAATTTACTCACCTTAATCAAGTGAAGAAAGCAGTGCTTACAGCATTTTGGTTAGAAAATGATATTAGAATTGGCCACCACGGCTTGATGTTCACTGATATTGATAAGTCGGGAAGCTTTTTATCACTTCCTGTTCATGAAACCGATTCTTGGACGGCAACACAGAATGAAGTTGAAGATCTCTCAGAACTTGTAAAGTCTCTAGAAGGCGAAACAAGTGAAGGGATACGACTAGGCGGAAAGGATCTTAATCAAATCGTAGCAGAAAAGATATCTAGTGATATTGAAATAGAAAAAGTGAAACAGATCATAAATGGTGATATTGCTGAAAAAGAGATTACTCAACTTATTGAAGGACTGAAAGAAGAGCTTACTGCTCCAACAGTTGTGAAAGGTAAGAGTGATGGAGAAGAAAGAATTAAGATATCATCGAAAGATAAGTATGATGATATTGTAAATATTGTAAATATTGTGAAGGGTAAGATTGAAGAAGAGAAAGATACTTTTCTTGTAAAAGGAAGCAAGGGTCTTGATATTGATGATTTTGTAATGAGAGTCTCATCTGGGCTTGGTGATAAAATCAAAGGTGATAGCAAGCTTAAAACAAAACTTTTAACAGAAAAATTACCAGAAAGAATGAAGTCGTCGTTCTTTGATTTTGCTAAAAAACTAAACAAAACAGTAGATGATGTCTCTGTTGAAGAAATGGAGCAGTTTAAGAATATCGTCGTTCCTGATATTATAAGTGAAGTGGTTGAGTATGATGAAAATCCAACGCTTAACTTTTTAACCTCATCAGGCGCAACCGAAATTCAAAACTTCTTCAAGGATTTCAAATCTGATTTGCTCAATGGAATCTCGGAACATTTCAAAGCCGAGGATGCAGAAACAGCACTCAATCTTGTAAGTAAAGAAGATGATATTTTAAGTGTCAAAGAAGTTGTGAAAAACTCACTTCAGAAATCTTTAAAGGATCATTTCCATTTAGAAGAAAAAACAGATGTCACAAAAGAAGATGAAGCACTTATTGTGAAGACTCTTTCCACAACTCTAAAAGAAGATGAAAGCAAGTTTAAGCAAATATTCTCTCGAACAATTGAGGAAATTGAGGCAGAAAAAGCTTCAAAGGATGCTCTACTTTTCAAAGAGAGTGGAGTCTCAGGTAAAGAGGCTGCTCTCGAAGAAAAACTTAAATTAGTTGAAAGTAATAATCTTCAACTAAAAAAACAAATGGAATCCCTTCGATCAGAACTTAAGAGTACAAAAGATCTGGCCCAGAAAGCACAGGCCATTGCTAAAGCTGCCGTGGTGGAATCTCGACCGAAACTAGAAAAGATGATGGTCGCTGGAGCAGATGATTCGAAGGCCAAAGATGCTCTGATTAAGCAAATTCAACATTCGCAGCAACTAAGCCGTGAAGACGCAAATAAACTTGCTGAGCTTCATGAAAAAGAAAAGATGCTTATCTCTGAAGTGAGAAGCCAAGAAATTAATTTGAAAAAAATGCAGCCTGAATCGACTCAGAAAGAAGCTCTTATGCAAGAGTTAGATAAGGCCCAACGCGGAATGCGTGCCAAGGAACTCGTTTTAGAAAAGGCCAAAGATAGTATTGCTAATGTAGTTGGCCGCAAGGATCAAGAAATCCAAGATCTGAAACATCGCCTTGATCAGATGACTAAATCTGTGGTGACTCAAGCCGCGAATAATAATGTGTCTCAGATTAATGATTTAGAAAAAAAGAATATGAATCTAGAGAAGATGCTCGATGTGTATAAAAATAAAATTCAAGCTCTAGCCACTAATATAAATCGCCAATCAGGTAAAGAGAACGATAACAAAGTTGCAGAAGAAAATAAAAAACTCACAATGGTTAAGAATCAACTCACTAATCAAGTTGATACTATGAGAAGAGATGTGAAGCGCCTTGAAGAAAAGCTGACAACTGAGCAAGCTCAAACAGTTCAGTTCAAAAAAGAATCACAGAAGCTTCAACAAGAGCTTAAAGAAAAAGAAAAAATGGTGGCGGCAGCCCCAGCACAGGCCGAACAGTCATCTGAGAGAAAAGTTGATTATGCTGTTTATCATGAGCTTCAAATCCAACTAGAAACTAAAATCAAAGATTACAAAACGAGAGTCAGAGAAACGGAAGCAAAATTAGCTGAGGCCCTTAAATTAGCCAATAAACAAGCTCCTGTTGAAGACTCTAAAGGAAAGACTGCTCAGCTTGAGCAAAGTCTAAAACGCCTGACTCAGGAAGTGGTAACACAGAAAAATGCACTTAATGAGGCCAAGAAAGAGGCGAACAAGATTCGATCAGAGAAAACTGCAATTCAAAATCAGCTAGATAGAATCAATAAAGAGTATGAAAAGCTTAAAGGATCAGGGAAAAAGTCAGCTTAACCACTTTTTCATTATTTATTTTAAGTTTTTCTTGTCAAACAATCCTAATTTCAGCATAATCGAAAACCTCATTGCCCAGTTGGTGGAATGGTAGACACGCTAGGCTTAGAACCTAGTGCGCGAGCGTGGGGGTTCGAGTCCCTCACTGGGCACCATCATTTATTTGATATGAGAAAAGTTAAAAAAGCCAGGTCTCGCGCCCTGGCTTTTTTTTTGCCTTTTTTCAGTAAGTTATCCCTAACAAAATACTCTTTTTCTCCGGTTTATTTTTCCGCGAATTGCTCGCTTTAAACTTCTAGTGGGATAATCATCCTCTATGAAAACACTCATTATTATTCTCTGTTTATTTTCTTCTTTTATGACTCCTTTAAGAAAGCAAGTGACATTAGAATATTTTTCTCCCTGTCCCCCTTTACGGGGTAATTTAGTTCGGTCGCTTTGCAAGCCGAACCTCGCATAAGCACGCCACTACTTAGAAAGTTTCCTAGATGTATTTAATTCTGTGAGAGCTAACCACTGTTGATTAAGAAATAAGCTTTCGCTCCTTTAAGAAAGCAAGTGACATTAGAATATTTTTCTCCCTGTCCCCCTTTAC
>DZBG01000036.1 GCA_022729855.1 Bdellovibrio sp.
AATCAGCAACTTAAATGTGGAGTTGCACTAGGAAAAATTTTTCGGGATTTATAATGTTGACGTCAAAATCAAAAAACAAATGCAAAAAGACTATGAGTGGCTTACTTCTCGCCGCTATAAGTATTCAAAAGATAAAGACAGTGCAGTTCTAGCAAAATTTAATGCTGTTATTAACTCTGATCTCTCTCCCCTGGCCCAGTCTTTCTACGCTTCGGCCACCAATGCCATCAAGGCAATTGGGAAAGAGGTAGATCAAATGAAGAATATTTCACGTAGAAATATGATGGTTGATTTAGTGAAGGATTTTGTTAAGGAATTCAACGCTATTGCTGATCTTACTAAAAAACACCAAGATGATAACCAGTTCTCAACGAATATTTGTTATAAAGAAAAAAGAATTGGAAAATTCTACTCTTGCTATCTTGAAGACAGTAAAACTCAAGCCTTGTCTCGCAAACAGCTTTATCTGCGTATGGATCAATCAATTGACTCTCTTTTAAAGAAGTCACGATCGCAACTTCAAAAAATCAATTAGTAATCACTAGGGTGTAGCATTCACGGATGCTACACTTTGATCCCTTCAACTTCACCATTTCTCCGATCTCATTCAATCCTGTGCTAAATAGCTTTCATTACTATTTAACCTCGCACAGGAGAAACCATGAAAAAGTTAATTTTCCCCCTTCTATTCGGTGCTATGACAACAACTGCAATGGCCCAATACCACAATGATATTAAACCTATTAATGACGTGAATGATAATGCACGCCAAATCGTAAAAGGATTTGAACTAGAAGATATGAAGCTTGTGGTAGGTGCGCCCGAGTATAAATATGTTTATAAAAGCTTTCTCGCAGGAATTAAAGCTAAGGAAGATCAGCTTGCTAAAGATCTCTCGATTATTGCTGGCCGTCTCTCTTATGATTACTCAATCTTAAAATCATTAGAAGATAAGAAGAAAACAGCTGCTATGAAGCAAACAATTAAACAGGCAGAAGAAAGACTCGAAACTAAAGTAGAGGCTGAGAAATACACTTATCATGCCGCTCTCACTTCATTCATTAATCCTCCCCAAGACCTGATGAAAAAATGTCTTTCTGCCCTTTGTGTAAATCAAGTGATGGAAGATTACTCGCAGTGGATAAAAAAAGCAGCAAAGCTTAATAAAAAAGTGAAGCTTTATGCATCTTTTAAATTAAAAAAGATGAAGTTCAAGAAAAGAAGAACGATTAAGAACTACAGAGAAAGTTCAGAAAGTATTGCTTCTTACCTACCAATAGCCATTGAAAAGAATGATGAAAGACTTCCCTTCATTGAAAAGTATGGGATTGATGTTTTCTTCAAGTATGACTTTAATGATGTGAAGCAATTTGGAATTGAAATGCTTGAAAAGCATGGAGCTGATGCCTTAAAACTATATGGCCCTGCTGTCCTTGAAAAGTTCGGTCTTGATAATATCAATAAATATGGAATTCAAAATTTAGAGAAGTACGGAGCTGTTGCTTTAAATAAATATCCTGTTTACCAACTTGAAAAATATGGTTTTAGCCTCTTAGAAAAATATGGATACCAAAATCTCGAGAAACACGGACAAAAAATCCTAGATTTATATGGTGTTGAGGCCATTGAGAAGTACGGAGTGGCTCTTTTGACAGAATCTTCTGTTGAAGAACTTGATTCACTTGTTACAAAATTTGGACTAGAAAATGTTAAAGCTTATGGTTTAGCTCTTAAAAAGTACTCACTTAAAGCTCTTCAAACATATAATGCTGAACTTTTAGAAAAATACGGTGAAAGCAAACTAGATAAATATTATGCAAAATATGAAGACAATATTTTCTACTACTCACTAGAAGCTCTTGATAAATTCGGTGCAGATGCTCTTGGAACATATGGCGAAGCAGCTTTAAATAAATATGGTCTAGCAAATTGTCAAAAATTTGGGGTAAGTGATTTATCAACTTGGGGAATTGATCTCCTAATGAAGTATGGAAAAAAGAATCTTCTTGTGATCAATAACCCTACGGCTGTTGTTAATGGGTCAGCTTACTCACTTGGATGGAATTCAGGTTATGAATCAGACGTAAGTCTTGATGAAAAGACAGTGGCCTGTACGGCAGTAGTCGGTTCAAAATCAGTGGCAGTGAAAACATCAAGCTGGTCTGTTCCAACAAACTTCCCTATCTCATCAAATAGCTACTACACAGCTCCCCACAGAAGCGGGCAAATGGTACTTAAGCAATGTGGAAGCAATCAAACTTGTCGTGGATGGAATGTGATTTACTGTGCAAAAGAATAAATAATCAAGAATGGAGACTGGGAAGATTTCTTCCTAGTCTTCAACTTTAGTAAGTGGAAAAAATGATGTCACCAGCTGGTACACTTCTTCAGAATCACGATTTGGTCTTTGCATATACTTACAAAGCTCTTGATGAAACTCTTTAATCTTTGCTTTCGCCTCAGGTAAATCTTTTTTATTAATCGCCATCACCATACTTGCTTGCTCACGATCTTTCTTAGGCGTGATTTCTAAGGCCTCAATCGCTTTTTCAAGAAGCTGACGCTGAAGACGTTGGAGGGCAAAATTGGTTTGATCTCCACCGTAAACGATAGAGTTCTCATTTGAATCAATCCACGTTTTATTTGGAGTCTCTTTTAAGACACCCATTTCAAAAAGACGATCCACAGAACTTTTGGCCTCTTCGTGATTAATGCCCAAGCGCTTTGAAACATACTCAATATTTGATTCAAAGCCCTTCACTCTCACAAGTTCGCAAATCGCATCGAAGTACCATTCAGAAAGTGAGATAAAGACATCCATATCCCGCTTATCAAAGCGCTGAAGGTCTTCATTACCTTGATTATTAAGATAGTTTCTCTGCTCCACTGACAGCTTTAAGGCATCATAGACTTTTTGTTTAATCTCAGGACTTGCAGCACGTTTTCTACGCATAATATGCGAAAGTGTGGCCGGCTGGACGTTTAAATCACGAGCATAGGCCCTGAGAGAATAGCTCTTATTCTTTTCACAGCGACGCTGATATTCAATATTTAAAAGCTCTATGAGGTCTAATCCTTGATCCATATTCTTATTTTGTCTATTTCGAGTCCTCCCTGTCAAAAGATTAGACGAGATTTAAGCTAATTATTGGCCAAAAGATGGCATTTAAATTGCTTTAGTTAGTTGAATCAAATCATTTAGGAGTTCACAGATGAAAAAGTCATTTATTGCTTTCACCGTACTCTCACTTTTCTCATTTAATGCATTTGCTGAATTCTCACTTAATTGCTCTGAGATGTATGAGCGAACAATCATAAGTAAAGACATCAAAAAAGAGCGAGCAAGTAAGCTCTCATATGATCTTAGTACTGCCGCTTTTATTACAAGCTTTGGAGGAAGTGCTCCAGTGACTCTCGGCCTATTACTGCCGGCCATTGGGCTTTCAATCTACTCTGGGGCTGATCCCAAAGAGCAAAAAGTAATCGATCTCTCAGAAGAGGGATCAAGACGACTGGCACGACTGCAAAAGAAAGCACGTAAGAAGATCAGTAAAGATATTTCACAAGAAGAGATTGCTCAGATTGTACAAGAAGGATTGGAGTCAGGAGTTTTCTGTCACAGATTTCCACATCTCTATACACCAAAAGAAGTTAAGAACCATGTGATGACTTCATTAAAGTATAAATACTCTGTTATTAAATAATTGAATTGAGTCCCCCCCCCTCAATGTATGCAAGAGAACTCCCCCGTTTTCTTGCATACTTTAATCTAACCCCATCATCACTTTAACAATTAGATCAATTAAGCTCGGGTGATAACCGTGGATCATTCCTGTCATTTCTGTCGCCTTGGCGATTCCCTTAAAAACTTTTTTATAAGGTGATTTGGCTTCCACTAATTGTCCTGAGGCAAAGCTGACAATATGATCGGCCAGACCAACAATTTGGGGAGACAGATCAAGAGCCTGTGCCTTTTTATTTGCGGGATAACCTTTGCCATTAAAAAGCTCATGATGATCCATCACAATTTTCATGACTTTTGCTTCTAGCTTAAGATTTGATTTGTTCAAGAGAAATAAACTTAGGGCCGGATGTTTCTGAAATCCTTTTTCTAAATTATCATTTGGGTTTTCATTTATAAACTGCTTATAGCTCACCTGACTGATACCAATATCACGATAAAAACAGGCAACGACTATACTTGCCAATTCTTCCTTATCTTCAATTCCAAGCATTCGACTAAAGACATAACATAAAGACACAGTTTTATTCATGATCTTTTCATCATTTAAATAATTTGCCGCAAGTTGATGAGCGAGAGACTGAGTCGGAGATTGAGTGAATGGAAACTGACATAATTCAGCTTTTGTTCTTTTAATAATGGATTCAAAATTATCCGTTTTAACAACTTCTCTTAGCTCTTCTAGAAAATTAAATGGAGTCTCAAGATATTCTTTATACTCAGCTTGATGAGCCATCATTAACTGATAGAGAGGGTGCTTAGTGACATCAAGACCAGGAATGTCTTCTCTTTGAAGTCCTGTATGATCAAGATAGGCTCGCATCGATTCAAGAGCCACCGCAATTTTTGCTCCACTATGAATAACCTTCAGAAGATATTCTATTTTCTCTTGGGTGAGTGGAGATTTTTTATGAAGATCAAGAATAAAACTCCCACTTACCGGCTGAAAGAGATATAAATCAAAATCAAAAACATCATCAACCTTATTTAAGGTCGTAAAATCAATAAAAAAATATTTAATCTTTTCCAAGGCACTCATTTAATACCCAAATTCTTTAAGGAAAACAGTTCTCGCCATAACGACCAAGAGCTCCGCCTCTAAAGCTTCTTGCTGATTTCTGATTGATGATAATTCAAAATAGGCATACGCAAATCCCATACGCTGCTTATTATAATAAAATGGGAAAACAAAACTGATGGTGTGACCTTGAAACGTAGTATCAGACCAGCTTGGGACATTGATATTTTGCATTCTTGTCATGTCAAATTCGGAATAAAGAGTTTGATAATCCCATTCTTTATTTCCAATGAGATAACTAGAACCAAGAACCTCATTTTTTCCCTCTTCTCTTTCGATAAAATAGGTAAGATGTCCACCCAACTTTTTGTTAAACATAAAACAAATAAATTGAACTAATTTATTTTGATCAAAGGGACGAGTTTGAAGGACTTCGAGTAATAAGGGGATAAAAGTCGAGATTCCGTCCGGTGGCCAATAGTAGACTGGGTATGTTAAGGAAAATTCTTCATCAGAAATTTCTGATTTAGGTTGGGTACTATTATTTTGAGGACGGACAAAATTTCGCCCCTTTTGCTGCTCATCAAATGTAGCATAATCAATAGTTTGTTCTCCCCAGTTTTTTTCTTGATCAAGAGTCATTTTGTTTTCTTGATAAAGCTTATCTGCAGGATTCCCCTCATCTACTTTGTCCTTTTCATCTGATGAATCAATATGAAAAGGAACGTAGGGATTTTTTTCACTAAAATTATCTAAGCGTAATGAGTCATGAGCAGGTTTAACATTGCTCTCTTCTTTCTCTTCATGATTTTTTAGATTTTTCCCTTCGATTTCATCGACATGAAAGGGATTATACTTATCTCTTTTATGATTTATTCCTTCCTCTTTTAGTCCTCTCACCTTTTCTTCTTTAATAACCTCAAGCATTAAAGGATTCTGTTTCTTTTCATTAGAACTATCAACAAACTTCCCCCCTGATTTTTTCCTTTTCAACTCATTGCCAATTTCTTCTAACTCTTTCTTCTTGAGTTCTATTTTTTCTTCTTTGCTTAAAGGTGAGGGATTTTTTTTATTTTCTAAATCATCTGTGAGTTTATGACTTTGATAAGAATTTAGCCTTTTTCTTTCATCCAGATCTGAACTTAGTTCTTTATTGTCTTCAGTTTCATTATCAAACTTAATCTTTTCACCTAGGCTCGAAGCTTTGTGATTGTAATTATTAAGTCGATCGCTTGCTATTTTTTTAAATACATTCGGTTCATGCTCATCGACAAATTTTCCAGATGATGCAGAGACTGGACTTTCTTTATCGAACTCAATATCGGAGGTCTTTTTTGAGTCTTTATTTTTATAATGATTTAGCTGATCTACTTTTTCGAGTTCTTTATGTTCAACCTCAGCATTATCAAATACAAGTTTTCCCCCACTCGGTTTAACACTACGACGATCATAATTTGTATTAACCACTAAGGGTTTAAAGAGATTTTTCTTTTTTTCGAGATTCAATGGTGCAACAGAGAAAGGGGTTACTCCATTCCTCACAAATACTTTAAAATCAAACGCATTACTGACATCACCTTTACCAGCTTCTTTTTCAGCTTCACGTTTAAGTTTTTTTAAATTTTCGATGACCTCATCATCAAACAAGGACCCACTTGCCTTCTTACTTTTAATGATAGCAAGATCACTTTCTTTATTTTTCTCTTTTTCTTTTTTTTCAGCAGCCGCTTCAAAGCTTTTAAGAAAGAGATTGAGTTTGAACTGTAGTGATTTCAAGGGCGTTGTTTCAGGAAGAATTTCTTGAACTCCTAAAACCCTTAACTGATGAACCTCACTATTGAATCCTTGAAGTTTACCTAGGATTATGACTTTACTGATCCCATTTTTAATTAACTGGGCCTGACTATCGATAGTGGATTGAATTTTTTTGATATCACTCGTGATGGTTACACTCTGGCCAATGATACCTACAAGCTGTCGATACTCGTTTGCATTATCAACTTCATTAATATCATAAGTCCCATCCGCCTCCAGGATGTCCTTGAGTTCCTGTATGACAGGATGAATAGGGTAGAGAAAGATGATATGTTTTTCCATATAAGTCTTATTATCTTATCGGAATTATGAGCCTATGATCTTAAGTTTTTTCAAGGATTTAAGTGTGGTTGTGGAGTAATTCTCAGAGTCAGTTTTCAGTGTTTTCCAGACGCAATCTTTAGGGAAATTCATTTGATAAAATTGCTCTTCAGTTACCTCTAGAAGATAATTCTCTATTGTGTATTTTGTGATTCCCGTTTTGATCATAGGATAAGATTCAAATTTTATTTTTTTACTTAGTATTGGGTACTGAATACATTTTTTGTCTTCAGATTGAAGAGTAAAAGTCGGGATTTCATACTGCCCACTCAACCATTCATCATTTGACTTTTTATAGACTAAAATCTTTTGGCCTTTCTTAATAATGACCCTTAAAAGTTTTAAGTTAAAACTAATAACTGACTTAGGAGCTTCTGTCCCCACTGGATAATGAAGAGGATTTCCTTCCTTATAACTTAAGCAAACTTTATTCATCGGACAGATATCACAGCTGGCCTTTCTGGCCTGACAAAAAGTTCTTCCTAAATCCATCAGCGCTTCATTCAAAGCTCTGGCCGAAACTTTCTCAGAGAAAATTTCTTTTTTCTCAAAAAGGTGATGAATATGTTTATGAAGTTTAGTGCCTTTTGAATCCTTAAGGGCAAAAAGTCTGGCAATAACTCTCTCTAGATTAGCATCAATAGCGAGAGCTCTTTTATCCATTCCAATCGCAAGGATAGCATTGGCGGTATAAGGGCCAATTCCTTTGATCGAAGTAAGGATCTCAATATCCTCAGGAATTTTTCCATTAAAATCAGATTGAATTTTTTCTGCAATGAGTTTCAAGTTCTTTGCACGGCGGTAGTACCCAAGTCCTTTCCAGGCCATCAGCATTTCTTCTTCTGTCGCTTCGGCCAAACTTTTTATGGTAGGAAATTTTTCGAGAAAGCGTTCAAAATGATTAAGAACAGTTCCTACTGTGGTTTGCTGAAGCATAATTTCAGAAACGAGAGTTCGGTATAATGTTCGTTTTTTACGCCAAGGAAGGTGAACAAAGGTTTGTTCTGACCACTTGATGAGATTTTTAATCATGGACTGATTGTGAATTTACTTACAGAGTTTGGCAAGATTATCTACTTGATCAAGCATATCTTTTGCCGACATCGCGACCTTGTCACCTCTGAGAATTGCATGATGCTCTTCAAGGTAATCTGCATACTCTTTATGAAGCTCATAAAGATCAGTGATAATAATTAGTTTTTTAGCTGTTGAGCGCTCAATAAAGTCGATCATTTTTTTATAATCGTTCAGACCAATATTTAAGCACAGAGAATCCATCGTTCCTGCTTGCTTCATCCCAATATCAAACATCATGACATTTACTTTATTATTAAAACCGCAACCTTCACTATCAAGTCTCTTTAAAAGACTTTTACGATAGCATCCACCCTCTTTATCTGTGTAATCCATCTCTCTCATTGATGAACTGGTATCAACCCAAATTTCAAAAGGAGCAGCTTTCACTTCAGCGACAGGTTTTGCTTTTCCGCAGAAAATATCAAAATAATTATTTTTGTCACAATCAATAAGATTTCTATCAAGAGATTTAGCTGGGGGGATTGAGGGGCCAATAGCATCTTTAGCGGCAGCTTCGGCGCTAACCTCATCTAAATTAATATCATCTGGTTTATAAAGGCCAAACTGAGGATCAAAACAATAATCGCCCATTGGCTGGCACTCTAAATTTTGCGCCATTTTTACTGAGGGATATTTTTCTTTTAAAAGTGACTCAAGAGAGCTGGTTTTAGGTGCAGATAAAAACCACACCTCAATAACCTGAGGAGCTGACCAAGAAAGTGTCGTCATGATAAGTGCAACAATCCAAAGCATCTTAAAAATTCACCTGACGTTGACGGAAATAACGGAACACCGTCTCTCCTAGATCAACAATTAAATCACGATCATTCTGATCCAAATCAAGAAAGTCTGTAAGATACGCTTTCTGACGTGGTGATAGTGATTGTAGTTTATCTTTCATTGTAATGTCGGTCTTTGCTCCTGCATCCAGGTTATCACCACCAAATGATACAGTTTGTTTTCTTCCACCAACATTAATCGTAGCAGTCGTTCTTGTTCTTGTTTGTCCTTCACCACCAAGGCCTTGGGCAAACTCATTCTCACCACCACTTGCTTTCTGATCGGTTGCTTTTTGATCTTTATAAAATTGAACAAGTCTTTTAAATGTCTCGGTCGAATCTTCCTCTATCCCATCAATCACTTCATGAAGTGGAATACTGAGAGTTGCAATTATATTTGCAACTAACTGCTCATCGATTGTGGCAGTTTTAAGATTGAGAAATCGACTCATCGTAGAGATCCCTACACCACTCATTTCAGCGAGATCTTTTTGAGTCAATCCACCACGCAACTGCATGTATTTACGGACTACTGCTAAAAAAGATTCGAGAAAATCAGCACTAAATTGAATCATGGGACCTCCTATTGGTTAGATGTCCTTGAATTCCTTATCGGAATTGCAAATGATTGCTTGATGCAAAAAATTGCTTGACGCAATTCGTCAACCGGATTATGATTGCAATATGAAACACGCTGAACGTAAGGAGAAGGTCATGTTTCCACTAACTATTGAAAAATTCAATCAGATCCCAGCCGAAAGCTATCAGCTTATTACGGATGAGAAGTTAGCAGGCATCATCGTGGCCCATCAAATACTTGCAGGATCAAGAGTCCTGAGCAGCACTTATCACAATGTGACCTTCTCCGAGTGCGTGTTCTATGGTGTTGAATTTATTGAAACAACGTTTGAGGACTGCAATTTTAACAATTGCACGATCACATTTTCACATATTAAGAATTGCAAGTTTAAGAATTGTACATTTACTGATTGCAAGTGGCTTGCGGCCAGTAGTCGTCACTCCGTGTTCGAAGACTGTGAGTTAGACCCCCACCTCTCAGCTCTTACCGAACACGAGAGTAACGGCGTGACTTTAACAATTACGAATTTACAGCAGGATTTTCTCGATACAGCGATTGCTTGTTAATAAGAACAAAGGAGTCAGTCTTGGAAATGGTGATTAGCTTACTCATCCCCTTTATAGGTTTGGGGATGATGATTATGGCCTACGGCCACTAATAAGGAGTTATGTATGACCCGACTAAGTATGAGATTACGTGAACGATTTGAAGATTTTAAAAAGAAGAATCCACAGATGAGAAACTTCATCATTACAAAAGATAATACGGATTCACGTTTTTTTAACAACAAAAGAGCATTTCTTGCTTACGCCTACTTGGGCCCATCCTTAGAGAATGCAGATGTTGTGATTCGAGAGCTAAAAGATATGTATGATTTTGAGTTATTACCAGTTGATAGTGATGGTGAGGCAGTCTTCATTCTACCCGAGGAAGATTTTTATCTCACATCACAAGAGGTGCTCCCGTAAGGGGGCACCACTTTTTTTAGTCGCAATTAATTTTAGGTAGGGCCGTATTTTGATTTTCAAACTTTGGACTTTTGAAATTTCTTGAACGATGAGAGATAATCTCAAGAACAGGTTCTTGCCTGTCGGCCTTACTCTTCACTCTAAAAACTAATTCCGAATGAAAGATGGTATCAGTATTCTTCATGCACTTTTTAAAGTCTCTACTACAAATCGTATTATAATAAGCAGGCCAGTTTCCATAATTAAGCATACTTTCAAGCTCTTTCACGCCTCTCATAATCCCATCAAAAACAGCCCCCATAGTCATGGGGACATCAGCAGAATTCGGAATAACATTTCCTGCAGGAATCACTGGAATCTGACCGATTTCTTGGATTGAATTACTTCTATTAATCCGGCCAATGACTGCCGAGAAATCAGGAATCAATTTATTAAAATTCTTTTTAAAGATCTCAAAGTCGATCTTTGGATCTTTCATCTCAAAAACAATTCTGTAAGTATTGCCTTCTTTCAGCTCACTAACAGGAAAATCAATCCCCATACCATTAAGAAGACCTTGCCAGCGGGCAGGAGAAATTCCTCCGTCAAACCAACTCGTCAAATAGCTCCATTTCTCACCTGTTCTTTCTTCAAAAGTAAATTCTCCCACAACAGGTGAAGAATAATCACAAGCAGAAGAACATACTTTACCAATGCATTTTCTGTCACAGCGGTTATCTACAAATAGTGGAATATTTAATCGGTAAAAATCGTTGGTGTAGGGGCTAAATCTCATCTCGCCAAGTTTCACATCTGGAAATACCCATGTAGAAGACCAAGCCGGAGCAAGATGTCCGTAATTATCAGACACTTCTGTAAACTCAGGTAAAGGATCCGTTGAAACTTTAAAAGCAGTTGATGAGAGAGCATCTAGATCAGGAGAGGAACCTGAGGCATCACCAGCAAGATATATATTGAAAGCACCATTAACTTCTTTCGGTCCTTGAAGAATTTGATCTAGTCCTGCCATATCCTGGCATTGTTTTTTGATTTGAATATTAATGGTGAACTGAGAGTCAAAATTAGGTTTAAAATAACAAAATCCACCTTCGATGATGGCCGTGTTCTTGTTTACACTTCTATAGATGCAGCCTTTCTGATTAGTTGGTAGCTGAACACCTTTCATTCCACTGTCTTGTACAACAACTTCTAAGCATTTTTTGAAATAGAAATTTTTATCAAGAAAGTTTTTATATTTTTCTTCGTAAGTAATGAGTTCATTTGCTGGAATATTATCTACACGGCAAGATTCTTTTCCGTAAGAACCATTGAAAGAAATAGATCTTTTTAGATTTTCTGCTCCCAACTCTTCTACACCCAAACCAATCATAATAAATTTTCGAGAACCAGCAGTTTGCTGACACTGTCCAATACTTATAGCTGGATTTATTTCTAAGACATTATTGTTTTGGTAATAGAATGTTTTCTGAGTCGTTAAATCAGTAAAGAGAGACAAGTTTTTTGGAGCATCCACCTTACAGGCAAATACTTCAGAGATGAGGAGAATAGTAAGGATTAAAAACTTAATCATTAAATATAAAAGTAGGCCCGAGGTTTAAATCTCAGGCCCACTCTATTAATTATTGAGCAGGTTCGTTAATTTCTGTAAATGTACAGATTTGAGCTTGCTGAACTTTCCACTTTCTAATTTGAGTAAGTGGGTTAGTTGTAGCATTTCTCTTGTTTTCGATGAAAGTATAACGAACTTTACAAAAACGAGGAGCTTTAGCGTTATTAAGGTTAATCCAAGTATTTAATAGATACTCAGTATTAGCGTTAAAGTTTGTGTATGAGCTTGTGTTGCTTGGGTAAAGGAAATTTACATCTCCACCACCAAGATTGTTTTGGATAGAGTGAGCTAGAGCATTGTCATAGTTCCCGTTTCCATCATGTGAGTAAACATATGATCCAACACCTTGAACGTCACAAGTAGCATCAACACGAACTTTAAGATCAGCTAATGAAGTATAGCTAAGACCATTTGAACTTACGATGTCAGTTACTGTAGCTTGAGCAAGAAGTGAGTGGTTAGGAGTATCGCTTGAACCATTTCCAAGTTGAGAGTTCATATAGTACTCAATTTGTGGACCACGGTAACAAACATCAAGATACATTTCTGTACCATATCTTTCAGAACCAAGATTGTACTCTAGGCTTGTAAGTTGGTTGTTCCACTCATTTCTATCAGTGAAAACTCTGTTGAATGAACTTGGGCTAGCATAAGTTACTTTCGTTTGGATTGAAGATGAAGAAGGAACTTCTCCGTTATCTAACCAAGCTGTATATCCAGCTTTCATGAAATCAAGTCTGTACTCACCGTCACTTGAATTAGCTCCACCAGTACAAACACAGTTACAGTTTGCAGTAGTTGAACCAGCAGGACATGTACCAACGTCACATGATCCACCAGTTTTTCTATCGTAACATACTCTTACAGAGTGAGGAGCATGCTTGATACCAGCATCACAGGCATACATAGATGGCCCAGATGAAGTGATATTGATTTTGAATTTTAAATTAACAGCAAATGCACTGCTAATTGAAAGAAAGATCGCAACAACGATAAACGCGATTCTGTTCATACTAGAAACTCCTTAATAGGGTCGAAATTGACCTAAACTTATGTGGGAGCCTTATACGTAGGAACAAACGAAAACTCTACTTAAATATTAAGCATTGCTTAAAATATTTAATTTAATATATTTTATTTATTCAAACCTTAAGATTTTAGCGGTCTGAGAGAGAGGGCAGAAAACAGATATTTTAGCAAAATCGGGCACTTGTTTAGAATCTAATTCAGCAAAAAGAATAGGCATTGAATCCTGGTAGTCACAAAGAAGAGAGTAATATTCTTTAAAATCAAAAGAATTATAGTCCTCAATAATATTTAAAAAGAAACGACGATCCATCACCATCATTTTTTTCTCTTTTAAACTCTTAATGATTTTTTCTAAAGGCATCTCCTGACTTGGAAGCAAAGATCGACCTAAACTGCGATACAACTCCGTAAAAAATAAACCTGATCCCATGCAGTCCCTGCAGAGAACAGTCTCAATCACGCATTCAGTCTCTCCTTTACATAATTCTATGCAAGACGTCTCTCCCCTCTCACAACTCACTGAGAGCTTGGGGCCAGCATTCATTAAGGCCTTGAACTCCACGGCAAAACTAGTATCCGTTACAAGAGCAAGTAACAAGAAGAGGATCGTTTTCATTTAGTCACCTTAACCTTGCATGATGAAGGAATTTTAAAATCCTCTACAGTATAAGGTCTTGCCCTCATCTGGCATCCTGTAAGTGAGAGATCATTATAAAGAATGATCGGCTTTGAACACGAGCTAGTTTTGATTTTTGTCTGTTGGCCAAAAGGGTCAGTGAGAATAGATTCAATATAAGTATTGAAATTAGCGTACACAGATTTCGCGGCCACTTCTTCACATTTACTTTCTAAGCATAGATCACCGCGAGAAAGAGATCTCACACATTTCTTTGGAATCTCACCATATTTTCTAAATGTTTCATGAACAAAAAATGGATTCACTTCCCAGCGTCTTGGAACATTCTCTGGATCAGACATATTTTTATAAAGATTAATGAGGGCATAAGTAAGAAAGGCAAAGGGTCTCACGACTGGCACAGCTGTTGTGACTTGTTTTAAACTTCCTACCAAACTCAGTGAGCATGTAAAACACTCTGAATGACTTGTTTTAGAAGTTCTAATATCACTTGAATCATTTACAGTAGCTGTATTTTTCGAGTCTTCATTACAGGCATTAATATTAATTCCATTAAAGGCATAATAGGCCACAGGTGGCTGCTTAATATCTGAAATAGAGATAAGACATGGGATTCCCGCAATAGCACCAAGATCAAGCATTAAGCTGGCATGAACTTTATCTTTATTAAAACTAGGGTCATAAAAAACTTTTCCATCTTTCACTAGAGTCGCAAATGAAACAGGAGTTTTGGGATCAATCGTAGCCGAAACATAAACCGGCATCGGATTAATGATCGAGAGTCCTGCTTGAGATAAATCCACAAAGAACTGAAACATACTCGTTTTAGTTTTTCTCCACGGATCATAGGTCTTGCAAGCGACACGTTCTGAATATGGATTAAAAATATTTGCATCTGTAGGAAAACCTGAGTTAGGAACAAGAGCTGTGAGATAGTTAGAAACAGCTCTTAACCTAAACATATCTGCTAAATAAACACGCGCACATTCAGAAGCTGAACCACAAAGAGATAATTCAGTCTTATTAACCCCATTATGATCTGCGATCGAAATAAAGCCTGGGCTTGTTTTTAAGAATGATGGGTCTGAGTCATCAAAGGGAGCTGGTTTTTCTTGATACACTTCTTGGCGGTACCATCTTTTGTAATCTGGCCTATTGATAGCAAGATTATTTTCCCAGAATTTTTCTTTTTCAAGACGATTACATCTCAAGATCACTTCATTTCTAATTGAACTCAAGTACTCTAAAATGTTTTCAACTCTATAATCATTATTAAAAGATAAAACATCTTTGAGTTGCTCGTTCTTTGATAGATTATCAATATCACCCTTAAGGAAACTCAACTTCTCATGAGTTCCTACATAATATTCAGCACAGAGATGATAAAAACTACGCTTAAGTTCTTCATTGCTGTCTGGAGATTTCTTCAGAGTCTCTAAGTCACGGTCAAGAGAAGCCGCAAAGTGTTCCACTTTTGTGCGTGAAATATAAAAAAGGTTCTTTGTACTATTCAAAAGTCTTAACTTAAAAAAACCTTTAACCTTTGAAAAGTTATCAAAGAAGTTTTCTGTCCACTGATGGGCCATTTCATAGTTTTTAAAATCGAGGATATCCCTATTAACGTCTACTATCGGATTCTTTAATAAATCATCTGCCAAAGATGATGGAATTTGCTTCATTAATTCAATTTCGCCCATTGAAGTCTTAAATTCATCCTGAGCAAAGAGGCGCATCGAATTTTTTGAAAGATAATCCATTGTACAACTAGGAGGAGAAATCGAACCACAGCCATTTGAGGCCAAAACCACTGATTCACTCATTGAAACTGAAGGAAAGATATAAGCATACTCTCCAGCCACTTTTTTCAAAAAAGCTTCATCTTTCATCAAATAATTCAAATATAGTTTTAGAGAGTTCCAAAAATCAAAACCGAGACGATCCCATTCTTTATCATCACTGATGAGAAGATCCCACTGATAAGTGGCCACCTTCAAACTTGGCATTTTATTTTCTTCATCACATGACGAGAAATAGTCTTGATTATTGATCAGTGCAGATGAAAGTTCACTAAGCGCATCTTTAGTCGGCTTTCCACCATAAAGATGGGCTTCAAGAGCAGAGAATTTTTTAACTTCATAACAGCCGACCCTATTCTTCTTTACAACCTCATCTTTTAAAAAATGAAGATTCGAATTAAAATTGTCGAATTTTAAAATACGAGGGATATAATTTAAATATTTTTTTTCTGATAAATCCCATAAAGATTTAATATAAATATCAAGTTCAGGACATCTATCTAGACTGTGACAACGTCGTGACAAATCTTGATAAGAAAGAGGAGTTAAATAGTGGTCCGTATTAACGGGCAAGAGTGGAAGCTGTCGATTAACCAATTTATAAGTGATTGTATTAAGAGCTTGAAGAAGCGTTTTTCGGTAAGTCTTAATTCCCGTAGTTGTAAAGACAGAGGAATCCAAATTCTCATTCTTAGCAAAACGGTAAAGAGTTTTTCCTAAATTAAGATTATCAATAAGAATGAAAAGAGATTTCGTGGGCTTATTAGAATCATTGGCACAAGCCGCTCGATTACTAAACTCAAGATTATTCATTTCAGGAAGCTTTATTTTAAGCTGACTCTTCTTCCACTCTTCAGCATGAAGATTAAGTGAAAGAAGAATGAGGAGAAAACTTGAAATGAAAGTCATCTTAAATCATCGACTCAATATCAAGGACAAATAAGTTAAGTGAGTTTTTTATCTCATCCTTTAATTCATTCTTCTTTAAAACTGTTTGAGATTTAAGAAATTTGAAATACTTTCGACTCATACTAACTGTTAGCTGGACTTTTTTTCTTTTGGCCATCGAGGTGAATTTATAGGCCTTCATTAAACCTTGAGGGGTCTTAACCATGGCATAGAAAATTGTTTTAAATTTATTTTCTTTTTTTATGACTAACCTGGGATCAATTAATTCTTGATCAAGGATTCCTTTCTCTAAGACTCTTTCTTTTAAGAGTTTAAAGATCTCAGCTTGATACTTCAGATCTAGATTAAGGAGCTTCTCAAGTGAAAGCGGATAACTTATTTGACGAGGAAGATCAGAGAAAACAAATTTAAGACCCTGCCCAACAAAACCAAGTTGCTTATTAATCACCAGTCCTAATTCAACAACCCCAGTTGATAAGAATGTATAGGTAGTCACTCCTGCAATCGCAATGGCGCCTCCAATAGGAAAGAGAACATTCTTAAGGGCCTTCAAGACAACTCGGCCAATTTGCACGGTAATTTTAAAAGGAATCGCAAGTGAAGTAATAATAAGATTTCCGGCGAGTGCAACAGGACTCTCGATAACAAGATAATATGAAGATTCAAGAACTGCCCAAACACCTGTGGCAGCGTACTCAACAGCACCTGCTCCCGGACTATTAGCAGTGTAATATCTCTCGTTTGCTTTTTTCATACTTACTTTAAAGCGACGTGGAATTTTACTGAGAGATCTCCAAGGAGATGAAATAATTTTTGTGAAATGCTTTTTAGTAATATCTGCACCATTACTAATCTCGCCGCTGAAATCATTATCATGAGCGCTATTATTAATAAGCGAGCCAAGCTCAACAACATTCTCTTTTTTAAATGTACTTGAAAAAATTTTAGAGTTTATTTCTTTGGCCTTATCAAAACCAAGAACCATAAAAAGTGACTTCCCATCAATACTTCCTTTTAGGAAAACTTCTTTTGATGGAGGAAGATCATTACCTGCTAAGGCAACAGAATGAGAAATGAATAAAATGATCAGTAGAATGGATTTCATTTGGCACCTAAATATATTTAAGTCCTTTTAACATATTCATCTATAAGACGCTGAGAATCGTTTGAAGTGAGTAATTATTACTTAGTTGTTTTAGTAATAACTCTCACAATTTGAGCCCTGCTCCTGTCCCCATCTCGCCAAGACAGATGAATTGGGATGAGCGGAAATGATTCCTTTTTCTGAAGCCTCAAAAAACTCCCTCAACCCCATTCTTGGTAAACCTTCAATCTCTAAAGGACAAAATTTAGTCAATTGAGCACGAGCACTTTCTGAATTATCCATTGAGGCTAAATAATCAAGAGAGAGCTGGATTGAATATGAGCTATCTTGATAGCCCCCTTCATAAACATATTTTCTCCAAAGGCTGATGAGCTCTTTAGTAAAAGTCAGTGTTGTCCTATCTCTCATGGATGTTGAGTAAAGATTAAATTCTTTTTTAGTTGCACATCGTCCGTTGAGGGCCAAAAAATATTTTTTTGCTTCCAAAACAACTTCACTTCGGCTCATCAACTGAGAACAGATATTTGAAAGTCTTCTTTTAAAAATACTATCTACTGGCTCTAATTCTGTTTGAATAAGTTTTTGCAAGAACTCAAAAAAATCACTCTTATGCTCCAGGGCATACTTGTATTGCTCTTTTGAATAATCAGCCATCTTTGCAGATCCAGCATAATGCTGTGGCCATTTAAAACGACGAAAGCCCCATGGCTCTCCAGTTATTGGCATTGAAGGCATTCCACTTAATTGAATCAGTTTTCTGACTAGGCTTGGTGTAGATGAATAAAAAAATTCGAAATAACCAAAAGGACTTACTTCTCTGATGACATAAGAATGGTTCACTTCGTAACCTTCTTGAGACTGCCATTCTGCAAGATAAATATCTCCGGTCTTAATCCCTTTAAGCGCAACAGGATAAGTATCAAACCTGGCCAAAGACTGTGTTCCATTTATATTTGAAACATAATCAATAAAGGCCTTCAGTCTTTTCGTTCCAGAGGTGTACCCATTAAATTTTGCTGTTTTCTCTGTAATATAAACGAGTCTTGATCCTTTAGTGAGGGATGAATCCACCGCTGTAAAAGGCAGACCATTTTCGAAACTAAAAATAATTCTTAAAGCATAAACGAGATCGGCACAGTCAGTGCTGATTCCGTAATAAGGATTTTCAGAATTAAGAAAAATATCCATGGGAACATTCTTGGACACCCACTCCTGATATTTAACTTCATAAGCTTGATTCCACTGGGCCTTAGTGGCCCAAACAGCAGCCGAGGTCTTAAAACTAAGAACACTCGTAAAGATGATAAAGCTTATAACTTGTAGAAATTTCATGGTCTGCTAAGTAACTCAACTCAATAAGTTAATCCAGCTTTAAATATATTAAGAAAAAATTTACATCCCTGTTTTATTGTTTTATACAGTGAGCAATTTTAAGGAGTCCTCAAATGTCTAAATTTCTCATGTTATTAGTTTTGGCCTTCAGTTCAACTGTGTTTGCGCAAGATTATGATGTTGATGATATTTTTTCAGGAAGTGTTGAAGACTTCAAATTCACTAAATTTGATAATAACGACCTTCTACTCACCATTGCTCATGATGCAAAAGTTGCCTGTGACAAGAAAGGTATCTGTACTCTCAATGCTGTTACTTCTTATGACAGAAGATACACAGTTCAATTTCAAATTGGTCAGGGGAATCCTAACTACAATAACAGTGGTTCTGGAACGACAGTTATTATTCCAGGTGCAGGGACAACAAGTAATACAGATCCATATTTTGGATTAATGCTGAAATATACGAATGGAAAATGTACTCAGGAAGTGAAAGTGCCAAGATCACTTTATTTTGCGATGAATATCTATATGTATAATCTTATGACAGATGAAGCAGGACCTAAGAAAGGTTTTACTCCTGCTGATGAAGCCATGATTATGTTTTACACAACAATCATGAAACAAGCTTCTGGATGTCTGGCCGCTAACTAATTAATTTATTTTCCCTGAGACACTTTGGTATTTGAAGGAACTTCAAATTCAAAGTGTTTCTGTTCGAAATGAGTATTCTCTTTCAAGTCCACAAATTTCAAACTCACTTTTCTTCCATCATTATAAACAAGTATTAAATTATCGAAGTCTTTAAGTGAAGTGATTTTTTTTGCGTCTGATCCGGCAACAAGAATCGCCTGCCTGAGGCCCATATCTTTCTGAATGGCCTTTGTAAAAGTCAGAACCAATTCAGCTTTATTATACTTATGAGTAAAAAGCTTATTATTCTCTAATCCATTTTTAAGTGAGTCTAAGAACTTTGTTAAAACGAGCTTATTTGACTCTTGAATTGTCACTTCGCCTTTTTCCCCTTTGACGAAAGGAGGGACATAATACCAGCTTTTTTGTGGGTTCGAGACAAAAGTAGATGAGTCAGGTGAGATTTTCTCAAAACGAATATGACTTGGATATTGGTAATCAATTTTGCCAAATGACTTTTTTGTTTTTCCATTTACTGCTGATACAAACGACTCTTCAAAATTAGCAGAAAATGAATCTGGTACTAATGAAGCAGCTATTGAGAGAGATGGAAGCAAAAGTGCAAAAAGAATAATTTTCATAAACCCTCTAAAAAAAAAAGGGGAACGTCATTTCATCTTGAAACTCTCGTATCCCCTGTCCACAAACCACTATCGAGCGCTCCCATCAATAGGAGGCCGATAATAAGCAACTGTTAATTAATGTAATTGAACCGACACTGCCTTAGAAACACCTGGCTCCTGCATTGTCACACCGTAAAGCTTATCATTGAGCTCCATTGTCTTCTTATTATGAGTAATAAGAATGAACTGAGACTCTGAACTCATCTCACGAAGAAGCTCGTTAAAGCGTCCTACGTTGGCATCATCAAGTGGAGCATCAACCTCATCCAGTAAACAGAATGGAGATGGCTTCACAAGAAAGATTGAGAAGATAAGTGAAACAGCTGTCATTGCTTTCTCACCACCTGACATAAGAGTGATTGATGTCATCTTCTTACCAGGAGGTTTAGCCACGATATCTACACCACACTCGATTGAATCAAGATCTCCGATGATTTCAAGTCTTGCTTCCCCACCACCGAAGATGATTGGGAATACTTTTGAGAATCTCTCGTTTACTTCAACGAAAGCTTCCTTGAAACGAACTTTAGATTTGTCATCAATATGAGTGATGGCCGTTTGAAGATCAACAAGTGACTTCTTAAGCTCTTCTTCTTGAGATTTAAGGAAGTCATAACGAAGTTTTTGACGATCATAATCTTCAATCGCTTGCCAGTTAATCTCTCCTAGGCGGCTGAATTCAGTTCTATTTTCTTTAAGCTTTTCTTTTGTTTCACGAACTTCACCTGGAAATTTTTTCGTAAACTCGTAAGCTTGAACTTCAATTTCTTTTTGTCCTTCCTCTGTTTCCATCCAGAACATTGCTGATACATCTTTAAGATCAGTAATTTTATCAGACGTAATTTCAAGGTGGGCCATAAGTGTTGAACGGAGATCCACTTTATATTTTTCAAATGTATCTTTCACAAGAATTTCTTCTTCTTGGATAATTTGAGAAACTTTCATTTCTAGTTCAAGATTTTCTTTTTCAATTTTGTTTACACGATTCGTGATTTCTTTAAGCTCTGATTCTTTTTCCTGCATAGAAATAAGGATCTGAGTAATCTGATCTTTAAGAAGATTAAGGAAGCTTTCTTTGTCAGAAAGAACTTCAGACATATCACGGTTGGCCTGTTGAACAGTTTCAATCTCAGTATAAGCATTTTCTTGCTCAGTCTGAATTAATTCAAGAAGCTCAGTATTCGCTTCTTGTTTTTGGATATAACGCTCAATCTGACCTTCAACATCTTCAACTTGAGACGTGAGAGACTTAAGCTGTGCTTGATAAGATTGAGCTTTAACTTTTAGCTCCATCATATCATCACGTTCATTTTCGTAAGAGTTTTTTAATTCTTGGTAGCGAGACTCAAGATCAGCTAATTCTCCGGCCATCTCTTGGATTTTATCTTGAAGAGAATCACGGCGAATTTGAATTGATTCATCACTTTCAAGAAGGTTAAGACGAAGACTTGAAGTCTCTGACTTTCTTTTTTGAAGGATATCAAGGCGTGCAGATTGAGAACTTTGGTTGGCCTCTTTTGATTCAAGACCAGCTTTTGTTGCTACATAAACTGTATTGATCTCATTAAATTCTTTGATCTTTTCATCAAGGGTATCTTTGCTTGAAGTTAGTTTTGCTTCAAGTTCTGTCACCTGAACTTCAAGAGCAGTAAGACGAGTTTGTTTTTCTTCTAGCTCAACAGCGAGTTCAAGGATTTGATTATTACGTTGAACAATCCCGTCCGCAGCATCAGCCTCAGTACGTGTTCCAAAGATCGCAGCATTTCCTACTTTCTTAAGAACAACTTTTGCATCTTTTGAGATAATTCCTTTAAATTGAATTTCAGGATTTACCTTTGAAGCAAGAGTTGCATCTAAGGATTCAGCAACAAATAAACCATCTACCATCTGAGTAAGTTTGGCAGCGTAAGCTTCGTTATTAACACGGATAATATCTTTAACTGGTTTAAGTTTGAGACCGATTGTTTCAAGACGCTCAACTGATTCAGCTGAAATATTTTCTGATAATGGCCAAAGCACATCAACGGCTCCGTCAAAATCAGTCGCCATACGAGCAAAGGCATCTTTATTATCTGTTGAAAGAACACCATCAAGCATCTCACCAAGAAGTTGCTCAACTGCAGTTGCGTACTCAGGCTCACATTCGATAAGTTTACCTAGAACCTCTAGAGTTCCATCGTTCACTTTCTCAATCAACTTAAGGGCACCAAGACGTTTCCCTTCCGCTGAGTTATTAATAGCAATAAGAGTTTCACGCTTAGATTCAACTTGCATCACTTCTTTTGAAAGTGTGCGGTAGTTCATATCTGCTTCTTTAAGAGAAATTTGAGTTGATTCAACCGTAGCTTTAAGCTCTGGAAGAATTTTCTGAAGCTCTTCAACTTTCGCAGAAGATGTCTTTAAACGATCACGATCTTTCATAAGATCATCTGTGAAATTTGAAGATGTTTTTTCAATTGATTCAATTTCCGCTGTTAAATCTTGAAGAAGACGTGAGTACTCTTCAAGCTTTGAACTATTCTTGAAGGCATCATTATCAATAGTCTGATATTGGTCCTTGTTTTCTTGAAGAGACTTTCTCAGAGTCGAAAGCTCATCTTCCATATCAGACATTTGTCCTTTAAGAAGTTCCACTTTTTCTTCTAGTGATGAAAAGTCCATTTGCTCGTAGTTATTAGATTCAAGGTCAGTTAGCTGATCCTTAAGTTCTGTTAAACGAGCTGTTCTTTTTTCAATATCAACAGCGAGCTCTTCATTTTCACGACCAGCACGCTCAATTTGTTTTTCTTTCTCACCTATTGATTTTAAAAGGTGTTTTAATTTTTCTTCAGAAGCAGCTAACTCTCTTGAATGATCATTATAATCATCTTGAGCAGCATCAATTTTTTCCATCATATCAGTTTTCTGGATCTTATCGTCTTCCAGAGTGATATCAATTTGAGCTTTACGAAGAGTTAGTTTTTCGTGTTCTTCATGACGAGTTTCTAGAATAGCATCTGCATTCACGAAATCTTGAAGATATTCGTGCTCACGGTGAGAATCAACAATCATTTCATAACGACGGATTCTCTCACGAAGAGATTTTGCTTTTTCAGCTTTCTCTGCTTGTTTTTCTAAACTCTTAAGATTCTTATAAATCTCGTTTTGAAGATCTTCAAGACGAGTTAAATTGCTTTGGGTATGTTCAATTTTTTTAAGTGATTCACGCTTACGAAGCTTGAATTTTGTAATTCCTGCCACTTCTTCAATCATCACACGGCGCTCTTCAGGTTTGGCCTGAACAAGTCTGTTGATCTCACCTTGAGCGATAATTGAATATGATTTTGCCCCAGCCCCTGTATCCATGAAAACTTCATGAATATCTTTTAGACGAGCTGGCTCACCGTTAATACGATATTCAGTTTCGCCATTGCGGTAAAGCTTACGAGTAATATGGATTTCAGCTGGTTTACTAACTTGACCTGAAATATGGATATGCTTGCCATTCGTATTATCGATAACAAGTGTCACTTCAGCGAATGTTGCTGGAGCGTATTTAGATGAACCTGCGAAAATAAGATCCTTCATGTTTGTTCCACGAAGGTGTTTGGCTGATTGCTCACCCATAATCCAGAAGAGTGCATCTACGATATTAGATTTACCACATCCGTTCGGGCCCACGATACCTGTGATGCCTTCATCGAAGTTGATGACTGTCTTGTCCTTGAACGATTTAAAGCCTTGGATAATAAGGCGATTGAGTCTCATTTTGTGACCTCTCGATAGTGTTGTTTGTGTGACCCATCAATCTCTAGAAAGTCCTCAGCATCTTGCGTCCGACTAAATAGAAAATCCTTGATGAATAGGCCCATCATCCCTTATTTGAGAGTGGCCTGTCTAGAGGTTTTGAGCTTACTTTCCCTTGCAAAGGTGTCAATGAATCGACACTTGAGACTTGGGATTAGGTACTTATAGGAATTATTGGATTTTTGAGAGCAGGAATGGCGAAATTTTTTCCCTTAAAATCGATCATAATATCAATCCCGAAAAATTTTTCCTAGTGCAACTCCACATTTAAGTTGCTGAAGAAGCTCCTCGTAGGAGAAATTTCTCTCTCCTGATTCACAAAAAATGACTAGTTCTTTAACCTCAAATCCATTCACTTGAGCCGCTAAATAGCTCTTAAAATCATCTCTTTTTAATGAAGTTCCAGAGGCAAGCGAGAAGGCCTGTCTATTAACAAGGCGGTGAAGCTGAATTGAGTTTGTCATATAAGATTCATCCTCAAGACCAGTATTTCCCATTTCAAATCGGCCATAAGATTTTACAAGCTTCTCCGTTTCTACTCGAGGAATTGAATTATATCTTCCCCTGAGGTCATTTTTTCTTATTAGGGGAAGCTTAGCACTTAAGACCGTGTGTCTGACTTGCATCATTGAATCTGTCATTGAGATCACAAAACCAGCACTTTTAAGTTTTGTAAATAATTGAAGAGAGTCTGTTTTGTTTAATCTCAAATTTGTACTCAATTCCTTAAAAATCTCAAGGAAACAATCTAAACCTTCGTGCTCATAAAATCGTCCCAAGACTTCTCTCATAATACCGATTTTATTTTTTTCAAAAAGTTCTACAGAGGGAGAATCCCCTTTAATCCAGCAGAGAGCTTCATCATACCAGCCCCGAAAAATTTTTCCTAGTGCAACTCCACATTTAAGTTGCTGATTTCAGAAGC
>DZBG01000133.1 GCA_022729855.1 Bdellovibrio sp.
CCTTATGAAGTTATGATGAAGAAAAGTTGCACTAGGAAATGGTAGTTGGGATACAATTAATGTTTAGTGAGGATTAATTATGCAGAACAAACCACTTATTTTATCTCTAAGATATTGGCCCATTTTTTGGACACAATTTTGGGGAGCAATGAATGATAATATTTTAAAGAATGCGATTGTTATTTTAATCGCCTTTAAGTCTTATTCTATATTAGGTCTTAATGAAAGTTTGATGGTGGCCCTTTGTGGTGCTATTTTTATTTTTCCCTTCTTTATTTTTTCGGCTTTGGCCGGACAGTACTCAGATAAAATTTCAAAATCAAAGCTTGTTATTTTTACTAAGATCTTAGAACTTCTAGTAGTAATCCTTGGGGCCTTCGGATTTTTCTATGAATCGATTCATCTGCTTTTCTCATCGCTATTTTTAACTGGTCTTCAATCAACAATATTTGGACCAGCTAAATACAGTATTCTACCTGAACTGATTGAAGCGAAAGACTTAGTCAAAGGTAATGCCCTCGTTGAAATGGGAACATTCTTATCAATTTTGATAGGAACAATTATCGGTGGTGTTCTTGCTGGGAAAGAGAATGGAGCTTTTCTCATCTCAGGAACAATCATTGCTGTTTCTATTTTAGGTCTGCTATGCAGCCTTATGCTTCCGAAACTTAAACCCGTCTCACCTGAACTCAAAATTGATTTTAATTTATTCCGTTCTACATCCGATATTCTTAAGATTTGTAAAAAGACCAAAAGTGTTTATATATCGGTCTTAGGTATTTCTTGGTTTTGGTATTTTGGGGCAACACTTCTTTCTATCTTTCCTGTTTATGTAAAAGACACTCTTCATGCAAATGAAAATGTCGTCACACTCTTTCTGGCTATTTTTAGCATTGGAGTTGCCATCGGATCAGTGATTTGTGAAAAGTGCTCACATGAAAGAGTTGAACTCGGGCTAGTTCCCTTTGGCTCAATTGGCCTTAGCTTATTTGTCTTTATTCTATTTTTAATCGGCACTCCCTATGAAGCCACGGGTGAACTCTTAGGAGTCTCTGAATTTTTAGCTCAACCGAATACTTATCAAATTCTTTTTGCTCTCTCTGGTCTCTCGATCATGAGTGGATTTTTTATCGTTCCACTTTATACGTTTATTCAAGTGAGATCTGATCGTGAAACAAGATCAAGAGTGATTGCGGCCAATAATATTTTAAACGCTCTCTTTATGGTAGTAGCTGCCCTTGTCTTAATGGGGCTTTTTGCTTTTGGATTTACTACAATTGATATCTTTTTAGTACTCTTCGTACTTAACACTCTAGTTTCAATTTATATTTATACTGTTATTCCTGAATTTTTAATGCGTTTTGTTTGCGTCATTATGGGAACAATTGTCTACAGACTTAAAGTTATTGGACAAGAAAACATACCTGCTGAAGGTCCTGCTGTACTTATTTGTAACCATGTCAGTTTTATCGATTGGATGATTATTAGTGCTTGTGTGAAACGCCCTATCCGCTTTGTTATGCACTACTCGTTTATGAAAAATCCCGTTCTTGCATTCTTCTTTAAGGGAGCAAAGGTTATTCCTATAGCCGGACAAAAAGAAGATCCAGTGTTAATGGAGAAGGCCTTTGATATTGTGGCCAATGAACTTAGTGAAGGTCACCTTATTTGTATCTTTCCTGAAGGTCAGATTACTCGTGATGGAAAGCTTTCAAATTTCAGACCTGGAATTGAGAGAATTATTAAACGCTCTCCTGTTCCTGTTGTCCCTATGATTTTAAATGGTCTTTGGGGAAGTTTTTTTAGTCGAAAGTATGGAAGTGCTGTCAGCAAATACTCTGTGATCCCTAAACGTATCTGGTCACGTGTAGAACTTCTTATTCAATCTCCCTGGAGTCCAGAAACGGTTTCAGCAACTGAGCTTGAAGGACACTTTAAGTCGATTATGGGTGAAGACCAAGCTCAATAGAACTATTTTCATCTAAGACAAATTCAATCTCTGTTCCACTTTTTGGCCTCAATGTGAAATCATAATCCGTTGAGGCAATAACAACACCTACTCTGCTACCTTTAGCAAAGCGGTATTCTTTAGGCTCTAAATTGAAAGAGATTTCATAGTTTTGAGCAGGAACAAGAAGCTCCCCTATTGAAAAATCACGGTAGTTCTGAGCATCGGCCCAACCACGAGTAATAATTTTTCCCTTACCATTTTTATCGTACTCAACTACGGCCACAGAAAGGTTCGCCGCTTTGCGATTTAATACAGCAAAGCTTAAATTTACTTTTGGTGTTCCAGATAATAATTGTGCTGATTCAAGAGGAGAAGATAAGAAGGCCAATCTTGCAGAATTTATATCTGTGGGCTTATTAATGAGTGAATCCATCTTTTGAGTCTTACCTGAATCAATAATCTTCATTTTTGAAATCGTGCCCACAGTTGTTGTCAGCATTCCAGTCTTTGAAAAATAAAATTTATGAACTTCACTATCCTCATGTGGCCACTGGTTTTGTGTCACAAGAGTTCCATCAGGAAGTTCTACTTCTACTTGTGGACCTGTCTCAATACCGTTTTCTTCATCTTCTAAAAAGTGATCAAACCAAGCTTGAAGCTTTGCAGGTACACCATGACTATAAGTTGAACCATGTCCTCCACGGTGAAGGAACATGCGTCTTGGTGCTACACCTTCAAGATTTTCCCAAAGTGAAATGGCATGCTTTTGCTTAACGTTCCAGTCTGACTGGCCATGAATAATAAAAGTCGCGGCCTTTATGTTTTTAACATATTTTACATAATCCCGGTCTTGCCAAAAAGGAGTGAAATCCCCATTTTCGCGTCCCATTGTATCAGTAATAATTTGAAGTTCTTTTTTACAGGCCCCACGTCTTGCAATATACAATCCGAGAACATCAGCATCTTCCCCAATATATCCGCCTGGGTTTACCACAAGTCCATTAGCTCTATAATAATCGTACCAGCTACTGATCGCAGCGATTGGCACAATTGCTTTTAGCCCTTCAACTCCAGTAGTGGCCACCATGATGGGAAGAGTTCCATCATAAGATGTACCGGTTATCCCAACTTTTCCATTGGCCCAGTCTGCTTTCACTTCTTTACCATTTTCACCAAAAGCGCGAGCACGTCCATTAAGCCAATCAATGACTGATTTGGCGGCCAGAGTTTCAGACATATCACCCACTGTTGGGCATCCAGTAGAATTACCAGTCCCTACACTATGAGCTCTCACTTGAGCGTACTTGGGAGCATTGAATTCAGGGGTTGTTTTATAATCCTTAAGCGATTTTCTCATAAGGTTCATGAAACCTTTATAACTTGAAAATCCCTTCGCTAGTTTTTCATCCTGAGGAAGAATATCCATATCAACTTCATGCATCGGACCGTCAGTTCCACCTAAGGCATAGGGAGAAATCGAGTAAATACTTGATAATTTTTTATCTGAAGCAGGACGAGAAATAGATACATAAATGAGATCAAGCTTTCCATCTTTGTCGGTGTCAGTTGGGGCTTCAACATAAACGACTTCAGAGATCATAGGAGCAGCAAAAGCAGTTGAGGCTAAAAGTCCTAAAACAATAATCGACAAAAATTTCATGATGATCCCTCTAATGAGCACTTAAATGATCTTATAGATTTATAATTTTCATGAGGCTGCTGACAAGAACGAAACATTTCGCAGTTGAGTTTTCAACTAGTTAGAGTCTTACAATTTTTGATATTCATCAAACTGCACATAAAGCATAATGATTCTCATGAAAAATAGCCTCTTATTAATAGCGAAAAATCTTGTAAAAAAAGGTGATCTTTTTATCAATAAATTTGGTGAAAAAGATTTCCACAAAGAAGCAGTTCAGCTTCTCTCGAGTGCCAAGATTTACGAGAGTTTTAATTATAAAGAACTCGCTTTAAATGCATTTGAAAAAAGCTTCAACCATGAGCAAAATTTTAAGCATCTAGAATTTAGTGATCTTCCTCTTACTATTGCAAGGGGTGAGAAATGTTTCGTTGATCTTTATTTTTGGAGAAGAAGGCCTACGGTGATTCATAACCATCATTTCCGTGGGGCTTTTCAATGTCTAGAAGGTCTTAATATCGATTCGGAGTTTAAGTTTACTAAGCTTAAGCAATTCACCAGGTCTCACTCACTTGGGAAGCTTGAAGAGAAGCGAGTTAAAACACTTAAGCAAGGTGAGATTGAAGGCATTAATTTTCAAGATAAGTTTATTCACCAAAATCTTCATCAATCAGATCTCACTGTTAATTTATGTTTCCGTACCGCAGATGTTCCCAAGAAGAATTTAAGTAATTTTCTCTATTCTGGGTTTAAGTATGAGAAGGAGCAGTCATCACTCTCTCGCGTTGAGAGACTACTCGCCTTTACACGAATTAATGATTTTGATTATAAGAAGCTGAATCTCAATCTTGAGGATGCAATAAACTTTGAGCTTATGACATATGGTTCTGAATCAAAAAATCCTTTCTTTCTAAAGTTAAAGAAATACTTAGCTCAAAAAGTAAAAGATGAAACAGGATTAAATATCTCATCTTTAATAAATCAACATGAAAAAATTTTAGATAAGATTGAATCTGAGTATGAATAAAAAAAACCGGCGTGAAGCCGGTTTTTTCTAGTCTTTATTTTTCGTTTTAGCTTTTTCTTTTTTCTTTTCTTTTTTCTCTTTAGTTGTAAGTTTTGGCTTTCCCTTAATCTTACCTTTGTCTTGTCCGCCTTCTCCACGTGCCATTTTGAATCTCCTTTAAAATGTGTCACCTAAACTAATGGTAGCACATAAGTCGTTTTCCACGAGAACATTCATCTAATGGTTGAACATCTGCTCAAGTATTAACAAGCTTACAAAGGCATCATTGGCCGCATACCTTGCCTGAGCATCGGTCAAAACGGAATTCTCCCAATTAGTGACCTTGGCCCCCTTGCTAAGGCGTTTACTCAGATACATTGCACATAATGTCCTAAGACTATGGGTAAGCGATCTTGAGATACGTGTCTCTTCAGCTAAATCCAAAAATCCATCGGGGGTAAAAGGCTGAAGCTTTTGGAGAGCAATAATATCATCACGAATCCCGACTCCGACTTTAGTAATGTTTTTATCGGCCAGTAAACCAACAATCTCTTGAGAGAGTGGAGTTTTATTTAAACGAAATAGGTAGCAACAATCATGACTGGCAAGTTGGAGAAGAGAAACATTGTAGAACTCCCCTTTTCTAAATGAGGGTCGGGTTTCAGTATCAAATCCAAGGACAGAACATTTCCTTAACTCCTCCACAGCTTTTAAGGCCGCAGGAGCTGTTTCCACTAGAACATACCGAGCGGAATGATCAAATAAGGGAAAAACTTGAATTTCTTCTTTTGTGAGAGCAGGTTTAATTATGGGGTTTTGGTATTTAGTCATATATCTCTCGCAGGATAAACTTGCTTAAGGTCTTCTCGAGCTTTTCTTAGGGTTTCAATGTCCAAGGAGTATAACGATAATGATTCCTTATTCAAAGAACCATTCTGATATCCCTCAGAGAAATATTTATTCTGAGGTGGAAAAAAGAAATTTTGACCGACATAAGAATGCCATACAGCTTTAGGATCTCCAGAAGTTCCAGTCATCAAAACATAGGCCATATGCTCAATTGATCTTGCTGAAGACGAATACTTCACACGATTTAGGCCATACTTATCATCGGTTTGAGAGGGCACAAAAATAACTTCAGGCTTATTTCTAATAAGCGAAGCACTTAAATTTGGAAATTCTGAATCATGGCAAATCATAATAGCAAAAGAGAAATCCTTGCTCTTAAAAGAGCTAATCCCCTTGCCTCCTCTAAAACCATGTCGCACTTCCCATGGGGTTGGTTTGACTTTGTCTTGATATGAAACTTTTCCCTCTTCAGTAATATAAAAAGCACGATTAATATAATGATCTTTTTCTTTAATCACCACACTGGCGCCAATTATATTTATTTTTCGGATCAAGCTTATCTCAACTAAATTTTTCTCATACTCTTTAGCCACTTGTGCCAATTGATCTAAAAATTCATGCATCTTATCTTCAGAAGGGTTAAGAGGGAGAAGATCTAAAATCATTAATTCAGGAAGTAAGATAAATGATGCATTTTTTGATTTGGCCTTTTTAGCAAATTCATCTATGCGCTTCATATGATCAGTGAGATTTGCTCCGCCATTAACTCTAAAATTCACCACTCCAATATGAAGATTTCCTTTTGATTTGGCCGGAATGCTTGAGCAAGAAATAAATAGAAGAAGTAAGAGGCACATAATAGTTTTCATAATGATAGTCTCTCTAATTTTTTAGTTTCGCTCTAGTCGTAGGCCCTCTAATGATTTTCCCCGTTTTATTAATCAATCCCCACTTGCCACCAATCAACTCAGGATGTTCACCTTCACCCTTAAGAGTGCAACCGTCACAAAAGAGTGCTTTACCACCTCTGAACGGCGCAACAAAATCATGTTTTGCAAAAATGACAACTTGGAGTTCTTCGTTAATAAAACCTGTCTTTCCGTCTTCAGAAATAAACCGAGCAAGTCCCTCGATATTGTCCCTAAAGTGGTACACGCCCCTACGAGATTCCCCCAAAAGTCAGC
>DZBG01000134.1 GCA_022729855.1 Bdellovibrio sp.
CTGAAATCAGCAACTTAAATGTGGAGTTGCACTAGGAAAAATTTTTCGGGAATATTAAGAAGATTAAGAGTAAGAGATTGCGCATCCAGTGACTTTATATCACCTAGGAGAAGTTCTAAAAATTAACTTAAAAGACCTGAAATTTTTACTTAAAAAAGCTCTTAATTTCACTCATGGCACGATCTCTATGGGTATCTTGTTCCATTAAGATCTCATGATGAGCACCTTCAAAGACCTCAATACGGCAATCAGCAGCTCTTTTGCAAAGCTTGCCTTGGCGCTTAGTCTTAACAATCTCATCAGCTGAGGCTTGGAACATAAGGATTGGAAGTTTAAGTTCAGCTCCCACTTTTTTAAGCTTTTTAGTGGCCTTCACTGACTCAAAAATCCAGTTCACACTTGGACCACCAATAATTGTCTCAGGATAAATGAAATTCATCATATGAGACATCTGGTAGCGAACCTTACTGTGAGTGAGAATATTTTTTTCAAAGCTCGCATCAGGATTATAGTCGCCCTTACCTGGGGCATAGTTCTTGCCTTTCCCTAATAGTTTAAGGACACCGATTAATCCGTTCGCTACGACTGTTGGATAAGGCTTTGTGTTGATCTGAAGCATTGGTGAACAAAGAACAGCGGCTTTAAATTGATCTTGATGATCTTTCAAATAAAGAAGCGAGATGGCCCCACCCATTGAATGAGCAAGTAAATATGGCTTCTCGCTTACTTCTTTTAGAACAATCGTATTCATGAAAATAGCGAGATCATTTAAATAATAATCGAATTTTTCCACATAACTGATTTGAGAATTTGATTCTACAAGATGTTTTGAAAAACCCTGCCCACGATGATCAAGAGCATAGATAGAATAGCCCTCTTGATAAAGATCGTAGATAACTTCTAAATATTTTGCGTAGGACTCTGACCAACCAGGAAGAAGAACGATTGTCTCTTTGGCATTAGGGTTAATGAACTTAATCGCAGAGAGCTGAGTATTATTACTCCCTTGAAAACTGATCTGTTCACCACTGGTTTGATAGAAAGGCAAAATCGTCTCTTTAACAGTTTCGATATAATTCATTTTCTCATCAACAGCGAATGCCTGAGTAAGAAAAACGAAACTTAATGAAATGACGATTATTGCTCTCATTAACTAATCCTAGTAAGTGAATTTAACCATCGCCTGAAGCGCTTTCTCATCTTTGTCTTTTAACTGGTAACGATTGATGAAATAAGCAAACTCAAAACCAGTTTCAATTCTATTGGCCTTACCAAACCAGCCGTTCCCCACGTCCCAAAGAAACTGAGGTTGTGTTGTGAGATAACGACCGCGTTTAGAAGTATACGTTAACTCAGGATCTTGATCTCCATCCCATGGTGATGCCGCTAAGAATCCAGTAAATTTAAACCTTCTCCATGCTCCGTACTCCCAAGTCATCTGCCAAAAACTTCCGATTTGAAAACCAATTCCACGTGAAAGTGGGTTATCACGAATAACTGTGTTGATCATGAAAAAATCAAACCCCGGAACAGCAAGATCATACTGAAGACCGTAGAAGTAGTTGCGAAAATTATTATTTCCATAACCAGAACCATTCTCAAGTTCTGCACGAATTGAAATGTCTTTAATGAAACCGTAGGCAAAACTTTTTCCAGTTATTTTTGAAAGTGAGGCAGTTGGAGCAATTCCACCGAAGAACTGACTTGAGTCACCATTGTTTGTACTAAATGGCTCAGTGATATCGTAGTAAAAGAAAACGTTCCCGTACTCCCACAGACCAAAATGCTCAATAGTCATGGTCATTTTCTTGCGATTATAACCTAAATCATCACGAAAATTATTACCCCAAAGGAATGAAACAGAGACAGCATGTGCTTCGGCCATAAGCAAAAACATCAACAACAAAACAAATTTTATTTTCATTAATTCCCCTTCATGATTAGGCGCTCCACTCGTACCAAATAAATCAAGTAATGAGGAGTAATAAAGAGGAAATTTTTGATGTCTGGACCTGCCCCTATGTAAATGTGGTAAGATAATACTAGGTTAAAACCTTGTCCCGGAGGGACTTATGAAATATCTAGGAATGATCGGTCTACTCTCACTATTAGTCTCATGTGCTCATGATATGCGCGGACCAGCCTCTTCATTGGGCCCAGTAGCCGAAGATTCTTTGGCCTGGGGTAATGTTAGGGCCGTAGCCGCTAAAGAAGTCGACCATAAAGCGGTCTGCTTTGACATTGAGCTTACATTAACAGGAACACCTCAAGATCAGGCACGACCTTCGAACTGGACAGTGGCCTGGGTTGATCAACAAGACCACTACCATTTAGTGAATCTTCAACAACGTGATCCAGCATCTGTACCGGCCGGAGGCGAAACTGTTTCTCCTTATGGCTCATATCAGAAATGGACCAATGCATTCCGTACATGTGCACCGAATGTAGAAGCAAGCAGTGTGAAAGCACTTGTGCTTACACCAAAGCAGCTTCCCTATAGTTTTAGTGATGGACTTAAATTAGTTTGGAAATAAAAAAAGGGAGCTTCAAGCTCCCTTCTTTTTTACTAAGAATTTGATTCTGAAATGATTTTGTTTAAATTCCAAAAGTCGTAAAGAACACCAATGAAAAATAGACCGCCAGTACATAAATAGATCGCACCAGAAATCCATCTTCCTAAATAAAAGCGGTGAACACCAAAGTATCCAAAGAAGGTGAGAAGAATCCAACTCACGTCATAGTCTTTAGCTCCTACTTTATATTTTTCATCTGCTTCTTTGTCCATTCCTGGAATTAAGAAGAGATCAATAAACCAACCGACACCAAGTAAACCAAAAGTAAAAAAATACAGTGTCCCAGTAGCTGGTTTCCCGTAGTAAAAGCGATGGGCCCCCATAAAACCAAAAATCCAAAGGACATAACCTACGACAATTGAATGAGAGTTTTTTCCACCGATCATTTGTTCTCCAAAGTTTTTTTACGATTGCTTATAATTGAGGTCGCAATTGAAATACTTAATATTCCCACGATCACTCCAAGAGTGACTTCAATGGGAGTGTGATAATAATGGGCCACACACATTTTCACACCGATAAAGATCAAAATAAGACTCAAACCGTATTTTAAGTGCTCAAAAATATCAGCAAATCCTTTAAGGGCGAAATACAATGAACGAAGTCCAAGAATGGCAAAAACATTTGAAGTAAAAACTAAAAATGGATCATCAGTAATACCAATAATCGCCGGAATTGAATCCACTGCAAAAACAAGATCTGAAAACTCTACAAAGATGAGAGTCACAAATAAAGGAGTGATCATTCTTTTTCCATTCTTAATAGTGAAAAAATTATCTCCATCAAAATCGTGTGAAGTTGGGAAGATTTTTTTTACGGTCCTAATCACAATAGAGTTTTCAAGTGACTCTTCCTCGCCTTGAGGAAGAAGCATCTTAATTCCTGAAAATATAAGGAAGGCCCCAAAGATATAAATAACCCAAGTGAAATGAGTAAGAAGAGCGATCCCAGCCCAAATAAAAAAAGCACGCATAACAAGAGCACCTAAAATTCCGTAGAATAAAACTTTGTGCTGATATTGATTCGGTGTTTTGAAATAAGAAAAGATGAGAAGAAAGACAAACAAGTTATCTACACTCAATGATTTCTCAATCACATAACCAGTTAAAAATAACATTGCATCTTGCTGGCCATGCCACCAGTAAATAACTCCACTAAAACATAGAGCAAGAATCATCCACACCACAGACCATCCGATCGCTTCCTTAAAACCCACAGTATGAGATTTTTTATGAAAGATACCGAGGTCAAGGGCAAGAATAATGAGGACAAATACCAAGAAGGCGATCCAAACAGCGATTGAAGTCTCGTGATGCATTTAATTTCCAAAGTTAGACGGTTTTATAAGTATTCTAAGATACCTGTTATAGAAGTTCATTGAAATTCTATAAAACTGACCAAATGCTTCAGTTCAACTTAACGATAATCACTAAAAACCCTTGTAAAAGGGACAGCGCCCAAGGAGAATAATCCACATGTCAAAGAAACTGATCGCTGCCCTTGATAGAGTAAAGTCTGATAATAAGATTACCTTCGGTGAGCTGGCCGATGAATTACGTGGCGATGCGCTCATGATTATCAGTCTCATGTGCATTCTTCCTTTTATGCAACCCATTCCAATTCCTGGAATTTCAAGTGTTCTGGGACTTATTATTGTTCTTCAGGCCATTGCTCTCATTACTACGGGCAAGCCTCTTCTGACTGAAAAATTAAAAAGAGTAGAAATTGATCCCCGTAAATTTGAAATTATTTATAAGGCGGCTAAAAGATTTTCGGCGATCACTAATAAACTCGCCACTTATCCACTACCCTCAATTGTATTAAGCAGACCCAATAAAATCATAACAGGTATTTGGCTGATTCTTATGTCAGGCTTTCTTGCCTTACCTCTCCCAATTCCATTTTCTAATTTTATACCGGCGATTGCTATTTTCTTTTTGTGTCTTGGGATACTAGAAGAAGATCTTATCCTCAGCATCTGTGGGCAAATGTTTTCAGTTGTGATCTGTGCTTTGATTTATGTATCGAGCAATGTGATTTGGGAACATATCGAGAGCTGGCTAAACTAGGAGACCAATTTTCATTGGCCTCCTTAAGAATAAACTATTTTTTAATTTTTACTTTTCTTACTTTCGTCACTGTTTTTTGGGCCACTAGATCGTAAGTACTCTTCACTTTAAGTTTCGCCACGAAATCACCATCATTTGAAAGACAGTTGTATTTTACAGTGTAAAAGCAAACATTTGATTGAACACTTCCACCAAAACATAATGACCCTGAAGTTTTCACGTGCTCACAGCGAGCATTGTTTTCAACTTCAACTTGTTTAATTTTATTTTCAACTGATGAGGCAAATGAAAGAGAAGCAAAAAGAAGAGATGCGATCAGAACGATTGATTTCATAATGGAACTCCTAGGGATAATTTTTTGACCTTATACCCTAGGAGCCACGACTTGCCTATTATAGTGAATTTTTTACTGAGCTTCGTCCAAAGAGCAACCTGCTGAATTATTGAGAAGAGAAATCCCTTCTGGCTTAATTTCAACCTTCTTTTTGGCCTTATCGTCGCAATCTTCCTCGACTTTTTTCTCACCTGGCATTCCAGAGATGACCTTCACTTCAGGAGTTTTCTGAACAGGTTTAGCGATTTTAGTCGCCACAGGCTTGGCCCAAACAACAATTGATAAGAAACAAAGAAACAACATAGCAATCTTCATGGACTACTCCTTACTAAAATTAAACATTTTGATGGTCATTAGTTTTTTATAAAATCCTCGAGGTAATAACCCCATTAACTTCACAATATGAGCGAAAATGAATGGAAAACTATAGATAGCTTTTTTCTTTTCAATCGCATTCACAATTTTATCTGCAGCTTTGGGAGCTGACATCAAAAATGGCATCGGATGTGTATTACTTGCCGTGAGTGGAGTTGCAATAAATCCCGGACAAATAGTCGTGACATCGATATTAAATTTCTTCAAATCTAAACTAAATGATTCGCACAATTTAATAACTGCTGCCTTCGTAGCAGAATAAGCAGCCACTCCAGGTAATCCGTTGAATGCGGCCAGAGAAGAGATGGCAGCTAAGTGACCATGTCCCTGAGGAATCATCACTTCCATTGCCGCTTCAAAAGTATGCATCACTCCTACTAAATTAATTTGCACCATTCTGTATGAGTAATCCCAATCAGGTAATTTCGTTTTATGTTCATAAGCAATTCCAGCATTCGCAATCACGAGATTGAGTCCTGTAGGACGAGAAAATTCTGAAATAGCGGCCTTCAATTTCTCTCTCTCAGTCACATCAACTTCATAAAATAAAATACGGTCTTCCATTCCACTAAAGCTTGATAGAAATTTTTGGCGATCACGACCACAAACTCCTACTTTCCACCCTTTGCTGAGATAGTTTTTAGCAATCTCCATCCCAATGCCGGTCGTTCCACCTGTAATAAATACTGAACTCATGAAAACCCTTTAAAGAAGTATAAAACTCTGAGAATTTTACCATGGAGTTTCGAATCGTGGCCATATTACGCGGTGAGTATCTGAATAATATTGAAATTAACCTTGACTGAATTTTAGGCCTTCTATATATTTACTCTACTTTTCAAATTCCTGGGGGAGTAGTTAAGTTGGTTATAACGTCTGCCTGTCACGCAGAAGGCCGCGGGTTCGAGTCCCGTCTCTCCCGCCACTTTTTAAATTCTCGCCGGACTTGTCCACTCCCGTGACGTATTTTACTTGATTGATCCGAAAAGCTGGGATCAATGTGAATTACCACCCGAAGATCACTCATGACAGTGATCTTCGGAATCAGAATCTGCAAAAGCTCTTTTTTGTCACAATTATTCAGCTGCTCAAAACCTTTAAAGAATAGCTTCAAATTTCTTTGGAATGATTTGTCATCGATCTTGTCACATATCTGGGTATGTTCCGTTTTTAGTAGGAGAAGTTTGGCATTCTCATCTTCCAGATCCTCCTTTAAGAAAGCAAGTGACATTAGAATATTTTTCTCCCTGTCCCCCTTTAC
>DZBG01000135.1 GCA_022729855.1 Bdellovibrio sp.
ACCTTATGAAGTTATGATGAAGAAAAGTTGCACTAGGAAATGGTAGTTGGGTCATATAAAATATTGAAAGGAGCAGTTATGCAATTCAAGTTGGATGCGACAGGCGATCAATTCGCAAAAAGTGAAGTAAAAGTTCTTTCCGCTTACCAGGTGACAACTGAAAAGAAAGGCAAAACCCCTACTTCAGAAACACATTACGATATCAAACACTGGAAAGACCAAACTTTAAAAGAAGAGTTTGATAATCTTATTGCTGCCAAAAAGTATAAAGGTGGAAAAGATGAATCACTTACTTTTACAGGTGCCATGGGCGAAACTGTTCATGTTGTCGGTCTTGGACAAAAAAATAAATTAAAACAAGAAGACTTAAGAAGAACTATTGCTCGTGCTTTCAAGGCGATTAAATCATCAAAATATGAAGTCATCTCGTTTGATCTTGATGGACTCAATGTACTTCATGATGTGGCCCAAACGGCAGGAACAATTGTTGAGTCAATTCTTCTTTGTGATTATGCTTTTGATAAATACTTAAGCAAAAAATCTTCAAATGAAGTCAAGGTTGTGAATCTTTCTCATTTTGATAAAAAACAAATTAGTAAAATTGAGAAGGCCATTGAGTCTTCAAAAAATATCTGTAGCTCAATTAACGTTATTAAAGATTTTGTAAACGAAGCTCCTAACTATCTTCATTCTGAAGAATATGCCAAAAGAGTTGAGACTGATGTGAAGGCCAATCTTAAAGGTGTTAAGATTAAAATCCTTAACAAAGCTCAAATTCAAAAAGAAAAGATGGGACTCCTTCTTTCTGTGAATGCAGGATCTGCTTACGAGCCACGTATCGTTCATTTGACTTATGAACCAAGTAAAAAGACTTCAAAGACAAAGCATATTGCTCTTGTTGGAAAAGGGATTACTTTTGATACTGGTGGGTACAGTCTTAAGCCTGGTGCCAGCATGATGGGAATGAAAAATGATATGGGTGGATCAGCCACTGTTTACGGAGCATTCCGTGCCGCAGTTCTTGAAAAAGCTCCTGTTAAAATGACATGTATTCTTGCCATGACTGATAATGCTGTCAGCTCGCTTGCAACATTTCCTGATTCAATCATCACTGGTAGAAACGGAAAGACTGTAGAAATTTTAAATACAGATGCAGAAGGACGCTTAATTCTTGCCGATGCTCTAGACTATGCTTGTGATCAAAAACCAGATTGTTTAATTGATGCTGCCACTCTTACTGGAGCAGCTCTTGTTGCCTTAGGTAATCAAGTTTGTGCTATCCTTGGTAACGATCAAAAATGGATTAATCAAATTCTTGATGCGGCAAAAACGAAAGATGAATATATGTGGCAACTTCCAATCATTGATGAATGGAGAAATGATATTAAATCTAAAGTTGCTGACATCAAAAATATTGGAACACCTATGAGAGCTGGAACAGCTATTGGTGCTGCTTTTCTTGAAGAGTTTGTCAGTAAAGATGTGAAATGGGCGCATTTAGATGTGGCCGGAGTTGTTGAAGCTCAATCTCACCTACCTTATTGTTCTAGTCATGGAGCTTCAGGACTTATCGTTAGAACTCTGACTCACTTATTGGTTCATGGACAACACTAAGACTAAATTTAAAATTGTTCTTTTTGCGCCTGAGATTCCCGGTAATACTGGGAGTATCGGGCGCACCTGTGTCGCCCTAGGACTCGAGCTCATTCTCATTAAGCCGTACGGATTTGATATTGATGAGAAAGCAGTGAGAAGGGCAGGCCTTGATTATTGGAAGCATGTCAAACTCAAAGAGTTTGAGTCATGGGAAGATTTTCTTATCAGAGAGAAGCCAGATAAAACAAAATTATTCTTCTATGAAAACACTGGTGAAAAACTTCACTATGAAGCCCCCTACTCAGAAGGATGTTATTTAATTTTTGGTGGAGAGACAAAAGGGATACCTTATCAAGTTGAACAAGAGTTCGCCTCGCAACTCTATAAACTTCCCATGTATTCAGAAGAAATTAGATCACTTAATCTTTCAAACGTTGCAACCGCTGTGGCCTATGAGTGTCTCAGACATCTTATTTAGCATCTCTCCCAAGACAATTTCGAGTAAATTTCATTTACGTATTGATCAGCATTTATAACTTTTCCCATTCTTAATTTTCGGAGGATATTTCTCACACGGGAGCGGGCGAATTTAGTGAGACATTTTTTTTGAAAGGAAACATAGTACTTTTTTGGACTAGGAAGAAGCATGGCCAGAAACGCTCCTTCACGGGGATTTAAGGCAGCTGGACTTTTTTTAAAGTAATGAGAGGCAGCCGCTTTGATTCCAAAAATTCCGGGGCCATACTCAATGACATTTAAATAAACTTCGAGAATTTTATTCTTTGTTAAAATCTTTTCTACTTTTTGGGCCAAGATAATTTCATGAATTTTTCTGGTCACTGTTTTTGATTCAGATAAATAAACATTCTTAACCATTTGCTGAGTAATTGTTGAAGCCCCTCTGAAGCGTCTTTTTGAGACCATTTGTTCAAGGGCCGTTTTCATCTGTTCAATATCAATACCGTCATGATCGTAGAAGCTCCAATCTTCAGAGAATACAATCGACCACTTGAGATACTTAGAGATATTATTTAAATTAACCCAAGACTTGGGTTTTCCCTTGGAGATGGTATAGCTAGCATCAAGGCCTGTAGTATCGAGAGTGATATGGGGATACTCATCAGCTAAACGAGAAACATCATCACCAAAATACATATAAAGTGGACTAAACACCAAGACTAGGCCAATTGTGACTAGTAAAACTTTTAGAATATTTCGGTTACGAGGTTTTTTCATTTCGAGTAGAATTTTAACATACTAGGGATTACGTCATGAACACATTTTGTGATTATTATAATAAAAATTTATGCCATTCTTGCCAAAATATTGAGATCACTTATGCTGATCAATTAAAGGCGAAAGAAGAGCTTATAAGAGGCGCTTTTCCTTCATTTAAAGACATACTCCCCACTATTGGCTCCAAAACTTCAAAATTTCGCCATCGAGCAAAATTAACCATTACGGGAACGGTAGATGCTCCAATAATTGGGCTTCTTGGTGAAGACAATTTAGATGATGGAAGAGAGATCTTAGACTGCCCTCTCCATCATCCCTCAATTAATAAACTAATCCATCTCTTACCTGAGTTTATTAAAACCACAAACCTGGCCCCTTATAATATTAAAGACAGAACAGGTGAGCTTAAAGGAATAATTATTTTTACCAACTACACTGCTACGCAGATGTATTTAAAATTTATTTTAAGGTCAAAAGAGTCAATTGATAGGATTAAAAAATTTCAAACAAGACTTCGACTTATTATGCCTGAGCTTAAACTTGTCAGTGTAAATATTCAGCCTATCCCTCATGCTATTCTGGAAGGGGCTGAGGAGATTCTTCTCACCGACGACAGTGTCATTTGGCATAATTTTAAAGATGTTAAAATGCTTGTCTCGACCAATGGATTTATTCAAACAAATCCTCAAATCGCTGAAGTGCTGTATTCCACTGCTGCCAATTGGATTGAAGAATTTCGTCACCAGAGAATGGTTGAATTATTTTGTGGTTATGGAGCTTTTAGTTTTTTTGCAGCTAAGAGTATTCAGTCCTCAATCGGTATTGAAATTAATGCCCCCTCAATCGTGGTCGCCAATCTTACAAAAGAAAGACTGAAAATAACGAATCTCAGTTTCATTCATGCCGCTGCAGATTCAGTAAAAGAGATTATCGATCAAAATAATCCCGATATTATTCTAGTGAATCCGCCAAGAAGAGGATTATCAACGGCCACTCAATTGATCAAAGATTCAAACTGTCGCGGGATTATTTATTCAAGCTGCTCACTTGATTCACTTAAAAAAGATATTGAGGAACTAAGTGATAGCTTTCGTTTAAAAAGAGTTCAAATGTTTGATATGTTTCCACACACCAAACATTTTGAAGTTCTTACTTATCTTGAACGTTTATAGAAGAAACTTAAAAACTTTAGCTCTTGAAGGTAGGCTTGGCTTTCAAGCTCCGTCAACGCACCTTTCGCATCATCAAAACTTAAAATCTCCAAGTTCTCTTGCAAACCTGAAAACATGATTTTTCTTTTTTGATTTTCCCACAGATTGCTTCCCAAAGAGTAATCGTTAAAACTATTTTTGCATTTAAACTGATCTCTCATTAAGCTTGGGACGACATCTACAAGCTGGCTAAAATGATTGACCACTTGATCTTCGCGATTTGAGAAAAGTGTAATCAATGGTGCTTTGGTTTCAGATGAAGAAATAGAGGCAATCACAATATTGGTCGTTTTCATTTTTTTCTGAGTCACGACTTCTTCAATAATGCTTCTAACTGCACTTTCTACTTCCGCATGATCTGTGTGACGAACATAATTGAAAAGTGCAAAGGGAGTCTCTTCCGTTGTTGCTGAAAGCTTATTTTTAAATCCAAGAAGAAGAGCTTCATTGCTCTCAAACTTACTAAAAGGTATTTGCTCACTTAAAAATTCCGCACCATCCGATGAAGCAAGAAGCTCTGATGTGATATGCCCATGACTTAGTGTTTCTAGAAAGACAGAAGGTATCTTGTTACTGACAAAACCATTTTCATAGAAAGGTGGTAGGCCATAGAAGAAACTAAAGATTCCTTCTTGCTTATTTTCAGTGCCCACATAATTGAGAGCAAATCTTTGACCGTGACTTGCATAGTGAAGAAGTGAAGACTCCTCCTCACTCATTAACTGAGATTCAGTCCAGTTTGGAACAAGGATGACCACAAGATTTTTTGCTTTCGTCACATCACATTTAATTTTTCCCTTTGGATAAAAAAATGATTGATGCCCAAAATCTTTTTTAGTCGATTGTTCGTTAGCAAATCCAAGTTTTGAGAATATCTTTTTGGCAGTAGGAGTCACCTGAAAAGCAAAAGTATCATCATAAGCAATGAGATTTTGATTCCCCTTATAGTCCGCTACAATGTGAACAATCATAGCAAAAAAGAAACTTCCTAAGATGGGATAAAGATACCAATTCGAAGTCGTCTGTGAAAACTTTCGTTGTAAATGGCGCCAAAGTTTTTCGCCAATAATAAAAAGAAAAATCCAGAAGATGGCAGCCGTCACTAAAAAAACAGTCTTGATTCCTGCGACAGTTAAAATATCATCAAACGATAAGTTGTGTTTAAAACTAAAGAGCTCATAAAAATGCCAACGAAATTGTGAAACAACAATGGCATCAAGAGCAACAACACTTACTAGTGCAGTGATGATACTTGCCGCCCAAAATCTTGACCAATAATAGCCTGGAGAAATCCAAACAAGAGGCACATAAAAAACAAAATACGCCAACGTAATCATCAGACCAAAATGACCTAAAAAACTAGTCGCGAGATAAACCATCGAAAGAGTTGAATCTGGACGGCTTAGGTGTTGGAAAAAAAGCAGGCCCACGGCCATCAAACTCAATAACCCATAGCTAAAGAAAAACTTCCGACCCCATACCAAAGCAATACGTCTCTGAGACTTCATTCAATAACCTTTAGACAGACCTAATAGAATAAAACCATTTTAATGGTTTTTTATTGATATTGCCTAGTGCGAAAAGCATATTTTTCCACTTGTTTGGCATATCAAACAGATATATACTAAAACTAACAGGGGTGTGATTATGATTATCCAGAACTCATTGAAGCTGCTTGAACAATTGTCAGAAATTGAGGCCAAGATTCAGAAAATTGAGGCCCTCATGGATGAATTAGGTATTAAACAAGACAGAGATAAAATTATTAGTTTAATCATTCACCAACATGATCACTGTATTCGCATAATCTAATCGAGTGATCTTTCGTGCATACATAAAATTTCCATCCAGTTAGGCGAGTTCTCATATTACTTAAATGTGTCGCGAGTGATTTGATCACAGATTCGTGGTCACTATCCCAAACAGATTTAACTAATTGCTCTTTTCTCACTGAGTGAGGATGGCTTTTGAGGACCGTTGTTAAAATTTTAAATTGAGTAAACGTAAGTTCTAAGGCCTGTTCATTTAATTCGACCTTCATTTGATCAAGATCAACTTTCAATCCGTGGAATGAAATAATATTTCGTTTTTTATATTTAGTGATTTGTTGATAGATTCTTTCTCGAACAATTTCTTTATTCCAAAATCTATTTATCACATCATCTGCACCCATTTTAAGTGCATCTAAGTTTGTTGAATCAGTGCGATCTGAAGTGCAGTAAATAAGCGGACAGCCATTATAATAGGTATTCGATTGAATTTTCTCAAAGAGCTTGAACCCATCAAGGTATGGCATATGAATATCTATGATGATGGCATCAAAGGGACCTTGTTTTAGTACACTTTCATAATTCAACGAAGAGTCTTCAAAAATAAAACCCGAAAAATTTTTCCTAGTGCAACTCCACATTTAAGTTGCTGATTTCA
>DZBG01000136.1 GCA_022729855.1 Bdellovibrio sp.
ACGCTGGGCCGTAAGTGGCCGAAAACTAATTCAAATTAGATGCGTAGCCCCTGTGGTTGTGACCACCATGCTTGCTGGGTTTGTCGCTGCTTCACTTATTACTCTGGCCTATGATTCAATTCTTTTTATTCCGTTTCAAATTATTCTTTTGCTCCCACAGATTATCATTATTTTATGTTTCTATTTAGGGCCAGAAAAATTCAATGCTCTGCCATTAGTTCCCATCTATTTTATGTACCTTTTTTATCAATTGAGACAATTTAAAGATTTTCGAACTCAGCTCACTCAGCGTTTAAGCTATCAATTGGAACTTGAGCATTCAAACGATGAACTTCAAAAAAGTCAGGCGGCTTTAATTGAACAAACGGCGAAGTTGATTCATACCTCTCGTCTTGCGGCCTTGGGTGAGATGTCTGCAGGGATTGCTCATGAAGTAAATAATCCATTAGCGATTATTTCTGGAAGTATGCAACAAATTGAGCGCAGTATTAGTCGAGGAGAATTAAACAGTGAAAATATTTTAAAACTTTCAGCCAAATCTCAGCTCTCAATTGAAAGAGTGACAAAAATTATTAAAGGGCTTCGCCATTTTTCTCAGCAATCAGATTCTTTACCGAAGGTGACGGTTTCATTAATTGAGATCATTGAAGATACGACGAGTTTTTGTAGTGAAATGCTGAGTACAAAATATATTAAACTTAGTATCGATAGTATTCCTGATATATTGCTTGAGTGTCATCCTGTCCAAATTTCTCAGGTCTTAATCAATCTTATCAAAAATGCTGAGGATGCTTTAAGTGTTGAGAAGGAAGAGTCTGAGCGCTGGATAAAAATTAATTTTGAAAATCAGGCGAACTATTTATCAATTAAGGTCAGTAACGGGGGAAGTCCTATTCCTTCTGAAATTCACCAGAAATTATTCCAACCGTTTTTTACGACTAAGGTTGTGGGAAAAGGCACCGGATTGGGTCTCAGTATCTCTCATGGCATCATGAAAGAGCATAAAGGTGATCTCATCTTTGATCAATTTGCCGCTAAAACCACTTTTGCCATGCTTCTTCCTGTAAAAGGAACTGTACCAAATTAATCAACTGGTAAAAAATCACTTAAAGTAATTTAATAAACTTCATTCTTTCATTAGAATACTGATGAGGGAAATTTTATGACTAAATTACGTATTTTACTTGTTGAGAGTATTCACCCAGTGGCCAAGCAAAGATTGGAAGATGAAGGGTTTGAAGTCGATTTAATTTCACACGCTCCGTCTGAAGATGAATTGATCAAAATATTGCCAAATTATTCTGCCTTAGGAATTAGATCAAAAACAAATATTACAAGAAAAGTGGTTGAAGCAAATCGACATCTTTTAACGATTGGGTGTTTTTGTATTGGAACGAATCAAGTTGATCTTGATGCCGCTAAAGCATTTGGTATTCCTGTTTTTAATGCTCCTCACTCAAATACAAGAAGTGTGGCCGAACTTGTGATCGCAGAACTCGTTGTTCTCTCTCGTCAGTTAGGGGATAGAAGTTCAAAAGCTCATAATGGCGATTGGGTTAAGTCAGCCGAAGGATCAAAAGAAGTTCGCGGTAAAACTCTTGGCATCGTGGGGTACGGACATATTGGAAGTCAGGTGAGCATTTTGGCAGAGTCAATGGGACTTCATGTGGTCTTCTACGATTCAATGAAAAAACTTCCTCTTGGAAATGCGAAGATGGCCGACTCACTAGACGATCTTTTGTCTATTTCTGACTTTGTGACATTACATGTTCCAGAAATTCCTGAAACAAAAAATATGATTACTAAAAAAGAACTCTCTAAGATGAAATCTGGAAGCTATCTAATTAATGCCAGTCGCGGAACTGTGGTTGTGATTGATGATCTAGTGGCCGCTTTAAAATCAAAACATCTCGCAGGATGCGCCATTGATGTTTTCCCCACTGAGCCGGCTTCCAATAAAGAAAAATTTGAGTCTCCACTTCAAAATCTTCCGAATGTGATTCTTACTCCTCATATCGGTGGAAGTACTGAAGAAGCACAAACAGCAATTGGTTATGAAGTTTCTGATAGTTTTAGAAGATTTTTAAATATTGCGGCTACTTCTGGTGCAGTGAATTTTCCGAATGTGGAGCTTGCTGTAAAAAAAGGAACTTCGAGAATATTTAATGTTCATAGAAATGAGCCAGGTGTACTTGGTGAAATTAACGGCCTTATCTCTAAGGCCGGGGCCAATATTGAAGGGCAATACCTTTCAACAGATGAGACCATTGGGTATCTTGTAATGGATGTTCACTCTTCTCAAGCCGTGAATTTGGCCGATGAAATTGGAAAATTGCCTCGATCAATCAGAACAAGAGTTGTATATTGATCTGCCATTTGGATAAAGGATAAGGAAGATGAAAAAGACGATTTTAAGCGGTAGTACAGTTACTGGAGACCTTACATTAGGTAACTATATTGGAGCCCTTAATAATTGGAAAAATCTTCAACAAGACTACGATTGTCTTTATTTCTTGGCCGATCTCCATGCGCTTACAGTGATGCAAGATCCAAAAGTTTTAAAAGAGCGCACATACAGTTTTCTTGCTCAGTATCTTGCTTTAGGTCTGGATGAGAAAAAAAATATTATTTTCGTACAGTCACAAGTTCCAGAGCATACTCAGCTTGCTTGGATTCTCACTTGTCTGACTCCTATGGGTTATCTTAACCGCATGACTCAGTTCAAAGAGAAGTCTGAGAAGCATGTGAAAAATATCAATGCTGGTCTCTACACTTACCCAACACTCATGGCCGCTGATATTCTTCTTTATCAAGCTGATCTTGTTCCAGTGGGTGAAGATCAAAGACAACACTTAGAACTTTGCCGCGATATCGTAGGCTTTTTTAATAACCGTTATGGTGAAGGAACTTTTACTCTACCAGAGGCTTATGTTGGAAAAATGGGGGCCAGAGTGATGTCTCTTCAAGACCCTGATAAAAAAATGTCAAAGTCTGATGAGAATGAAAAAAACTTTGTCTCAATCATTGATGACCCGAAAAAAATTGAGAAAAAAATCAAAGGTGCGGCCACTGATTCAGGAACAGAAATTAAATACGATGTAGAAAATAAAGCGGGGCTTTCAAATCTTATGACGATTTATTCCGTCTTAAGTGGAAAAACTTATGCTGAAATTGAAACAGCTTTTGCTGGAAAAATGTATGGGCATTTAAAAGTAGAACTGGCAGATCTTGTGGTCTCAACTCTTAAACCTGTTCAAGATAAATACCATGATCTCATGAAAAATCGTGACCACTTAGATTCGGTCATGAAGATGGGTGCTGAACGAGCACGAGTGCGTGCGACCTCAACATTAAAAGCAGTTTATGAAAAAACAGGTCTTGTCTTATAAACTTTCAATAACTTAAAGCTCTGATAAAAAATTCAATTAATGACAAACCCCTAGTCCGTTATTATAGGATACTTCCTATGAAAACTCTTCTTTTTGTCCTTATCTTACTTGCCTCTACCTCTGTGTTTGCTCTTCCTGAGGAGAGCTTTCTTCAGTATCAAAATGGAGTTTTCTCTTATTACGGGAGTCATTCTCTTACTGAGAGAAATGAAAAAATTAAAGAGGCGATCATTGTCGTTCATGGGTCTGAGAGAAATGCAGATACTTATTATAAATCAATTGAGGCCATGGCCAAAAAATACGGTCAGTCAGAACAGACTCTGATTATTTCAACTCATTATAAACTGCCTACAGATAAGCTACTCGCCAAAGAATTTACATTTACGGATGAAGGGTGGTTAAGTGGGGATCCTGCAGTTTCAAATTCCAGTGTTTCATCATTTGAGATTATGGATCATCTTTTAACTCTCTTAAGTGACTCATCTGTTTTTCCATCAATGAAAAGAATTACTCTTACTGGACATTCGGCCGGAGGCCAGCTCACTCAAAGATACGCAGTAGCAACTCAGATTGATCAAAAAAATCCAAAGATGAATTTTCGATTTATTGTCGCCAATCCTGGCTCATACGTTTATTTAACAAGTCATCGTCCACTACCTGTGGCGAGTACATGTACCTATTATGATAATTATAAATATGGACTTCAGAAGCTTAACAAATATTTAGGTCAACTGAGTGTGCCAGTTTTAATCACTAATTATATTCATCGTGATGTGACTTATCTCATTGGAGAAAAAGATATTATTGCGGATGATATCGATCAAGATTGTCCGGCAGTTCCTCAAGGTCATACTAGACTTGAGCGTGGACAGAATTTTAAAATGCAATTAGATCAAGAGTTCCCTCATCATCAGCATAGTATTTTAATTGTTCCTTCTATAGGTCATACGCAGTGGGGCATGTATACTTCAGAAATTGGCAGCAAGCTTCTATTTGAAAAATAGAATACGGAATTTGTCCCTGAGCCTTAACTTGAAGTTCACGACTTTTCCAAGATAGTCATCCATTGTAATAGGATAGTCCACACCAAGGCTTGCAAGGTTTTTTGTTTGAAGAAGTTTTGGTTCAATAATTTTATTTATATTCCAGAGAAAGTGGCAGATAAGTTTTCCGTTCTGAAGGAAGACGATAATATCAAATCTCTTTATATTCTGATCACCAACAGCGACCACAATTTTACTACCAATTGGCATCAGTGGCATCATTGATCCCGAGACAATCTTTCCTTTAAACAAGGGGAGTTTTTTTAATTGATTAAAATCTTCTCTCGTCAAATCCACGCTTAGAGCTTCTTTGAAAAATAAATTTTAGAAATGATTTCACCATAAAGAGTCGTGAAAACCAGAATTCCTAAAATGAGCTGAGAGTTAATGGGATAGAAGAAGAAGTGATAAAGAGCGATGATACTTAAAACTAAAAGATTAAATTTTTGAGTAATACGAATTGATCTGAGTCTTATCATTTCACGGCGCTCATCTGAGAACTGTCTACAATCAAAAAAATACATATAAAGAGCATAGATCACTAAGCTGACGATGATGCTGCAATTAGGAAGCGTGATATTCATTCTTTCTCCTGCGTGAGCATAAAGAGTTCTTCGACTGTGGCACTAAGTGCTTGGGCCAGTTTGAGGGCCAGCTCCACAGAAGGAGAGAACTTTCCCGATTCTATCGAGTTTATAGTTTGGCGCGAGCACGAGACCTTGTCAGCAAGCTCTTGCTGGGTCAAATCACCATTTTTTACGCGAAAGAGCTTGAGGTTGTTTTCTACTTTCATAGGCAAAATGTAACCTATACTTGATTTTATGTCAAGTATGCTTTACTTTTTATCAAGTTCATCCGACATGGAGAACAACAGGAGGCCACCAAATGAACGGATTAAGTATTGAAATCACTAGCTACGGTAAAGCGGAACTTCTCTCTTTTAAGGAGCAAATCATTGATGAGTCACTGGCCGCCGACGAAGTGGTAGTTGATGTTCATTACTCAGGAATCAATTTCGCAGACATTGTGATGAGACTTGGAATGTATCAAGATGCTCCCCCAAAACCTTTTGTTCCAGGTTATGAAGTCAGTGGAGTGGTCTCAAGAGTTGGCGTGGGTGTGACTCGTTTTAAAGTGGGCGACAAGGTCATGGCCGGAACACGGTTCGGTGGTTATTCATCAGTGGTGAAACTTCCTGAGTGGCAGGTCCTTCCACTTCCTGAAAATTTTAGTTTAGCTGAGGGAGCCGCAACTCCTGTGAATTATATTACCGCTCATATTGCTCTTCATGAATTCGCTCGTATCAGAAAAGGTGATCGTGTTCTTATTGATTGCGCCACTGGTGGAGTGGGTGTGTTTTGTTTGCAAATGTGCCAAGCAGCCGGTGCAGAGGTGATTGGACTTACATCAAGTGAGAATAAAAAAGAATTTATTGAAAGTTATGGCGCCAAGGCCATGACTCATGAAGAGTTTTGGAAATCAGACGAAAAAGATTTTTATTTTATTCTCAATTCAACAGGTGGAAAAACGTTAAAGCTTCTCTATAACAGGCTGACAAAATCAGGACAACTTCTTTGCATCGGGCTTCAGCAAGCCATCACTCAAGGAAAGAGTTCTCCCTTCTCAATTGTGAAGGCCTTACTCCAAACACCATGGTATCCCATTTTAAAATTAATGATGGGAAGTAAATCTGTGGGAGGATTTAATGCCCTGAAGTTTTTTGATGATGAAGTGTGGATGAAAAAAATCTTAGTGAAACTTGAGCAAAGTGAAATCCGACCTCATGTGGATAAAGCCTTTTCATCAAGGGATATTGTTCAAGCCCACAAATATCTTGAAAGTAAAAAGGCTAAAGGAAAAGTTCTTATTTCTTGGAGAGAGTAATGGGCGAGATTGAAACTTATTTATTACCCAACTACCATTTCCTAGTGCAACTTTTCTTCATCATAACTTCATAAG
>DZBG01000137.1 GCA_022729855.1 Bdellovibrio sp.
ATTGCATGCTCCCTCATATGGATGAAGGTTGGCAAATGAGGACACGCCCTAGTAAGCTTAAAAATATCTGAAAGACTTATTCCCCAAATCAAAGGCTGCTTTTTTAGAAAGACTGGATACTTTGCCACTTTTACCCCACGATGTTTTTGAGCCAGTTAAAGGCAGACGTGCCTCCCAGAGTGACGATGGCACCCATGATGGTCATACCCATGAGCTGGGCCCCTCGTGGATTTCCCACCACCATGAAGATGCCTGAAATGGCAAAACCGATTGGAACCAAAAGCATGGCAATTTTATTTGTCCGGGTGGTCAGATTGCTTGCGATTGATTCCAGATCACGGGCCAGTACGGGGTGACTCATGAAAAGACATAGCACCCAGTACCATTTGTGTTGAAGAAATTTGATTGTCTTTTTCAATGCAGTCTCCTAGTTAAAGTAGTTGTTGATTGAACTGTTAACGTTCAATGTGAATGGTTGAGAATAGGTGCGATCTTTTCCAATTTTTAGAACGTTCCAGTTGAACATTCCTCGCCACTTGTTAAAGTCCTTGGAACCTTCGTAAACAGGAATCTTTTGGTGATAGGCCGCAGCACCTGCTAGTTGAAAACATCCATAGTCTTGGCGTCCTGAATAACTGATAAGGTTTACCCCATCGAAAGTTGTTGCCGTTAAAGTCGAAATCTTAAGAGAGATAACATTCTCTTGGGCTTCGTAAATCTCTTTAATTTTTGAGATGTCAGTGATGCGGAAATGTGGGTTTTGGTCTTGCCAATAAATTTCCACTTTTTTCTCTTCAATGAGTTTTTTTAGATCAAACTCATCTTCATTAATGCTGATTGATAGCAGCGAGATTTCTTCTGAAAGGTCTTTCTTGAACTCATACCCTGAATCACGTTTTTGAAACTTATTAAATTTAAAATGGCACTGGTAATGCCAAGTGGTGCAGTTGTTTCCACAAGAACCACCGCTACTAAATGGACGGTCTTCGTTCAGGATAACTTCTTCGCCCATGCGTTTACCGGATGAAAGCTGGAAATCAATAACAGAGTTAGGGGAAACATTGCCTAATGGATAAACCTCAAATTCGCCTCCACCAGTGGCGGCAAAACGAAGCGAGTTTACCTTTTCAGAGCTTTGTTCTGCTAATTCCTTACCAGTAAGATAAGAAAGGACAATTGCCTCGCCATTTTTGAATTCGTGGTCAAGATAAGTGCGAGTAAGACGGTCAGTATGAACGAACCATTTCCCTTTTTTATCTTCGCCCTTAACTTCTTTTAGGTGAGTGTAGTCCTGAAGATTATTTTCAAACTGACCGACTTTTTTGAGTATGTCCTCTTCAATCTTGAACTGTTTGGGGAAAACTTTGTCCATTAGATCTGCAAAGCGATTTTTCTTTTCAAATGGGGCAACAAAATAACTTCTCGTCTCTAGCGGAGTGTTGACCACCATTTGAATGGTTTTCTCTTTCACAGACTTCAGTAGTTCTGAGTATTTGGTGTTAAGCTCAGGAATCTCAAAATCCTTTACCTCTGAAATGATAAATTCACCTTTCTTAAGATAGTTTCCTGCCACAAGATTGACTGGGACGTTCTCAAGAGTCACGGTGAACGTTTCGTTCACATCTCGATTGAAATGACGATCTACAATCTTAGTGGCCAATAACTCATAGGACTCTGTTTCATAGTCAAAGTAATAAAAGTTAAGTTCTAGATTTTTGACTGAGCTATAGATTGAGTTGGCCAGGAGTTTTACACTGTTTTCAATCTCAATGTTGATACTGTCAATGGCAACTCCAGAATTCCCAAAATACTGTCCCGTTTTTAGGTTATTGTTTCCAGAGAAGCGAGTATCAATATCTGGATAATTTACTCGTGTTAGATCGGTCTCCTGAATTTCTCCCCACGAATGTGATGAGAATTGTCCAATTCGTGCAGCCTCTAGAAAGGCCTTATTACGAACAAGGATTTCACCAACTCGATATTTAAAATCAGGATCATTTCGTCCTACCCTGGTATCAATAGTAAAGTCCCATGCTGATTCTGTATGATCGGTACCATCGGGTGTGCGAACGTGCCAATTAACTTTGATAGCGTAATTTTGGAGAAAGCGCACACGCAATTCTGGGATATCTGCTACGAATGGATTGAGGCCTCGCTCTTTTTCTATGAGATCATTTAAATGGTCGCCATCACTGTCCATTTTAGAGAGATCAGCGGGTTTAATCTCCTCATAGGTTCGTCCCTGTAGATTAGAATCTTTGTCAGGGGATTTGTAGGAGCAGGCCCCTAGGGCCAATAAGAAAATAGGGATAAGGTATTTCATTTGTTTCCTCCGTATAGATAGCGGTGTAAGTTTTTCCTGAGACTTGAAAGTCCATCACTAACTTCTTTGTTGTTTCTCTCGAAGTTCGACAGAAACCTTTCAAGGTTGTTGATCTTATTCATGATTAGTTTTGCCTTTTCTTTTGTCATACTTCCTCTGTTTCCATTCCATTGGTTAATTCTTGATAAATGTCACGAATGGTTTGAGTTACTTTTTGATTTTGGGCGAGCTCATCAACACTGATAGAGCCAACAACATCCATAAAGTCGTTTCTCAGTTTAATGATGTTTTTCTTCATTGCTCCTCCTTGGGCTACTTCCAGAATGCGATGTATTCGTGGTGATAGTTTTTACTTGTCCCATCGTGATTGAGAGACAACGGTTCATAACGTTTGTTGTGATGAATGATCTTGTTGATACAATTCTTAATCCATTTCATAAGTCCTCCTGTCCACACTGGACGGAGACTCTTAATCAAAATGGATGCCAACTTTTTTGAAATGTTGTTTTGAGGAAATCTAAGGATTTATGAGTAATGTGAAGATGTGGCTGTGATCGAGTTGAGCACAGTGGTGTGATCGAGAAGATCACGCCACTGAATGAACTAAATTATTTGTTGAAAGTTGTTTCAAAAGACTTAATAGCTTCAAGAACCAAGTTCCAGTCCGGTTTACCTCTAAAGAACATGGTGTCCATAAGTTCATAGTCTGCTTTTAATTCTTCGATGATTCTGTCAGGAGGTGACAGTTTTAAAGTCCCTTTTTTGGCAGTACCGTAATTGGCCCACGCTGATGCAAAGTAGATGTTCTTATGAATGGCAACTCTTTCCAACAAAGCGAGATCGTTGAGTGCAATATCTTTTGCCGTAGAATTAAGAAGTCTGTAAAAGTCGTAATAATGTCTGGAAAGGCGAAGAGGCGTTTTCTTACTTTCTGGAAGATGTGCATGCTGATGAAGAATAGTTGCTTTTTCCCAGAAAGTTCTTTCAGCTTTTAAAACGCGAATGACGATCTGCGGTTCAGTCATTTTATCGCCGAGAGCTTCCTTGGCGTAACTTTTGATGGGGTGGTCACTGATTGGCCAGTGTTCGGCCCTCGCACCCATCTCAATTTTAACGATTGGCCTGATGTATCCATCTGTAGTTGTGACACTTGGATATTCAAACAGTATCGTTTGGGCATCAGTTTCATCAATATACAGTTTCCATCCTTCAGATGTTTTGAGTTCTTCAGCAATTACTTGCTGAAGTTTACCTAGAAGTTCATCTTTAATGTATTGCGCACAAGAAGCTGAGAGTCCTTTTAATAGATCTTGTTGCTTTGACTTGGATGAAGCATTTTCTGGATTTTTACTTTCATCAAATCCAAGGAATTCCCTCTCAATGGACACGTCAATATCCTCAGAAAAACGTTCAATGATTCCATAAATTTTGGAAAGTGATGTCCCACCTTTAAAGGTGAGATGTGGCTTAAGTTCAGGAAGAGAGAAAAGTCTATCGAGTGTCCAGACGACCCAAAAATCCTTTTCGATAATTTCAAATGACATCTTTGCCGCTTCAGCAGCAGAAGTAAAATAAAGGGATCGTTCTTCTTTTGAGAGTAAGTGTAGTTGGGTCATCGTTTGAGTCCTAAAATTTCATATATAATCGACCGCACCCAAGCTGGAGCATATTTGAAGTTCTCTTTGATTTTCTTCTCGCTCTCAACAGGTGTAAAGATTTTCTTGATTTTAGTTTTAATTGCTTCGTTTACATTTTCTTTTCCAATATGCTTTATCGCCTGAATGGCAAGGCCTTCCTTGGTTCCCGCCATGGACATAATTTTCTTTGTCGATTTTTTGAATACTAGCTCGTGGTTTCCGATTTTCACTTTTCGGGAAGGGCCCTCTGTTAAAAAGACTAAACGTGCAGGGACTTGTTCAGAGAGTCCAAGCAGATTGGCGGCATGTGCTCCTGTTGGTTGGATTTCAACACCGTTTTTTTCAGCAATCACCTTCGCCACAACATTGAGATCAGGCGGAACAACTCCTAGCACTTGATGAAGACGAGGGTATTCATAAATGCCCTGAGTGAGACGACGTATGAAGCCCTGTTTTGTCAGATCTGATAGGGCCTTTCTGACTGATTCATCACTCCCAAGATTGGAAAACGAAATGGGTGTAAAACACCACCCTGGTGAGTGCTTTTGAATCTCATTTTTAATATAACTTACAACACTTTGCATCTTACTCATTTCACAAATATAGCAACTTTTTGTGAAAATAGCATCTGCTTAATTTCACAAAAATATCATCTTTTTGTGAAATCAATTGAGTTTGTCACAAAATGTACTAACTTTTTGTGATAGGGACATCTTAACTGGCTGAAATTATGCAAGTCCTAAGGGTTGTGATCAATTCGATCACAGCGTGATCTAAACGAGACTTTTTTAGTTGTCATTAATAACTAGATTTGGTTTATGGCATTTTATGAATCAAACAAATAGCTCCATTCTTTTAGTCGAAGACGATCTCCTCACCCAGAGGACAACTAAAAAGCTACTGTCCCGTTTCGGTGAGGTTTTGACCGTCTCCAATTATGATGAGGCCATGGCCCAGATGCGTACAAGGGTCTTTGATGTGGCCTTCTTTGATTTGAATTTAAATGGAGAGCTAGCTGGTCTAGAACTGATTAAGGCCGCCAGTGCGATTGGGCTTTATTCTATTGTTATCTCCGGTGAAGACCGAGACAAGGTTCTAGAGACAGCACTGAGGAATGGTGCGCAGGATTTTTTAAGTAAGCCATTTAGTGATGAAAAGCTGGAGCAAGTTCTTGGGCGTTTTTTCAATAATAGAAAACATCTTGCCTTTGAGAGCATCATCAACCGAAATTTTATCACGAAATCCAGTCAGCAAATTGAACAACTCTATAAGATTAAAAATCTTCCTATTTCAAGTAGGCCCGTATTTATTCACGGTGAAACGGGTTCTGGGAAAAGAGTCGTTGCCTACATCATAAAAGAGGTCACTGGACAGAAAAAGTTTTTGGAACTCAACTGCTCTCAATTCTCTGATGAATTGATTGCAAGTGAACTATTTGGACACGTTAGAGGCTCATTCACGGGGGCCACCACTGATAAAGAAGGGCTCTTGCTTCAAGCTAATGACGGAGTGGTTTTTCTTGATGAGATTCACGGCCTTTCACTCAAGTCTCAGAAAACTCTTCTCAAGGCAATTGAAGAAAAAGAATTCTATCCCGTTGGAGCAAGTCGTCCGGTGAAATCAAATTTCAGATTGTTTTCAGCGACTTGTGAAAATATCCAAGAACTTATGGAGCAAGGTAAATTTAGAGAGGATTTATTCGCCCGTATCAGCACTTTCCAGATTCGACTCTTGCCGCTCAGAGAACGCCCAGAAGACATTGAGCTATTGTTTGAACATTTCATTTCCAAACACCTCGTGCAGGTTTTTATATCGGATGAAGCTAAGGGCATCCTAAGAAGTTACAAATGGCCAAGAAATGCCCGAGAAATTGAAGACCTTGTAGAGAACTGGATTGTGGAAGGAAAGTGCCTTATTACTCCCGAGGTTCTTCCAGCTCATATTAAGAATAACACGCCATCAATGAGTAAGTTTATTCCTGACCTGTACTTGGATATGGCGGAAGAATATGGCCTTAATGATTTTATGACCTATCTCAAAAAAGAAATTGTAACCGAACTAGTAAAGAGAAATGACAACAGCATAAGAAAAGCTGCAACAAACGTAGGCTCTTCATACTCAAACCTTGCGGCCTTTTTAAGGCAGAACAAGGAGATGGATTTGAGTAAAGGGAATAGAACATGAAAGACATACATTCCATTCAACACGATTTAAACCGTGATGTTCACAATATAATGAACCTCTTGAAGTTCATTAAAAACGAAGAAGAAATCAAAGATCCTGAGATTCGATCAATGCTTGAGATGGTTCTTGAACGTGAGAAAGTCATTTTTGAAAAAGACAGTGTAAGAAAGCAGCATCGCCTCAGAGCATAGTCCACATGGGCCTT
>DZBG01000003.1 GCA_022729855.1 Bdellovibrio sp.
AGCTGACTTTTGGGGGAATCTCGTAGGGGCGTGTACCACTTTAGGGACAATATCTGATGTTTGTAGATACCAATGATTCTACTATGGAAATTGCTACAGCAGAAAAAGCGGCCTGTCAGCGTGGCCAGAAGCTCGTTGTTATTCCTAAGGCCTATAAAGAATATGAGAAATATGTTGTGGCCCAAAATGCAGCAATGAAAAAAGTAGATGCTTGTGCCATGAAAAATTTAAGAAATCAGGCAGAAGCCTGTAAAACAGAGATTTTAGCATTTCAAAAAACCATGACTCAAGCTGATGAATTCAAAAAAAGCCAGCCAAAATATGAAGATGAAATGAGAGCTGAAATGGAGGCCCTAAGAAAATCTAAGGCAACTCTAGAAAACTTCACTATTTCTGGTCATGACGGCGGAGGACATTTCGGTGGTTCAAAACAGAGTTTTTCGAAACAAGAAGTTTCCGCAGTCATGAAAGATTTTGAAGATGTAAATAAAGTAAAATCTTTAATGCTTCTTGGTTGCTATACTGGTGTTCAGCGTGAAGTAATGGATTGGCAAATTACTTTTCCCGATGTTCGCCTCATTGGTGGATATGATGGATCAGCTCCCCTTGCAAGCCGACCACAAGGACACAATTACCTCTATGATCTGCTCACAAAAGAAAAACTTCTCACAACGACAGCAGATGGTAAAAAGCTTGAGAATATTGTAAAAAATAATATTCGAAGTCTTAATGAACTTAATGCTGCCATGTTTTTAAAACCTCAATGTGAAAATCCTGAAAATGAAACATCTTATTATTATGGAAAACTTGGGGAGACGAAAACTTTTAGGAAATTTGATTTAGCAGAATGTCTTGAAGCAAAAAAGAAACTTCTCTCTCTTAAAACACGTCTTGATATGTATGATTCAGGAGAACTTGAACCTCCTACAAATACTGCTTCAGGAGAGCTTCGCCAAATCTATAATGAGTCTCGGGCACATGAACATTGTGCAGAGTTAATTGGTGATGTCCTTGATTCAAATAAAGTATTTGGTCTTCTCTTCTATGAAGGGCAAAAGAAAAACTTTGCTGACTTTTATGATAAACAAATGATTGAAGCAGAGGAAATTTATTCAGGGTTAAAGCTTGAAGACATTGTTAAATCAAGCGAAGAGGGATTAAAGAGTCAAGAAGAAATGATGAAGACTTCAGATGAAGATATTGCACTCTTAGAAAAAGACCCCGAAGCCTATTACGCAAAGATGCAAAAGCAGTATGATCAAGGATTAGCTGAGTACAAAGAATCAATCAAAGATCCAAAATATAAAGCTCTTCTTGAAAAATTTCCTTATTTAAAAATGGAAGAGTCTAATGGAAACAATCTATACATTAATAGTAGTTTCAATCTGACTGAGGATGAGCAAAAACTGTACCAAGAACTTTCAAGTAGAACATATGCACTTCAAACACCTAAATATGATCTTGAAAGTGCTAAGAGTGATCCCGCAATGTATCTTCAACAGAAAAAGCAGATGCAAGAATATTTAAAACTGAATATTCAATCACAGAAGCTTGCCGTTGAAAAATTGAAAGTGGATCCAAGCGTACTTAGTAATGTTTGGATTCCCACAAAGAAGAATCTCGAAGGAAAAACTCGCAAGCAAACACTTGAGAATCAACATCAAATCAATACTCTTCTCTCAATGCCTTATCTTCCTCAAAAAGAACGTAATGCTCTTTCATGGGTTAACAATACTGTCTCTTCTAGACTTCAAATGTTCGATAATCCCTTTAGCTGGCATGAACATGTTGGCGTCCCTGAAAAACCATCTTACGACTATACTCTAGCCGAGAGCTTAAAAAATGATTATTCAATTGGTGGCTATGTTGGAGGTTCACAGGGTGGTGGAATGTATGGTGGTGGCTATTCTGGTGGTATAGCAGGAGGTATGGGTGGTGGTGGTTATATAGGTGGCGCTGCAGGCGGAACAATGGATGAAGGCGAACGTCCAATTCACTAAAATTATCTCTCATAACGCGTCCCAATCAGCTTTAAAAATTGGGGCGTATCGTTTAAGCTAGGATCACTTCAAATTTAAGGGGTCCTACACCATGGAATACAATTTTTCAGAGATCGAACCGAAATGGCAAAAAGTCTGGGATGAACAGAAAACTTTTAAGGCCGTAAAAGATAATTCAAAACCTAAATATTATGTTCTTGATATGTTCCCCTATCCATCAGGAGCAGGACTTCACGTAGGTCACCCTGAAGGATATACGGCGACAGATATTATGGCACGCTATAAGCGTATGAAAGGATTTAATGTTCTTCATCCGATGGGATGGGATTCATTTGGCCTTCCAGCTGAAAATCACGCCATGAAAACAGGAACACATCCAAATATTACGACTCAAGAAAATATCAAAACTTTTACTCGTCAGTTGAAGTCACTTGGATTTTCTTATGACTGGGACCGTGAGATTGCGACATCTAATGTTGATTACTATCGTTGGACTCAATGGATTTTTGTTCAGCTATACAATAAGGGACTCGCCTATGAGTCTCATATGATGGTGAACTGGTGTCCTAATTTAAAAACAGTTCTTGCTAACGAAGAGGTGATCAATGGTCTCTCTGAAGTTGGTGGACATCCAGTTATCAGAAAACCAATGAAGCAGTGGATGCTAAGAATCACTCAGTATGCAGAACGCTTAATTGAAGACCTTGATCTTCTTGACTGGCCAGAGTCTGTGAAAGAAATGCAACGAGTGTGGGTTGGAAAATCTGAAGGTGCTACTATCAAGTTTAGTGTTGATGGATCGAGCGAAGAGATCGAAGTTTTTACTTCTCGTCCTGATACTCTTTTTGGTGCAACTTATATGGTTCTTGCGCCAGAACATGCACTCGTTGATAAAATTACAACAGCTGCTCAAAAACAAACAATTGCAGATTACCGTTTAGTGACTGAGAAGAAGTCTGATCTTGAAAGAACAGAACTGAATAAAGATAAAACTGGGGCTTTTACTGGGGCCTATGCACTCAACCCTACGAATAACAAAAAAATTCCTGTTTATATTGCTGACTACGTCCTTAATACATACGGAACTGGGGCCATCATGTCGGTTCCTGCTCATGATGAACGTGACTGGGAATTTGCTAAAAAGTTTAATCTTGAAATCGTTGAAGTTGTGAAAGGCGGAAATGTTGATGAGGCGGCTTTTTCTGAAGACGGCGAGCATGTTAATTCTGATTTCCTTAATGGACTTAACAAAGTTGAGGCCATCGCAAAAATGATCTTATGGCTTGAAGAGAAAAATCTTGGAACAAAAAAAATAAATTACAAACTTCGTGACTGGTTATTTTCTCGTCAACGTTACTGGGGTGAACCATTCCCTATTTTAAAATTTGAAGACGGCACTGTTCGCTGTTTAGATGCAGATGAATTACCTCTCGCACTTCCTGAGGTTGAAAAATATGAACCTGCTGGAACGGGTGAATCACCTCTCGCGACTATTGATGAATGGGTAAATATTATTGATCCAAAGACTGGTAAGAAAGCACGTCGCGAGACAAATACAATGCCTCAGTGGGCAGGTTCTTGTTGGTACTATCTTCGTTTTTGTGATCCAAAGAATGCTAACGCTCCTTGGGATTCTGAGATTGAAAAATACTGGATGCCAGTAGATCTTTATGTCGGTGGTGCTGAACATGCTGTTCTTCACCTTCTATACTCTCGCTTCTGGCACAAAGTTCTTTATGACCTAGGTCTTGTGACAACAAAAGAGCCATTTCACAAACTTGTAAACCAAGGAATGATTCTTGGTGAAGATGGGGAGAAGATGAGTAAGTCGCGTGGAAACGTGATTAATCCAGATTCTGTTGTCAAAGAATACGGTGCAGACACTCTTCGCATTTATGAAATATTTATGGGCCCACTTGAAAAAACAAAGCCGTGGTCAATGAATGGTGTGAAAGGTGTTTATGGTTTTATCTCTAAGGCTTACCGTTTATTAGCTGACCCGACAAGCTATGCAACAGGGGCTGAAGATCCTGAGACTCTAAAGCTACTTCACAAAACAATTAAAAAAGTGACTTCTGATATCGAAGAGATGAAATTTAATACGGCCGTTTCTCAAATGATGATTTTCACGAATCACATAACAAAAATGAAAAAAGTCACAAAAGAAACTGCAGAGAAGTTCGCTTTAATTCTTGCTCCGTTTGCTCCTCATGCTGCTGAAGAAATCTGGACAGTTTGTGGTCACACAAAAACTCTCACTCATGAAACTTGGCCAAGCTTTGATGAAGCACTTGCTAAAGATGATATGATCACGATGGCCGTTCAAATTAATGGTAAGACTCGTGCGACCATTGACGTTGCTGCTGATATTTCAAAAGAAGATTTCATGAGTCTTGCAAAACAAGACGAGAAAGTAGCAAAGTATTTGGCCACAGGAACTTTAGTCAAAGAAATTTATGTCCCAGGGAAAATTTGCAATTTAGTCATTAAAGAAAACTAAGAGTTAAAAAAAAGAAAACCCGCCATTCGGCGGGTTTTTTGTGTGTATGATGTCTATAAGTGCAGGTTAATAAACTGAACCTTTTCTAACTTGTTTTTTGATACATTGAACATTAAAGATAAAATCTTCATGGACAGTAATTTGTCCGAAGTACTTATCTTCTTCATAGAAATTTAAATCTCCGTAAATATCTTCATTCTCATCTTTAAAACGAATTGTCTGACTTGCTGTCGATGAAATTGAAATGCTTGCCGACGAAGTTAAAAGAAGTCTTTGATTGTGTTTAACAACAGTCAGAAGCTGAATACGCGACCTCTGTCCTTTTTTTAAAATAAATGTATGTAGCTCTTTATACTCCACACCTGGCATTACCTCTGCTCCCCCACCGTTAAAACGAGTGACATCGCAAATATAAAGATCTTTCGACCATGCATTTATCGTAAGACACATTCCAAGAAGAATTAAAAATTGCTTCATTTCTGTACTCCAAAATTACAAACCGCACGGGTTATAGAACATTTCGGAGTGTGTTGTGAATGAAATTGTGAAAAAAACGAATTATGCGCAAGGCCTTTTACAGGCCCTGCTCATTAAAAATTATTGAAAGAGAGGAATGAAATAATTCACAATTGTGAGCCCAAGGCCCGAAAGAACTGGAATCGTTAGATTATCATCGATATTAAAAGCAGATAATAATTCAGAGAGTGAACCAATGACGCCACCCAGAACAGAAAAAACTAATAAGCTCGATGAAATTTCGGCCACATTCATGCTGTAGAAGAGAGTAATGAGGTAGCACGTGAAAAATCCGGCCACGGCCCCTTGAAGCGATTTATTAGGAAGAATCTTATCTTTACCGTAAAGAACACCAAAGAATGAAGAAACAGGATCTGAGAATACTAAAAACATCACTGAAATCACTGCTAAATCTTTTTTATAAAAGAAAAGTGCGAGAGAAATCCCTAGGGCATAAAATGGGAGTCCACTCATTCCTTCCTTCTCAGAGCGCCTCATAAGGGGTCCCATAACCTTTAAAATCATATGGTTAAGCTTAGGGGTGCGAGAACGAACGATATCAAGTGTGAAGCCAATCACAGAGATAACAAGAGCCACAGTGGCCCAAAGAAACGTGTCTTGCCCTGTGCGAAAAAATAGAATGAGGGCCACAGAGCCAGTCAGTATATGCCAAATTTTTCTTAGTAAATGTAAGTCAGATCTCTTGTGTAACACTTTATCAATCGATGAGTCATAACCATGACTCTGAGTTGTACTCATAATTCTCCTTAAACAAATCGCAATTTGAATTTGATCAATTTAAATGAACAGGTCCCGATCGTCTAGCTTAGAAGTGCAATTTCTAACGCAATAAATTAACTTGTTAATTTCTTTAATATTAACGCTTTTCAAAAAACCCCATCACTCTCTATAATTTTTGTATTAAGGAAACACGAATATGATGATGGATAATTTTGATATATCTCCTCAATCTCAGCCTTTGAAAAAAATCTGGGCGATTGGTGGTGGGAAAGGTGGAGTTGGGAAAAGTTTGGTATCGGCCAATGTTTCAATTTGTTTAGCACTCATGGGCTACAAAGTTGTGACGGTTGATCTCGATCTTGGTGGAGCAAATCTTCACACTTGTTTAGGGATTCCTATACCAAGTGTCACCCTCTCAGATTTAATTTCTAAAAAGATTTCAAATGTAGAGGACCTTTTAGTTCCTACTCCTATTTCAAATCTTAAGATGATTAGTGGTGCTCAAGATGAACTCGGCATCGCCAATCTCAAACACATGCACAAAAATGAAATCATTCAATCACTTCATGGACTGAATGCTGATTTTGTCATTTTTGATTTAGGTGCTGGAACTTCATTTAACACTTTAGATTTTTTTATCTCAGCTGATAAAGGAATCTTAGTCGTTCTTCCTGAGCCGACTTCAATTGAAAACACTTATCGCTTTATCAAATCAGTTTTTTATCGTCGCTTAAAAATGATTGAAGGTATTCTAGATATAGAGCCATTGATTGATGAAGCAATGAATGCAAAACTTAGCTCAGGTCAGCTCTCTCCTTCGGACCTTATTAGAAAAATTACTGAAATGAATCCTGAAGTGGGACACAAAATCAAAGCTGATCTTGCTGAATTTAAACCTCAGTTAATTATGAATCAAGTACGCTCACAAGCTGATATTGATATTGGTTATTCAATTCAAAGTATTTGTCGCAAATATTTTGGAATTGATATGAGCTTCCCAGGATATCTCGATTATGACCAATCAGTTTGGCAAAGTGTTCGCAAAAGAAAGCCACTTTTGATCGAGTTCCCTCACTCACGTCTGGTGAATAATTTTGATAGAATTGTTCACAGACTTTTAGAGCAATAATTTAGGAGTTATCAAAGCATGGATGCAGAGAAAAAAAATTACTACGACGTTCTAGATATTCCTCAAAACGCTTCTCCCCAAGCGATTGAAACAGCTTATATCAGAGGCAAAAATGCTTACGCTGGTGATAGTGCTGCTCTCTACTCGCTCATGACAAATGATGAGTGTCGTGCCATTTTAGAACAAATTGAAGAGGCCTACTCTGTCCTTGGTTTTCCAGAAAAGCGTCGTGAGTATGATCGCGTTCGTGGATTCAACCAGATGATACAACAAACACCTTATACACAAAAATCTGATTCTCTTCATCAGCGCCTGAGCTTTGAAAGTAGACCTCAGAATCAAGTGCAATACGAAGACTACAGCTCAAATCTTATCGAATCAAAAGTTTCAAAAGTTATGGCCCAAAAGAAATTTGGTCTTGAGTACGTTGAAAATGAAGAGATGGATAAAAAGATTGCAGATATTACAACATTCACTGGTGCTGGTTTAAAAGAAATCAGAGAGTATAAGAATGTTACGATTGAACGTATGGCCGAGATGACAAAAGTTTCGAAATCACATATTGTCGGTATCGAAAATGATGATATCGTAAAACTTCCTGCTGACGTTTATGTTCGTGGTTATGTTTACCAATATGCAAAAGTACTTAAATTAAATCCTGACTTAGTGGCCCAAAGTTATATGCTTCACTTTAAAAAACTAAGAGCAGTTAAGTAAGGCCATGGAGACAGAACTTCAAGTAGATGCTGACCAAATATTTGAAGTGACTGTCTCTGAATCTGATCGCGAAGAGTTTAAGCGTCTTGATCAATTTCTCGCAGAAAAAATCCCTTCACTCTCAAGAAGCACCATTAAGCGCCTCTATGATGAAGATCAAATTACATCCTCTCATTCAGAAAAATTTGAATTAAAAAAAATGCCTCCTGCAGGAACAACTATTTCAGTTGAAGTCCCACCGCCAATTCCTACAGACTTAATTGCAGAGAATATTCCTCTTGAAGTTTTATTTGAAGATGAGCATTTAATCATTATCAATAAACCCGCGGGACTTGTTGTTCACCCTGCACCTGGGCACTATACCGGCACTCTTGTGAACGCCATTCTTTATCTATGCCCAGACCTCAAAGGTATCGGGAGTGAAAAACGCCCAGGGATAGTTCACCGACTAGATATGGGGACAAGTGGAGTGATGGTTGTGGCCAAAGATCAGGCAACCCATGAAGGATTGGTAAAATTATTTTCAACTCATACCATTGAAAGACGATACGAAGCGCTCTGTTTTGGAAATCCTAAAGTACCAAATGGAAAAATTGAAACAAGTATTGGAAGGCATCCAAATAATCGACTTAAAATGCATGCCGGAGTTAAAGACGGAAAGCGTGCCGTAACATTTTATAAAGTATTAAGAAATTCAGATAAGATTTCGCATATCGAGTTAAAACTGGAAACAGGGCGAACCCATCAAATCCGTGTTCATCTCTCACAAATGCTTCATACTCCTGTTTTTTGTGATCCTCTCTACTCTGACGTCAATGGACATCTCAAGAGGATGCCAGAGGAGATTGCCGAGATTGTGAGAGGCTATCCCTATCAATTACTTCATGCCAAAGTTTTGGGATTTGTTCATCCTATCACTAAAAAAGAATTATACTTCGAAGCTGCTCCCCCAGAAATTTTCCAAAAGGTAGCTGGCACTATTTGGAGAGATGAGAAATGAGTGGGAAAGTTTTTGAGTATCAAACCCCTTATGGAAGATTTGAAACATGGGACGAAAAACCGGCTTTTGACATTGTTCACACTCATCAAGTTCATGGCATAGAGATCGCTTCAAAAGATGAGGCGAATACTGAGACCAAGGCCGATGGTATCATTTTCTCAGAAAGTGAATTTCAAGGCGAAATCCTTGCTATCAAGACAGCTGACTGTATGCCGATTCTGATTACAGGTGAATCAAAGACTATCTTTCTTCACGCCGGTTGGAAGGGCCTCTCTATTGGCATCCTTAATCACCCTCTCATTAAGCAAATTAAGCCTCAATATGCCTTTATTGGGCCCAGCATTCACTCATGCTGCTTTGAGGTTTCTGATGATTTTCATCATCATTTTAGCGGGTCTCCCTATTTTGAGAATAGTGGGGGGAAATACTTCTTTAATTTACAGGCAGAAGCCTATGCTCAATTACAAAATCAGTTCCCAGAATTACGCATAGAGATTGCACCACAGTGTACTTGTTGCGATAATACCTTCCATAGTTACCGACGTGATAAAACAACGAATAGAAATTGGAACATCTTTATCAAAGGATAGATATATGCAAAAGCGTGGCCTAACATTACAAGGAATTAGTGGATTTAACTTCCTCTATATCCTTTGTTCATTTGCAATGATTGCAGTGAGTGTTTATTTAACAAGTCATTATTATGATACTCTTTTCCCGACAGCTATTGGCAATGCTAATAGTCTCTGTAATCTTTCTGGATTTTTTAATTGTGATACAGCAACGTACTCTCCGTTTGCTTCATTCTTAAAAGTTCCCATTTCATATTTCGGTGCAATGGTAGGATTATTTTTTCTTGGGTCATCGATTTTCCCTTCTGAAGGATTTGAAAAGACAGCTTCACTTGTCAGTAAAGTAAACTTTTTAGGTTGTGTGGTACTTTTCATCTACTCAATCGTAGGTCTTGGAAGTCTTTGTCCCTTTTGTACAGCTTACTATATTCTTTCAGGTCTCAATTGTTTCCTCCTCTGGAAATACGGAATTCATTCGTGGAAGCCTGAAGTAAAAACAACAGCGATCTGGGCCGTCGTTATTCTTGCTGGTGCATTTTTAATGAACCGTCACACAAATGGCAAAGAAGTGACTCTGTCACAAATGAATAGCAGTGTGGTTGAACAATTTAAGGCCCTCGCCAATCTTGGTGAGGCTGACGAGTCTCCTTATAAGCTAGTTGCGAGTACTGAGAAATTTGCTGATGCTCCTATTAGAATTAGTGTTTTCTCTGACTTTGAATGTCCGTTTTGTAAAATGGTAGCTGAACAAATGCCAGAGCTCATTCGCCGTTATAAGGGTAAAATCAATGTTCAGTACTTCTTCTACCCACTAGATAACAAATGTAATCCAAATATGAAGCACGGAATGCACCGTAATGCTTGTGATGCTGCTATGGTAGCTGCTTGTGATGAAGCTAAATTTGCTGAAGTTCATGATGAGCTTTTTGCAAATCAAGAAAAACTGGCAGATGCTGTATTGAGTGTCGCTAAAAAGCATAATTTAAATAATTGTCTTGAAAATGCCGATGTTAAAAACAAAGTTGCTGTTTTAATCAATGCTGCTAGCAAATACAATATGCGTTCAACTCCTACAATTATTGTTAACGGACGCAAGATTGAGGGATCAATTCCGAATGCTCAATTCTCAGCAATTTTTGACTGGTTACTTACTCAAAAATAATTATGTTTATAGAAACTCACTGCCATCTTGATTATTTAAAAGCTGAGCCACTTGAGGAGATTCTCCTTAAGGTGGCTTCGGCCAATATTCAAAAAGTAATCACCATTGGTGTGAGTCCTGACAATCTTGATGGAGTGATGAAGCTCTCTTCGGATCACGAAAAAATTTATTTCACTCAAGGAATTCATCCTCACGACGCCAAAGAAGCAACTGAGCTGGAGTTCAATAAAATCTCAGAAAGAGCGAAACTATCAAAGATGGTAGCAGTTGGGGAAATCGGTCTCGATTATCACTATAATAATTCCCCTGCTGATATCCAAAAGAAAGTCTTCGAGAAGCAGCTTCAGCTCGCCTGCGATAATGACCTGCCCGTCGTTATTCACACCAGAGATGCAGATGATGATACGAGAGATATCTTAAAGAATTTTTCTCCTTATCTCAAAAGACGTGGAGTGGTTCACAGTTTTACTTCAAGTAAAGAGCTCGCCGAGTTTGTCTTAGGCGAAGGTTTTTATCTGGGATTCAACGGCATTATCACTTTTAAGAAAGCTGAAAATGTTCAAGAGATCGTTAAGATTGCTCCCATAGAGCAGATTCTCTTTGAGACTGACTCTCCTTTTCTTACTCCTGTTCCTCACCGTGGAAAAGAAAATGCTCCTTACTATCTTCCTTTTGTCGCCCAGAAAGTGGCAGATTTAAAAAATGACGAGCTTGAAAGAATCATACCCATTGTTTATCAAAACTCATTAAACTGCTTTTTCAAACTGACCAATGCTTAGACTCATTGTCTTACTAATCCTAATCAGCTCACCTTTGGCCTATAGTTTTGATTGCAGTGAGTATCTAAAGATCAAAGAATCAAAAAAATGCACTGAGGCTGAGTTTTTTCTTTTTTCCCAAAAAAGATGTCTTCATTATCAAAATCAAAAAACTGAAAATAAAAAGACCCAGTCTTTTATAAATGAGGTTCGTGAATGCCTTATTCAAGAAACTCAAATGAGTCCTTGTGATCAAATATGGAATAAGAATATTACCGATCACACACAATGCTTTAAGCGCTACGGCTACTGCGAAATGAATTTTTCTCAGAGATGGGAGATATTTGTTTTAACTGGATTTCCGAGTGAGCAAAGCACTCATTATTTTAAGATATTTTGGGACACTCTATTTTTGTGTTAATAGAGTGCCCATTGAAATTATCTAAGAAGTTTAGAATAGTCTTTATTAGTAAATTCCCTAAATTTAGGAAATGACTTTTGTACTCTTATACATTTGTCATGAAAGCGTTCCGCAATTTTGCTCCCATTCTTATATAAAAGAAGATCATTATTAATATTTTTCTCTAGACTTGAGAGTCTTTGATAAGAGTATTCACTTGCCCAATCCTTACAATAATCTTCTTTATTTTTGTATTCCAAATAAGTACTCATTTTAGGAAAGGCATCGAGTTCATATTCATCCATCATTTTCTGAGAATAATCGGCAATTTCTTTTTTCTTCGCAGCAGGAAAATTAATACCAAATGCTTCGACCGCAGACTTCCCATTGAGCTTGTTAAAAAGATTGGCCTCAATCGTTTCTGGCGACATTGAGGGGTTGTCTTTTATTAACTGCTTTTTGGCCAATTCAAGAGCAATGGCACCCTGAATACACTCTTCATAGGGCTTGTATCCACGGTCAATAAATGCTTCAAGACTATCTCGTGCACAATAGCTCATAAGCTTCTTTTTCATCTCGGGATCAATTGATGATACATTAAAACTTGCAAGGCCTGGCTTGATCTTATTGATACCTTTAAAGACGGAGAGATTAGAGTCTTGGCACATTTGAGCATTTGTATACTCTACTCCGCCAAAAACTTTATCTTTTAGAATTTTGTATTTCTCAGGTGATAATCGTTTTAATTTTTCAGGATCATAGCGGTAGGCCACAGTTGTCTCTGCAAAATCCTCATGAGGGTTACTGGCCGCATAGTCTGAAACAAAATTATCTTTTGTGGCAACCCACTCCTCACCTTTTTGAGTCCATCCACTGGCCGCCAGCCAATCTTTTGATTCATCTATTTTTTTATCCGAACCAAAATTATGGGCCATTTCATGGAGGACAGTGGCCTCCATAAGCCCTGGCCCGTAATTATTCCAATCATTAGCAAAAGTAATTGTCGCGTTTGCAAGAACACCTAGTCCAAGAGTGTAATCTTTGTGAAGGCGCGTACAAGATCTATTCTCATCTAATGGTAATAAATGAGGAGGGAAATCCATGATCGCTTTTTTAATATGACCTAGCTCACTTTCATTAAAACTTTGTCTGCTATCTTTTGTAAAAGGAGAAATATTAATTCCAAATTTTTGTTTCATATAGAGCATTTCTTTTGCTCTTTTATCTCCAAAAATTTTCCCCAGTGCGCACTGAACTTTTTTACAATCTGGTCCAATACTATATTTAGCAGCGAGATTTTGTGATTCCTCAGGTGGTTCGTTAAAATCATCATACCCAACCATATCGCGATAAAGTGCAATCATGATGGGAGAATCTTCAAGTTGAACGCCCCCTACTGTTGTTTGTTTAGTTGGTGAACCTTCCGCCACTCTTTTTAAATAAGCTTCTTGAGTCGCAAGATCCGGATAGGTTTTTCGACAAGGCGCTTTTAAAACTTTCTCTTCGCTCGCTGCAAACCAATCACGTTTTTTTTCTTTTACACCTGTAAGCAAGTTTTCAATATCATCTGAAACTTCAACTTGAGGATCACATTCCATAGTAAAAGCACTTACTGAATAAATAAGAAAAGGAACCAGAAATAATTTTTTCACTTTAAAACCTCTACTGTACTAAGGCTTAATCCTGAAGCATTTCTAAAGACTAGTCTGAGATGAGAATCTTTATCGATATATTCACTAAACAATCCATCATCAACACCGTTCTTTTTGACAGGGCGAATTTTGCTTTTATCTATCACTCTATTTTCATCAAAATCTTTTAAACTAAGTTTTACAGATTTTGGGTGATAAAATATTTTAGTTATTTTCCCATTATTAATTTCTGCAGAGAGCGCATACTTAAAACCTTCTACTTCATAATAGATGGCAGATTTTTCAGACATCGTAGGACTGCCCATGATTTTTTCAATTTCAGTTTTAGTTTTTGCCTGAAGGGCCTGTGAAATTTTGGGACTAAATTGTTCTAATAAATAGGGACGCAGCTCTTTTTTGGACTCAGCAACTGCCAGATTTGAAAAAAATAAAATGAGTAAAATAAGTGGTTTAAGCACAAGTCCCCCTTAGAGCTATAGAGTCTCATCGGTGGATTTATATTTATGTTGAAAAAAGACTCTTTTACTCTTCTACTTTAAAGCCAGAAAGCATTTTGCCTAAGCTTGTTTTAGGGTCAGCTCCCTGTGGTTTAGGAGCTGGTTTACGTTCTTCTTTCTTAACTGGAGCTATCTGCTCAGACTCTTCGATATAAGAATCATAAAATGGCAGATCGGCCTTATAAACAACACGATCCAAGTGTTTAACAAATCCAGACCAATGCCCAGTGGCCGAGTCTAATCTTTTTACCATCTCAAGCGAGTTCATTTTTGAATCCATAAGATCAATGAGGTGAACTAAATAAGCTTCAGAAGTTTGTGGAATTTTAGGTGATCCATATTCGTACTCACCGTGGTGAGAGAGAAGGATATGCTTAAGATGCATTTTGGTTTGATAAGGAAAATCTTTAATCTTGTAGCTGAAGCGATCAACAATCTCAAGACCCTTCACTAAGTGTCCTACAAGTTTTCCTTCTTCAGTATAATCAACATTGATCCCATCAGTGAGTTCATAGATTTTACAAAGATCATGAAGGATACAACCGGCCACGACGTAGTTTTCATTTACTTTATAATGAAATGAAAGATTAATTCCAAGAGTGGTACAAGATAAAATATGTTCTAGTAATCCCGATTTATAAGCATGGTGAATTGATTTGCCTGCTTGCCATGTTTTGAGTCTGCGTGAAATTTCAGCATCACCAAGAATATTTTTAAGAAGATCACGAATATAAACATCTGTGAGTTCATTAACAATTCCTAAAAGTTTTCCATACATGTCTTCAGGATTTTCTTGGGCCTTCATAATGAAGTCATCCATATCCACTTTATCGTTAGTGAGTTTTTCAAGATGAGAAATAACAAATTGTTTACGGCCTTGGAAAAGATTTACTTTCCCTTTCACTTTCACAAAATCATTTTTTGAAATAGATTTTTCAGTCTCTTCAGAATAAGTCCAAAGTCTTGCCTCAAGATCACCTGTAGAGTCAGTGAGAATAAAATTAAAGTACTTTTTCCCGGCCCGATCTTCCATCGGAGTGAAGATTTTCACGAGGAAAACAGACTCCACTTCTTCCTTGGGACGAAGATCAGCAACAAACAATTTACTCATAGATTCTCCGAGTAGCGTTAAGTACCTAAAATATGGATTTGAGAGTACATTGCTTTCCTTGAATTCGCTACACAAAACACCCTTTGTGTGGCATTCTCTGCGCACTTAAAAACTTCATTAATAACCATCCTATAACGCATCTGTCTAAGCGACATGAGGAGTCTTATGAAAAATGTAAAAATTGGTATCAACGGTGTTGGACGTATTGGACGCACAGTTCTTCGTGCATATTTTGATCGTGTTGCTAAAGGTGATACATCGATTCAAGTTGTGGCCATCAATAATCCAGGTGACCCTACTCCTTATATTCATCTTCTAAAGCATGATTCACTTCATGGAGCTCTTAAAGGTGATTTTTCATACAATGCTGAATCAAGAGAAATTTCTTATATGGGTCAAAAAATTAAATTTTATGATTTAAAAAACCCAGAAGAGATCAATTGGTCTGCTCATGAAACTCAAGTTGTGATTGATGCAACAGGTGTTTTTAAAGATAAAGAAAAACTTGGTCTTCATATGAGAGGAACAGTTAAGAAAGTTATTATGTGTGCTCCAGGATCAAATCTTGATGGAACATTCGTCATGGGAATCAATAACGATAAATACGATTCTTCAAAACATCACATTATTTCAAATGCTTCATGTACAACTAACTGTCTTGCTCCTGTTGTAAAAGTTCTTCATGAGACTTTCGGAATTGAAAATGGTTTCATGACAACTGTTCATGCTTATACTTCGGATCAAAATCTTCTTGATAACTCACACACTGATCTTCGTCGTGCTCGTGCTGCCGCTTTAAGTATGATTCCTACATCTACTGGTGCTGCTAAAGCTCTTGGTGATGTTATTCCTGAAATGAAAGGTAAACTTGATGGATATGCTGTTCGCGTTCCAACACCTGATGTTTCAATGGTAGACTTAACTGTTAACCTTACAAAAACAGCTGATAAAAAATCAATTAATGAAGCCATGAAAAAAGCCTCAGAAACATATCTTAAAGGAATTCTTGGTTACACTGAAGAAGAACTTGTATCGATGGATTTCATGGGTGCGACTGAATCTTCATACTTTGATTCAAAACTAACTAACGTTATTGGCAATACTGCTAAAATCGTTACTTGGTACGATAATGAAGTTGGATTTTCTAATCGCGTGATTGATCTTGCTCAATTTATTGGTAACAAACTTTAAGGATAAATCATGCTACTTAAAACTATTGATCAAGCGGACCTTAAAGGAAAACGAGTTATTGCTCGTTTTGACTTCAATGTTCCTTTGACAAAAACTGAACCAAGAACAATTACTGATACTTCTCGTATTGATCTTGCTCTCCCTACGATTCGAATGATTCTAGAAAAAGGAGCGAGTAAACTCGTTCTTATGAGTCATCTTGGGCGTCCGGATGGACAAGTCAATGCGAAATACTCACTCGCTCCAGTTGCTGAATATCTTGCTGAGAAACTTGGCATTGATGTCATCCTCACTGAGTCAGCTGTTGATAACGGAGTGAAAGAACTTCTGACTCTTCCTGAGACAAAAGTCGTTCTTCTTGAGAACCTTCGTTACAACCCAGGTGAAGAAAAAAATGATCTAGAGTTTGCTGAAAAGCTTTCTCAGTATGGCGATATTTATGTGAACGATGCCTTTGGTGCGGCTCACAGAAAACACGCTTCTGTTTACGGAATCAATACTTTCTTTAAAAACAGAGCTTATGCAGGACTTCTTCTTAAAAAAGAAATTGAGTCATTAAGCACATTGATTGAAAAACCAACAAAACCATTTGTGGCCATCATTGGTGGAGCAAAAGTTTCTGATAAAATTAAAACGATTGAAAAACTCATGGTACTTGTAGACACACTTTTAATTGGTGGGGCCATGGCCTATCCATTCTTAAAAGCTAAAGGTGCTACTGTAGGTAATTCACTTTGCTCTGATGAAGATGTAGCTCTTGCTAAAAATATTCTTTCTCAGGATCGTGCAGGTAAAATCATTCTCCCAAAAGACCATATCATTTCGGCAACTCTTGAAGGGAAAGGCGAAGTTTGCCACTCTCTTTCAATTCCTGCAGATTTTATGGGACTTGATATTGGACCAGAAACAGTGAAGTCTTTTGCCGATCATATCAAAGTTGCAAGAACAGTTTTCTGGAATGGACCAATGGGATTATTTGAATCTGAATCTTTTGCTAAGGGTACAATGAGTATTGCTCACGTTATTGCTGCTAATACTGGTTTCACTGTTGTTGGTGGTGGAGACTCAGTGAGCGCAGCTCATCAGAGTGGTGAGGCGGATAAATTCACTCACGTCTCAACTGGTGGCGGAGCAAGTTTAGAGTATATTGAAAAAGGTGAGCTCCCAGGAGTTCTCGCTCTTAAAACAGGACTATAATCATGACAAAACTTATTGTGGCCAATTGGAAGATGAATAAAAATGCAAAAGCTTGCTTTGAGTTTTTTGATACTTTCAATGCAAAATACAGTTCAAAAAGAGAAGCTTGGATTGCACCGCAATCTATCCATCTTAATCTTGTGATCAACCAAGGGATGAAGGCCAATGTAAAAGCTGGACTTCAGAATTGCTCTGATCATACAAGTGGTGCTTTTACTGGAGAAATTTCTCCTGTGAATGCTAAAGAGCTTGGAACTCATTTTGTTATTTTAGGCCACTCTGAGCGTCGTGAAATTTTTAAAGAAACTTCAAAAACAATTGCAGCCAAAGTGAAGACTGCTCATCAATCAGATCTGAAAGTGATTTTCTGTTTGGGTGAAACTCTCGCTGAACGCGAATCAGGGATGACTGAAACTGTTCTTAAAGATCAGCTTAATCAGGGTCTTTCTGATCAGTCTCTGGCCACTGCTGATAATCTGGTTGTGGCCTATGAACCTATTTGGGCGATCGGAACTGGTAAAACAGCGACTCCGGCCATGGCCCAAGAAGCTCACGCTTTTATCAGAAGTATTCTGAAAGATAAGTTTCCTGGATTTGGGGAAAAAGTCCGTCTCCTTTATGGTGGCAGTGTAAAACCCGATAACGTCGAGGAATTACTAGCTCAAAAAGATATTGATGGTGGACTTGTTGGTGGCGCCAGCCTCAAGGCCAATGATTTTCTTGCGCTCTGTGGCGATAAGTAGTCGTCTTTTGTTTTGCGCCATTGTTTAAGCAATGTTAAAACTATGCATCTGATTTAAGGAGATATTTTCGTATGATGACCGTATTAGTAGTAGTTCACGTAGTTATTTGTATTCTTCTCGTTGTGACAGTTCTTCTCCAGTTTGGAAAAGGTGCTGAGATGGGAGCTATTATGGGCGGTGGTGCTTCTCAGGCCATTTTCTCATCATCTGCGAAAGGAAACTTTCTTACAAAGTTAACAACAGTTTTAGCGATTGCTTTCATGTTGAACTCAATTGTTTTAACAACAATGAAATCACGTGATTCTAAAAAATCTCTTTTTGATGGTGAAGCTCCTGTGGCAGCTCCACTTAATTCAGATGAAACTCAGGCAATGAATATGAATAATTCTGCTGATGTTAAAACAGGAACTGGCGTTACTGAAAAACCTAAAGCTATTGATGAAACAACAACTGGTACAGGAACTTCAGAAACTAAATAATTTGAAATTTATTTTCACATAGAAAAGGGCCCATTTAATGGGCCCTTTTTTATTTCTGAAGACTTAATTCTGTATGTAATTTAAGAGCTAGGTTCCCCGCTTCCGAACAAACTAAATAGGCCGGTTTTTCAACTGAGCCATTACGCTTTATCAGTTTGCCTTTAATTAATTTTTCCGTTGGGCACATATAAATTTCTTGGATGGTTCCGTAGATAACACCTCCGGCCCAATTCCATTTAATTTTATCACCTACTGTAAATGAACTCACGATTTTGATTTTTTTTGATCAGGATCAAAGACTTTGATCTTCCCGTAGTTCATCTCTTTGCCAAGATTCTTAATCTCTTCAATTGGTAATTTATCGTAGGGAAGAGTGGGATCAAACTTATCAGAGAGACGAAGATCTTTAGCAAACTCTGCTCTTACATAGTGAACATGGTGATCAAAGACATCAAAGATTTTTGGATCGAGTTTTATTGCGCGGTATTTTCTCATCACATTCATTGCATCAGGAATGCTTAAAACTTCGTTATATGAGCGCTTTGTCGTAATGGCATCAAAGAAATCAGCGATGGTGCAAACACGTGCTAATAAGTGAATTTGATCTTCTTTAAGTTTATTTGGATAACCTGTTCCATTCCAGTTTTCATGGTGTTCATGAACCACTCTTGAAACGATTCCTAAATCAATATCATCACTCACTTCACAGTGACCGCTTAGAAGCAGTTCAAATCCAAAGTCTGGATGCTTTTTAATTTGGTTATAATCATCATCTGTTAATCCACCAGGTGAATTTAAAATATGCGTTGGAATTTTAATTTTACCTAGATCATGGAGTAAGCCTCCAAGACCCGCGTGCATAAGTTCTAAGCGTGAAGCACGAGGATTGAGTGCGCGGTAAATGGTAATACAATACATCGACACATTTATAGAGTGATCATAAGTATAAAAATCATGAAAACTTAAATTCGCAATAAGTCCTCTTAAAGAATCAATTCCATGATGATCGAGAACATCCACCATTGACTCTACGACATCACGACACCCTTGAATACTTTGAGAAAGAAGCTCAGTTGAGAACTCTTTATCTTTATCAAAAATTTGGTGAAGGTATTTAATCGCGGATTCTTTAAGCACTGTCGATTTCTGAACATCATCCACACCCTCTTGATGAACTAAAGAGTGTAAATACAAACGACGTTGAGTTTCAGAAACATAAAGCTGAAGATATTTATGATGAAGATCGTCCACATCTTCGCGAGTGAGAACATCGCCAATAGGAGTGATACGAACAAATTTCTCACGATCCACTAAAGATGACGAATTGACGTATAAATCATACAGAAGTGGCTTACCCACTTGAATCAATTCTCGATGGACTGAAAAATAGCTTAATCGATCTGTCATATCCCTATTGTAGCTCTTTTAAGGATAAATTCGGATAAGAAAAAAAAGGCCCGTATAGAAACGGGCCTTAACTTATGAAAATCTTAAGATTTGACTAGAATGGAATATCATCAGAAGCAAAATGAGCGTCAGTCTGGATATTGTAATCCCCAGTCATCTCATTGTTATTAGGTGCTGCCTGAGAGAAGCTTGAATCTACTGATCTTTCGTTAGTAGCTGCTGGGCCACCGATGAATTGAACTGTAGAAGCTAGGATTTCAGTCGTATAACGTTTGTTACCGTCTTTATCATCCCAAGAACGAGTTTGAAGTTTTCCTTCAATAAACGCTTGGCGGCCTTTAGCTAAGTATTGGTTACAAAGCTCAGCAAGTTTTCCCCAAACAACAATACGGTGCCATTCAGTGCGATCTTGTTTTTGACCACTTTTGTCAGTCCAAGATTCAGTTGTTGCGAGAGAAAAATTACAAACAGCTGAACCATTTGGGATAAATTTCATCTCTGGATCCTGACCTAGACGACCAAGAATAATTACTTTGTTTACGCTCATGGGAACTCCTTCTTTTGTTAAGTAGTATCAAAGGTAAAAGCTCTGGAAAAGCATTTTCCTCTGACATTGTCTGAGATTACATAGGAGCAAACTCATGGCCAAAAGAAGAAATTCTAAGTCTTAGTAATAATGGAATTATTAAAGATGTGTTTGGAAATTTTTCTCAACTGAAGGGAGTTTTTGTTTAGTTCTTTGAGATTGGAGTGCAAGATTTGACTCAGTATTTTGGGCCAAAAACTCCTCTACCTTGCGGCGAGCCAGCTTTACATCTTTCTTATACCAAGTTGGATCAAAGCCGCAAAACGGACACGCAAGATCACGACGATAATAAGATTTATGAACACTCTCAAAAATAATCCAAACGAGAACAGGAGCTCCTACCATTTTAAAGTCGAAGAAAGGAAAACCAGCAATCATCACGACAGCTGAAATCAGAGCAATTTGGAAATATTGAAACTTACTAAGGTGTCTTCCGTAACGAAGAACACGCGGTGATCTGCACAAAGCGCAGTAACACTCTTTACTGTCTTTTTTTTGCTTGAGAGCATGCATTCGGTAAGCGTTCATAGTCAGATCTCCTTACTCTATTAAAACACACTCTCAGCCACTGTCGTAGACCCTAAAAAAAGTGCCTCTAGGCTTCCCGCGAAGCCTAGAGAGGGGGAAGTGTAAAACGTGGAAAAAACAAGATGGGACGTTGGGAGAGGCACACCGAGTTCAACAAACGTACAGCTTCCAAAGATCGGCACCCTTTGGATGCTTTACACCTTACAAATGCCATACCAAAATAGACGAATGTAATATTAACCACTTTAACAACAAACGAGTGACCCTAGTGACTATTTGGCCCTCTGCAATGGGGATAAGACGGAACCAGCGCGGACAAATTAGCTTATTTTTTTCGGCATCACTGATTGTACTCATTACGATCATCGCCTTTGTTATAAATATTGGTTTATTCGTTAAAGCTAAAATCAACTTACAAAATTCTGTGGATGCAGCTGCCTATGCCGGTGCTTCAGTTCAAGCAAGACAGCTGACAAAAATTGCTTATCTCAATTGGGAAATGCGAAACATTTATAAAGAGTGGATGTTTAAATATTACGTTTTAGGAAATGTCTCACTTGAAGGTGTAAAAAATCCTTCTGGTTCTGTGATGGATTTTAAAATGAAAGCGGATCTCATTAGTGACGCTCAAGATCCGTACGACTGGCCTTCGATTTGTATTCACTTAGCCGCTGGTAGTGGACAAGGTGGGACGACAAATATTTGTAGCCGCTACTCTGTTCCCGGTCTTCCTGAATTTGGTGGATATAGTATGCCCGGAGCTGAAGAAGCTTCTCGTGCTTTTATTGATGCCCTTCTCGATTCAAAAATGGCCGACTGTAATTTTAGAACAAAGATGAATCTCTATGTGGCCAACTCTTGGGCCTATAATGTTTTAAATAGTACTCCTGATTCTCAGATGACAAGTTACGGCCCAGCGATTCTCGCTGACAGACAAGGGGCATGGCCTGCAGCTGTTGAGCTTGCGATGAGAATTAGAAATCTTGAATACGTGGTGAATCGTCCACCGGTGACTGAGGGGATTTGTAACGGTGGCTCAACAGAACTTACAAACTGTTCAAAACAAATTACAGAATTTACTGGTGATGCCACTCTTGGAAACGAAAGAATCACTAAAGCTTTTTATTCAGCCTATCGAAATCTTGCTACAACCAATGATGAACTCAAAGAAACCTTTACTCTAAGAGAGCTCGCCCCAACTGTTGCTGATGTCGGCACTCAGTATTCAGCGAGTTATTTATTTGTTCCAGGAACAATGTACCAACAAGTCAAAAAGCATTACCTAGACCTTAAGGTCATGTCGGTAAACTACGCGACTTTCTACGATACATTTATTCAATCAGCGAGTACGACAACTTCTGGGACATGTGATGTGACAAAGCTGGCCCTCCCCGTTCCTGGTTATCCTCTAGGTTTTTATAAAAATCCTGATATCGTGACTTACTATGCAGTTAAAGGTGAAGCTGAGTTCGTGGGAATGTTTAATCCATTTGGTAAAACGGTAAAACTCACGGCCTATGCTGCGGCCAAGCCTTTTGGTGGAAGAATCGGGCCTGTTTTATTTAACACTGAAGATACTAAGGTTGTTTCAAGAAAAACTGCCAACAACTATCGTTCAGCACCTTATATTATTGGAATCAATTTAGATCAAATTCCTGATAAGCAAAATCCTGGCCAGACTTTGGCCACAGGATCGTATACACCAGGTGCCCCACTTCCCTTATCAGAATTTTGGCTAGCAGAAGCGAATCAGCCAGTTGGTTACACTAGCACTGGTGGTGTGAGTGGAGATCTTAAATTTGGCATCCCGAATTTAGTTTATGATTTTCCCCAACAAAAAAATTCTTATAGCAGTTTAGCGAATCCTATTTATCAAATTGTAGCTGGTGACCAAGGTTCAGTTTCACCTATTGGCCTTTATAACACTGATCAATTTAAAAAGTTTCAAAGTAATATTTTTAAACCAGGTAACCAACTAAACTCAGATGAGATGGGCGAAGCAGTTTTAAGAGCACGAGCTCCCACTGAGTATGATGCTTTTAATTATTTGATCCCTTCTCCCAATGATATTAATACCACTCTCAAAATTGATGCTTTTGGGTTTATTGCAAAAGATCCTGTTCCATTAAAAGCTCCTGCAAATGGCGATCTGATTTATACACATAATATCTATGCTCCGCTGTATAGCTCGCAACAAAAAGATATTTTATATAAGAATCCTACTGATGTCGTAAAAGTAGTGAATGACTATATGGCCGCTCAGAAACCGGCGATTGATAAATATCGCGAGGCCCTCAATAAGGCTGCACAAGCAGTTTATGCCATGAGAAACTCTAACTCTTCAGATGCCAGTGATATTCCTTATCTTAAAGCTGCAGATGGTATTTCAGATCTTGGTTTTGTAGCAGGAACTGCGGATGGAGTGGATCCAAAAACAGGAGTCCCAAAAACTTGTCAGAGTATGCTTGGCCAATTTTTAGCTTTCTATCTTGGTTCAAGTGGAGTCTTAGATAATTCCGGATGCCCGGTCTCACTTGGCGAGCAAATTGGAACTTATTTTGCTGCGAGTGGCCCTGGCCAAAAATACAGTTCAGACTCTTATGCTCTTGAGTTTGTTTGGAAGAAAGGCAGCGGCACACTCCCTCCTGAAAAACTTTTTACGGGTTTTATGCCAGGTTCATGGACAGGAATTAATGACTCAGGAAGTTACTCTCCTATCTTTGGAGGTGACTCTGAACTGATGCGTAGAAATAGTTACTCTACAAAATTTGTCACCCTTAACTCTCTTGGCCCTTCAGGGCATTATAACGAAGTTGCGAACACTTTTCCTACTATGTCAGAAGGTAAGTTTCAAAAAACAGGGGGGGAGACCGAAATCCAACAAAAGAGCTTCGCTAATAGCTTAAGTAACACTGGAGCACCGTCTCAAGTAAACTATTAAATCCTCACTTGAAATTAGTTTTAGGTAGGCTATATACTTAAGATGTCTTTTTTGACTAATATTCAAAATCTATCAATATCAAAGGACTATTTGTGGCAACGAAAAAACCAGCAAAAAAAGTAGCTAAAAAAGCACCAGCTAAAAAAGCTGTGGCCAAAAAACCTGTAAAAAAAGCACCTGCTAAAAAAGCAGTAGTTAAAAAGCCAGCACAAAAAACACCTGCTAAGAAAGCTGTGAAAAAAGTTGCGACAAAAAAAGCTCCTGTAAAAAAAGCACCTGCTAAAAAGCCAGCTAAGAAAGTTATTCCTAAAAAAGCTCCGGCGAAAAAAGTAACTCCTAAAAAAGCTCCTGCTAAGAAAGCACCTGTTAAAAAAGTTGCTGCCCCAAAAGCAAAGAAAGAAGAAAAGAAAAAAGTCATCGTTCCGGAGGTAGTTAGTCCTGCTTCGTCTGTTACGCCAGCTCATGCAAAAACTGCAGCATTTGATGACGATTATATGTCAGATTCTGTGAATGATGATTTTGATGCCGAATTCGATGATGAAGAAGAAGATGAAGGCGAAGCTGCTGCTAAACCACTAACTGAAGAAGATGAAGACGATGATAACTATGGTTACGGTTGGGGCTATGAAGAAGGCCTAGACTCTCCTGAAGATGTTGATGATTCAAAAGATGAGGAAGACGAAGATGAAGAATATATTCGTGGACCAAAAGTAAAATCAGAAGAAGTTGACGACGACGACGATTACTAGAAAATACTAAAATAATTGAAGAGGCCCCTCTCAAGGGGCCTCTTTATTTTTGAGGCCCTATGAAAAAATTAGAACTTTATTTTTATAACGAATGTCCTTATTGCCAAATTGTTCTTTCAGCGATTAAAGAAGCAAAATTGAATGATAAGGTTCAATATTTTAATACTCGTGAAAATCCGGCCAATAGAGAAAAGCTAGTCAAAGATACAGGACGTGGCACAGTTCCATGTTTGTATATTGATGGTAAACCAATGCATGAGTCTCGCGATATTGCGAACTGGCTCAAAGAGTATGCTAAAACACTTTAAAGAAATAAGACGGAGCACTTGTGGAAATTAGAGACCCTGTTCACGGTTCAATTGCAATTAACGATGCGGAAATTCCAATATTAGAACATGCGTTCTTTCAACGTTTACGTCGAATAAAGCAATTGGGATTCTCTGAATACGTTTTCCCTGGGGCCACACACACACGTTATATCCATTCAATTGGAGTCATGCATGTGTCGACCATGGTTTTTAATAATTTATTCCAAGGGCAAGACTCTGCCGACTTAAGACGTCTTAAAGAAACACTTCGATTGGGTTGTCTTCTTCACGATATTGGCCATGCGCCCTTAAGTCACTCTACTGAGTCAGTTATGCCTCAAGTAAGTGAACTAAAACTTCCTTCTCGTTTTGCGATTAATGAAAACCGTCAAGCGAGTCATGAGGACTATACGATTAAATCAATCGTTGATAGCTCATTTACGGAATCATTTAAAAAAGTACGTTCTCAATATGGAATCACACCTGAAGCAGTGGCTGAACTTGTGACAGGTGATACTAAAGACTCTGGATACTTTACAGTAAACGGCGTGAACTATTTCCCTCTTCTGCATCAACTTGTTTCTTCAGAAATGGATTGTGATCGAATGGACTATCTTCTAAGAGATAGTTACTTCTGTGGAGTGAGTTACGGAAAGTTCGATCTTGACTGGATTGTTGATAATTTAAAAGTTTGCCATGAAAACAATCATGCTTTCATTGGTATTACAGAACGAGCAATCTCAACTTTTGATGATTTTCTTTTAAGTCGCTTTCATATGTTTATGATGGTGTATTTTCACTACCGTGCGGTGTGCTTAGAACAGATGCTTATGCGCTATTTTAAATCATCAACTGAATATTCGATTCCTGCGGGGATTGAGGACTATCTTGATCACGATGATCCTTTTCTTTATAAAGTTCTTCGCAATAGCAATAATGAGTGGGCAAAAAGAATAGTAAACAATGATATTCCAAAAAAGATTCTTGAAACTTTCGGGGATAATTACATCGATCAGATGAATGACCTCAAAGCTTATTTTGATAATGAAAAAATTGATTATATTTTCTGTTCTTCAACAGGAAGACTTTCTAAATATTATAATGAGACATCTCCTCAGCAAAAACATCCTATGAAAGTGATTAGAGAATCAAGCCTCTCTAAGGGTTATCAGTCGATTAAAAATATCCAAGAAGCGACTGATCTTTTTACTAAGTACAGTGAGTCTCATGCAGTGAATAGAATTCATTGTGATTTTGATTTATTATCAAAATCTCAACAATCTGAAGTGATGAAGATTATCCAAGGCTAAGAATGTATCGGTTTTTTCTCTATGTCATTCTGGTTATTATCTATTTAGGCCTAGCGAAGGTCCTCTCTCCTACTGAGTTTGGCGTCCAATACCTTCAGAATGAGAAGAACTTCAGCAAGGTTTTTAAAGGTAATCAACTTACCGCAATCCTAATCGATAGTCATGCAACGGGATTTCTGATTAAAACCTATTATCAAAAATACCGAGTCATCTATGGCTTTCAAAATGTTGAAGAAATCATTGTCAGAACATCAAAAGAATTTGCCGTTAAAAATATTAAGAATATGGGCATGTCTCTTTACCGAAACAATGAAAATATTGAAGAGATTATCCCTCTTCCTCCAGGCAGCCTTTATATAGGTAATCGAGAATTTGGCCAATGGAAAAAAATTAAATCGGGCAAGGTGAAATGGACTTTTTATAGAGTTTATAAAAATATCCCTCGTTATCTAGGCTGGGGAACTTTTAGTCCTGATATGGAATTCTATCAAAAGATGCGTGCGGAAGTTTCGCTTAATCAGCCGTTTTATGGGCCCAATAATGAATTTGGATTGAACGGAAAAATAACAAAAGAACACTTTCCTCATTTTTTCACCGAACAAAGAACTAAGAAAGTTGAGTTCAAAACTCTCTTCATTGATTATTTTAAAGAGAATTTTTAAGGATATCCTTTATGGCCGAAATTTTTGACCGATTACTTATTCGTATCTTATTAACAGGCTTTGTCTGTTTGATGATTTATCTTTATCGGTATGCTCATGTGTTATTTTATCCGACTGTCAAAAGACAGATTCTTAAAAAAATCCATCCTGCCGAAAACCCTGCGGACACACTCCATATGTTTTCTCGTCTTGTCGGGATAGCTCTGATTTTCTCCTCTATGACTTTTAATGAGTCCTCAGGTGTTATTCTTTCAGTTTTCCATTTTGTTTTATGGGGAACCATTGCGGTGATTCTCTATCTTGTTTCACTTTATATTATTGAGTCTGTAGTTCTTTATAATTTCGATTACGCCGATGAAATCCTCAAACGCAAAAACATGTCATATGCCGTAGTCAGTCTCTGTCACTCGCTAGTGATGGCCTATCTGACTCGAACAATTCTCATTGAAGCTGAGAACTCTCTTGTTATTCTTTTAGTGCTCTGGTTATACATGCTCGTGATTGCAGGTTTCTCAGTGAAGTATTACCACTTCATCACTAAGCTTTCATTTAACAGAATGATGATTCAAAAAAATCTCGCGATTTCATTTTCTTATATTGGCTACAGCCTTGGTGCTGCCTTTATTATCTCAAGTTGCTTTGATCAAGAACACTACGACATCACTATCTACTGTATCCAAGTTTTACTTAAAACAGTCCTTGCTCTCATTATCTTCCCACTCTTTAAACGTGGGATTCAAAAGATCTTTCCTATCAAGCTTGGGGGAGATGATCGCATGAGTACCCATTTCGAATCTGATCAACAAAGTCTAGGTTATGGATTTTACGAAGGCTGTTTGTTTTTAACAGCTGCAATCTTGACCACCATGATCGTGAATAAGATCCAGTTTGGTACAATTTACCCGTTCTTCTAAACCGTAGGACCACTAGGATATAATGGGGACTAAGGAGAATGATCTCCTCTGGAGCCTATTATGAAGAAACTCAATTCTAATGTCTTTTATCTAATCAACAGTCTTTCAAAAGAGATTGAAAAATTAGAGAACAAGATTTTTACTCTTGAGCAAAAACTAGAGAAGGCCCTCTCCATTGAAAGAAATCATCTTTTAAGAGTCAAAAATCATGAAGATCTCTCTGATGATTTTCTCTTTAACGGAAGAACTTATCACGATCTCACTCCTGAGAAAGCTTACAAATTATATAAGAATCAAGACTTTGATTTTATTCTCTTGGATGTTTCAAGTCGCTCTTTTCAGCCACAAGAAAAACTTCCTGAGGCGATTCATATCCCTTTTGAAGAACTAGAAGCTAGATTTTTAGAAATCACACAGATGACCACACCTATTCTCATTATCTCAGAAGACGGCTCTAAATCAGTTCTGGCCTGTGAGTTTTTGGTAAAACGTGGGCATTTTAACTGTAATAATGTTTCTGGTGGATACAAGTATTGGCCAGCTTTCAGAATGAAAGCAGTAAGTGAAAAAACAGCTTAAATCAAGCTGCCTTTATTTTGATTAATCATCAATTCTTTGTAGAGATTATCTAGCATCAACTCAACTCGGTCTAATTCAACCTCTCCTACTTTCGAAGAGTATTTAATTTCAAGCTCATTTGTCACTTGAAGCAATGTGTATTTGAATTTTTCACCGTAATCTGTGAGTGAAACTAATTGCTCACGCTTATCAACTTCACTATGCGTGCGCTTAATATAGCCACGCTTCTCGAGTTCATTAAGATGAGACGTCATTGTTTGTTTTTTTAGACCACAGGCGATCCCAATCATTTTAATTGATGGGCCATCGTGCTCTGATAAATACAAAAGGATATCCAAGAAGCTTGGTCTAAGGTCGTTAAATCCGCGGGATTGAAGCTCACGTAAAAGTTCCACACTATAAGCGCGGTAAATCTTCTTAAGCAAACTTCCGATGTTGGCTATTCGTTTCATATGGTATTACTATAATACTATGGTCTGCTTAAAGTTCAAGTACTAATTCTTCAAGCGGCTTGATGATTTCAACTCTTTTTGACGGATGATTAACGGCTTGATTCATCTCAGAATTTGAAAGTGTCACCTTCTCCATCCCAAAACTCCACAATTCTAATCGAAGACGATCTTTCACATCGACGTTGGGAAGATCCATGGCCTGTGCTCCAAAAGATACAACAGCTAAAATAATGAACATCATCTTTTTCACAAAGGACTCCTACATTAAGATTCAACACTCTTAAGTAGTATTCAAGTCTGATGCCATAAAAAAGGCCCGAAATTCAGGCCTTTTCTATTCTTAAGACTAACAGCTGTCTAAAATTTAGACGATTAATTAAAGAGGTTTCGACTATTAGAGATGGAAGTCGCGATCCCTATTCCTACTCCGAAGGTCAGCATGCTTGATCCACCATAACTCATCAGAGGAAGTGGAATCCCTACAATGGGAAGAAGCCCTGATACCATCGACATATTAATAAAGGCATGACAGAAAAAAATCGCCGCCACACCAATGACCATCAAGGAATCAAAAAACCTCTGCACGGAGGTGGCGAGCCAAATGAGCCGCATAAATAAAACGAGGTAGAGAATAATTAAAAAGAGTGATCCAAAAAATCCATGCTCTTCATTAAAAATAGCAAAAACAAAGTCTGTATGATTTTCAGGTAAATAATTAAGGGAAGCCTGTGATGAGTTTTTAAAACCTTTCCCAAATAATCTTCCTGATCCAATGGCAATCTCAGACTGGATAGCGTTATATCCAGACCCTTTGGCATCTTCGTATGGATCAATAAAAGTATGAATACGTTTTCTCTGATAATCTCTTAATCCAAAATTATACATGAGCACACCTGAAACAAGCCCAATCACACCAAGGGTAGCAATCGTTCTCCAAGTGAGTCTTTTGTAGAAAATAATAAAAATAAAAATAAAAACTAATAACATTCCTGTTCCAAGATCGGGCTGAATCACAACCATAATCGCTGGAATCATCGTGATAAGTCCGGGAACAATAAGATCTTTAAAGCCTAGCGGTCGCTCTGGTGAGACTCGAGAAAAATAACGTGCTAAACAGAGCACAAGTCCCATCTTCATAAACTCAGAGGGCTGCATACGAATTGGGCCGAGTACAAGCCAACGTTGGGCCCCCATCCCTACCTTTCCCATAATAAGTACGAGAAAGATTAAAAATAAGGTGACGACATAACCGGGATAAGCGAATCGTTCAAATGTTTTAGGATTAATGAAACTCACAGTCACGGCCACAATATTAGCTAAAAGAAACCACATGATTTGAGATTGATAAAGTTTATCTAAACCTGTGGCAGTATCAGCATGAGTTGATGAATAAAGATTGAGTACTCCCACGATAAAAATTGAAAGCATACTTCCCAAAAAACTAAAATCATAGCGCTTGAGAAATTGTAATATAGTCTGCTTCAAAGCATTCTCCTCAAATTATTCATCTTCTGGTTCTTCACTTGGTTTTTTAGGAGCAGGATTCGCTCTTAATGACTGAACCCAGTTCTCGCGAACAAGTTTATCTTTTTCAAGATTATCTAAGTACATCTGTGGCTGATACTTTTTCATATATGTACTGATCACAGCTTCCACCACAGGACCTGCGGCACTCCCTCCGTGACAGCCATGCTCTACAATGGCAGCAGCCGCGATCTTCGGATTATCGTAGGGAGCGAAGGCCACAAAAAGTGCATGGTGACGAGAATCAAAATCCATATTCTCACATTTCTGGTAAACCTTATCAGCAGAAGAACTTCTTACCTGTGCCGTTCCCGTCTTACCGGCCATCTGAATCCCTTGACCACGACGATAAAAATTTGTTCCTCGAGGATTATTTACTACTTGGTAGAGCCCCTCACGAATAAATTTTAACGTTTTATTATTTTTAAATTTTATCTGTCCTAAAAGTTCTGGAGTAAATGTTTTGGCCAGGTCACCATTAGGAGCATAAATATCTTTAACGACGTATGGACGATAAATTTTTCCACCATTAGCAATGGCTCCATAGGCCTGAGCAAGTTGAATTGTAGAGGTGAGTACATAAGACTGCCCAATAGCACATGAAAGAGTTTCCCCTGCCTGCCATTCCACTCCAAATCTTTTCTTCTTCCATTCTTTAGTAGGAATTAATCCCGATGCTTCTCTTGGAAGTGAGATCCCTGTTCTTGTTCCAAATCCAAAGGCCTTTGCATATTTAGCGATATCATCAATATCCATTCTGTTGGCGGCTTTTTGGAAGTACACATTACAAGATTCACGAATCGCTTTCACAAGTGTTGTTGATCCATGTCCCTCTTTTTTCCAACAGTGATAAACTTTTCGCCCTAAGCGGTATGAACCGTTACAAAAAACTTCTGTATTCTCATCAATAATTCCTTCTTCAAAAGCCGCAATACCTGTGATGGCCTTAAAAGTAGAACCAGGTGAAAAGTGTTCTTGGATATTTCTATCTCGAAGTGGGTTTTCTTTATTATTAATAAGACTGCGCCAGTAATCAGATGTAATCCCTCTTGAGAATTGAGAAGGATCAAATGAAGGACGTGAAACCATAGTTAAAACTTCACCCGAATCAATATCAAGAGCAACAATTCCACCAATTTTTCCTTCAAGAGCATTAAATCCAGCAAGCTGCATATCACGATCAATAGTCAGTTTGACATTCATCCCAGAAACAGGTTTCTCGTCTTCAATACCTTTAAATAAATTATCATTATTGATATAACGTTTACGGCGACCTCTTGCATCTACTTCAACAAACTCATGTCCATTTGTTCCACGCAAGTATTTATCAAGCTGCTCTTCAATTCCAAACTGACCGATGAAATCTCCAAGACGATAATCAATATTATCTCTGTCACGTAGTTTAGGTAATTGAGTCTGAGAGATTTCTGAAATATAACCAAGCAAATGGGCGCCCACTTCTTTATCTCGATATTCACGAGAAATAAAAGTATCAACACTCACACCAGGTAAATCAAAGTTTTGAGTTTCAATTTTTGAAACTTCAGCAAAACTAATATTCTTTTTGATCACAATTGGACGATAAGTCGCTTGATTTGAATTCTTCTTCAGAATCTTTGCAATGGCATCAGGTTCAAGTTCTAAAATCTTAGTCAGTCTCTCAATCGTATCATCTTTCTCTTGCAAGAACTGTGGAGTAAGGATGGCATCAAAACGAGGAACGTTATCGACAATTAACTGATCATCACGAGAGAAGACTTGACCACGAGGGGCCCAAACAACTTCTTTTCTCAGACGATTTTGAATTGAATAATTATGAAGAGTCTCCCCTTTATAAACTTGCAAATACCAAAGACGCGCAAGAATCAAACCAAAGCATGCTGTTATAATATAGGAAATGAGTGTGGCCCGATCTTTGTGAATCTTGACCAGTTCTTCTTCACCGAACATAACTAAATCTCAACTCCCGGAGAGAATCCTTCAGCAGGCACTCTCCAAATAAGATTCATGAGACTAAAAACAATGGGAGATAAGACCGCCAGAACAATACTTCCAGGGATAAAACTCCATAGGATTGTTCCAAACTGCTCAAAGCTACTAATTTTTAAACATAGGATAACTGCAACTGTTGTAAACCAAATAATCTGAAAAAGAAGAGCCGTTAACATCGCAATGATTGGACTTGTTAACTGAAGAAGTTCTTTTAAATAATTGGCAAGAATCATCACTAAAATTCCCGCCAATGTTCCAAGCGCCCATCCTTCAATCGAGAATGCCGAATGAACTAATTGGAGGGCCAGAATAAGCCATGGAAGAATTGGAGCATTCAAGCGAATGGCCATAAAAAGAATGACTAAAACATTAAAAGCAAGACGATACTCAAACCACCCGATGGCCGGAAGAAGTGATGAAGTAATAACTTCAAAAATAATCATCAATACTAATGTGAGTGAAAAACTTGTTACAAGATGTGAAAACTTCATTCTCATAATGCCGCCTGAACTGAATACTGAGGGTTAATGACGAGAACTTCTTCTAGCTTATCAAAGTCAACACTAGGAGCCACTTCAACTGCTAAAGTCATACCAGTATTTTCTTTTTCAATATTAGTGATCATTCCTACTTTGATGCCCTTTGGATAAACTCCACCGACACCAGCTGTGATCAATTTATCACCAACTTCAATAAGCTCATTTCTCATGACATATTTCAGGGCACATTTAAAATTGTGAACTCCTTCAACGATCCCATGGGTTCTTGTACGCTCAACAAGGACGTCTACCCGATTATTTTGATCAAGAATGGTAAGAACATCTGAATAATTTTCTGTCACTCTGTAGATATAACCAACTAGGCCTTGATCGGTAATAACTGGTGACATGACCATAATCCCGTCGGCCTTCCCTTTATTGAGGCGAATCACTTTAAATTCGTTAGCTGAATCCCATCCGACAACCTGCGCCAAAACTCTTTGTTCAGAAACTTCCGTCGAGTAATTAAGCAAGCGCTTGAGTCGAAGGTTTTCTTGACGAATCTCCTCCATTCCAAACAAATCGCTCTCTAGACGTGAAATTTTCTTCTTCAACATCACGTTGTCTTTGCTTGTATCAACAATAGAAATATAGTTTTCCCAGAGTGAAGAAAGACTTTTATGAGAGTCAGAAATCCCTTTCTGCATAGGTGAGATGACTTCCATCACAACGCGCTGAAAGAGAGTCGGCTCTTCTAAAGTAAATTTTTTCTGCGAAATGCCATAAATTGCTAAAACCGCAACAATCAAGTTATTTACGATTTTCGCCTTCGAGGTTTCATTGATCAGTCTCAAAAGTTACACCAAGGTTTAAGTTTAGTTAGTAAATAGGTTAACTAAATCATTGCTCAATGCCAATGAATCTCGATAAAATTGTGTGCACTTATCAGTAGATCCAAAGGACGGTTCATGAAGACGAATTTTACCAGCAAAATGGCTTATTTTATTTTAAGCTTTGTATTTCTTATTATCACAGCAAGCTTCCTTTTCTCGAACTTTACAGGTTTCACAATGGGAAGCGCTAAAGAAGTGGCCGAAGTTGACGGGACTCCTGTGACAACTCGTGAATATCAAATGGCCCTTAGCCGCCAAATCGAATTTTTTAGCCAAATGATGGGTGGCGGGAATATTGACCCTAAACAACTTGAAGCTTTGGGTATTAAACAAACTGTTCTTAACGGACTTATTCAGCAAAAGCTGGTTCTTAATGCTTCTAAGGAAATGGGACTTTATATTTCATTAGATGAAATTAAGGCCGAGATTAAAAACCTCCCTTATTTCCAAACAACAAATAAATTTGATGTAAATTTATACCGTAATGTTCTTCAATCAAATGGATACACTCCAAGTCAATTTGAAGATCTAGTAGGAAACGATGTAAAACAAAGAAAGATGGAAGATCTTTTCCAAGCAACAATCGTTTCTCCTTCTTATGTAAAAGATATTTTAAAATTTAAAAATTCAAAAATCATCGTTCATGCAGTGAAGATTCCTCGTCAATCTCTAGCTCCAATGGTTTCTGTTTCTGCTGATGAAGTGAAAGCTTATATTGCTGATCCAGCTAATCTTAAAACTCTTCAAAGTGTTTATGATGAAAACCTCACTCAGTACAATAAACCTGAGCAAGTAAAGGCCCGTCATATCCTTATTAAAGGACAAGACAAAGCGGCTCAAGAAAAGATCAATAAAATTAGAGCAATGGTAACGACAAAAAACTTTGCTCAAGTAGCGAGCAAAGAAACTCAGGACAATACAGGAACTGCTAACGGTGGTGAGCTTGGATGGTTCTCTCGTGGAAGAATGGTTCCTGAATTTGATGATGCTGCTTTTAAGCTAGCTAAAGGATCAATTTCTGAGCCGATCAAAACTTCGTTTGGCTTCCATATTATTTATGTAGAAGACAAACAAACTGCAGAAGTAAAAAGTCTTGATGATGTTAAACCTGAACTTGCTCGTATTGCTCTTCAAAAAACGAAGGCCCAAGATCTTGATAAGCTTCTCAAAGAAACTGAAGCACGTCTTATGACTGAACTAAGCAAAAACGATTTAAGTGAAATCGAAGCCAACTCTAAAAAGCTTGATATGCAGTTCTTTAAATCAATTGAAGTGAACAAATTTGACCAGACAGTTGGATCTCTTTCACTTTCTCCAGCCGAAGCAGATCAATTATTTGCTGCTAAAGATGGTGAGATTACAAATTTTGGTAATCCTGGAACAATCTATCTTATTAAAATCATAAGTAAAACAGACCATACTGCAGCGGATGCAAAAGTAGCTGAGCTTGAGAAGACTGAACAAACAAACCAAAATCAAACGTTTGGACGTCGCCTGAGAGATGAGCTTGTAAAAATGATGAGAGATAAGTCGAAGGTTGTCACGAACCCTGCTTTGATGTAATAGAGAGTATGGCCGATAAAAATTCAAAATTTTCAGAAAATGCTTCTGGAAAATATTATGTAGATGACCAGTGTATTGCTTGCGATGCTTGCTGTGTTGAAGCTCCCAAGTTCTTTTTCATGAATGATGATGAAGGACATGCTTTTGTAAAAATCCAACCTCAAACTCCTGAAGAGTTAGTGGATTGTGAGAATGCCATGGCGGCTTGTCCGGTTGAAGCTATTGGAAATGATGGTTAAATAATAAAAAAAAAGCCCCTCGCAAGAGGGGCTTTTTTTTTATGCAGCGTTTTTCCAAACTTCTTTAGTCCAAGTCGAGTGAGTATCAGCTACCCAATTTTTTGAGCGAAGTTTATCGTGAACAAAATGTTCAAGGTCAGCTGGAGTTGAAACATCAACCCACATAACCATATCCCATTCACCCATAGTAGAAGCGGCCCATTTCACCTCTTTCCACTCTTTAAGCCATGCCCAGTTTTCCCAAACAGGAGCTTCTTTATTCCATTTTACAAATACTTGTGCAGTCCATTTTTCCGACATAAAACATCCTTGTTATTAATTACCAACAGCAAACTTATCGATAATACCTGAAGCTTCTTTATCTAAATTATGTAAAAAAGTGAGAGCGGCAAACTTAGTATTTACATTCAGACTCTCAGAGAAGATAAGTCGCCTATGACTAAGCTTAAACTGACTCTTCTTATCCTTCTCTGTTCTGCTCAGGCCATGGCCATGATTTGTGGAGAGGATGACCGTATTCCTGCCTACGACTCACGAATCGGGCGAATGAAACTCAGTCATCTCGATAGTGCCTGTACCGCCACTATGATTAGCAAAAACTGCGCGATTACAGCAGGCCATTGTCTTAAACACATGAAAACTCTTGAATTCAATGTTCCCCTTTCTGTCCGTGGGAAGGCCCAGTTTGCCGACATGAAAGATATCTATCAAATTGATCAAGCCTCAATTGTTTATAGAAATACTCCCCCAAGTACCGACTGGGCGGTCTTTAAAGTCAAAAAAAATATGTACACTAAGCTTTCTGCTGGTGAGGCCAATGGTTATTTCAAGGTTAACTTTGAACTACCAAAAGTTGGTGAAGAATTAATGTTTAGTGGATACGGTACAGATCTACGTGGTGATGGTTCTCATAATTACACACTTCAAACTGACCACGGAAAACTTGAGGCCACTCAGTCTTTGGTTTTTGGAAAGGCTCTACATTATTCTATTGATTGCACTGGCGGGACATCTGGCTCTTCAGTCATTCGAGTCAAGGAACAGGATATTGTCGGAATTCACACTCACGGTGGCTGTCCCTCAATTTCAAATCACGGAACAAGCATTGCAAGTAAACCTGAGCTCATCCAAGCTATCAAGGCTTGTCTGAGCTCTGATTCAAAATAATCATTTTAATCTATACGGTAATAAGTTGCTTCATCTAATTGCCCTTCTGATTTAGCCACAATACAGCTCACAACTGAGTCACCAGTCACATTCACTGCCGTTCTCACCATATCTAAAAGTCGATCCACACCAATAATCATGCCAATTCCTTCCACAGGAAGTCCAACTTGCTTAAACACCATAGCAAGCATCACAAGCCCTACTCCTGGAACACCAGCAGTTCCGATAGAAGCAAGAGTCGCAGTTAAGATAACCATTAAGTAACCGCTGAATCCAATATCAATGCCGTAAACTTGAGAAACAAAAACCGTCGCCACACCTTGCATGATAGCGGTTCCATCCATATTAATGGTGGCACCGAGTGGAATTGTAAATGAGGCCACAGAATTATGAACACCAAGTTTCTTTTCAGTCACTTCTAGGTTTACAGGAATAGTGGCGTTTGAGCTTGCTGTTGAAAAAGCAAAAACCATTACTTCTTTAAACTGACGATAAAAATAGGTTGGTTTTAATTTGGCCATCACTCTTAATAGACCACCGTAAACAAGAGTTGAATGGATAAGCAGTACGCCAAGAACGGTAAAGAAGTATTTGGCCATAGGCTTAATGGCATCAAAGCCTTGCATCGCAAAGACCTTAGCAAGCAAACAAAATACACCATAAGGAGCCAGCTCAATTAAAAGCATTACCATTTTCATAATGATAGTATTGAGGTCTTCAAAAATTTTAAAAACTCTTTTTCCTGGGTCACCAGAAAGAGTCATTCCTACACCAAATAAAAGGGCAAAAACGATAATCTGAAGCATCTCCCCTTTGGCCATTGATTCAATTGGGTTATTAGGAAAAATATTTGAAATAACATCTACAAGACCAGGACTGTCCTTAGACTCAAAATAAGCCGGAGCCGACATTTGAAATCCAAGACCTGGATCAACGAGCTCAGCAATAAAGAGAGCAAGAGCAATTGCAATACCGGTAGTTAAAACATAAAGAATGAAAGTTTTCATTCCAAGGCGGCCAAGTTTTTTAATATCCTCTAAAGCACCAGTTCCGGTAACGAGAGAGACAAAAACCATAGGAACCACTAAGAGTTTAAGTGACGAAAGAAAAATTCTTCCTCCAACTTCAATAACTCCTTCAAGGACGAAGCTTTTCATAAAGCCATCGACACCGATAAAGTTAATTAAGCACCCAACAATAATCCCAAGTAGCATCCCAATAATAATCTTCAGCGTCAGCTGCTTGCCAGTTGTTCCTGTAGTCATAAATCAATGTCCTTTTTATTCAGTAAATACTCTAAAACATGTTTTTCTGAATGTCATGGGATCAAAGGACAAAAAAAAGGGACAGCTCGTGCTGTCCCTTCCCGTAGTAGTAGCTAGTATTCTAGGAATCTAAAATTAACGTTTAATATTAAGAACTTCTTGTAACATCTGATCAGATGTAGTGATCGTTCTAGTGTTGGCTTGGAAGTTACGTTGAGCGGCCATTAAGCTAATGAACTCATTTGCAATATCTACGTTTGATTGCTCAATTGATTTTGCAAGAACTTCACCACGACCATCTGCTCCTGGTTTTCCCATTGCTGCTTGACCTGATTTACGAGTTTCTTTAAAAAGGTTTTTACCTGTTTTGAAAAGACCTTCGTTATTTTCAAATTTCGCTACTGCAACTTGACCTAATTCACGTTGAACACCGTTATCGTATACCGCTGTTAGAACACCTTCATCATTGAACGACATTGAAGCAAGTGTCGCAGCTGATGAACCATCTTGAGAGTGACGAGCGATAGATGATCTAGAACCGTATTGAGTTGAAGCATCAAGACCAGTTCCACCTTCTTTGATTGTTTTACCAAAATCAAGAACGATTTTCTGTCCTGCAGCTGCACCCTTATTGAAATTGAAGCTGTTAAGTCCTTCAATCTCTTCTTCAAGAACACCTTTTTGATTGAACTTAAGTTGTCCATTGGCCATTTCTGCAAGCTCACCTGGAACTCCGTTAGCAGCATCTGCACCATCAACCATGGCATGGTATTCCCACATTCCATCAGCTTTTTTATTGAAATAAGTTGTTACTAGACGAGCTGTACCAACATTATCGTAAACAGTTGCAGATGTATTATAGTTCGAAGTTTTATCTGGATTCTTTGGATCAAAAACTTTTACATTTTCGCGTGAATCAAGATTCATCGACATTTTAAGTTCTTTAGTAGCTGTTGCTGGGATTGTTGTGTTTCCTAATTTAATAGGAGCGATAGCATTTGTAATTTCACCTTTTTCATTTGGTTGAAATCCAAGTGCTTTATAACCGTCACCATTAATCATATGACCTTCTTTATCGAAATGGAATGAACCATCACGAGTAAATCCTTGTCCAAATGGTGCTTCTACAGCGAAAAATCCGTTTCCGTTGATAGCAAGGTCAGTAATGTTTGAAGTTCTTGCAACTGTTCCTTGAGTGAACTGTGGAGTTACGTGAGCAAGCTTAGTCCCTGATCCGATTTGATCTCCGCCATCAATACCTTTAAGTGAATTTGAAAGCATGTCTTGGAATTCTGCGCGAGAAGATTTAAATCCGAATGTACCTGCGTTGGCGATGTTGTCACCAATAACAGACATTGACTGACCAGCTGCTGTTAGACCTGTAACACCAGTGTTAAAAGATGCAAGAATACTCATACGTGTCCTCCTAGAGACGGAAAGGGGAATTAAGCACTACAGGCTTTCTTCCATGGCCTCCAGAAAAGGACCGGCCACCTTTACCAAGTTAATATATACTACCTACTACACACTACCTAACTCATGAAGATCGTCGAATCGATCTTCGTAAAAACATTTTCATTCATGCTATTTTTATCAACAGCAGTCACAACTGTGTTGCGGTCAACATCAACAACGTAAGCAGCCTTACCTGTGATTACTAGTGAATCGTGTCCACCCTTTGCTTTTAATTTTCCGATAGCTTCTTTAATCTTCATATACTCGTTATTATCAAACTCAATATTTCTATCGCTAAGTCTTTTCATTGCATGAGAAGACATACTTACTTCTTGTCCAAACGCCGGAGCGTTTTGTTGACCTTGAACCTGATCAAGTAATCCTTTAAATTCGCTCTTCTCACCTTTCTGTAAATTATTCGCCTGCTCGACTTTTTTATCGGCCGGCACCGTATTTACATTGGGAATAAGAAATGAATTTATCTTACTCATGGTTCCTTTTTTTAATCGTAGATTCCAGCATCAACTGGAGTCTGTTGTTGTTCTTTATAAGCATTCATCGCTTGCTGAACAGGTCTTGTATTAGATTGTACCATCGGGGCATTCTGGTTCGATAGCTGGGTATTAATTGCCCTGTGCGTTTCATTCTCAGGAATATGAAAACTAGAAACATCACGCAAGAAAACTTTTTGTCCATCAACAGTAAGCATAGGCTCACCATCTTCGAAAGTTACAGCTTGTACGATACCCGTTGCTTGTGTGCGAGTTCCAACTTCTTGGCCAGCATTATCCCAAGCTTTTACTTGAACTTTATAATTACCTTTCACTGCAGGAGATCCATCAAGGGCAACACCATCCCAAGTTAATGAGTGTGCTCCACCAGACATTCCTTCTTTCCAAATCTCACCCATGGTTTGATTTTTCTCATCTAGAATACGAACCATTACTTTCGCAGAATCGCCATCTAGTTTGAAAAGAACATCTCCTGTATCACCATCTTCTTTTAAGCTGATAGTAGATCCAGTTGTCACAACTTTTTTACCAACAAATCCTGCCGCATAAAATTTATCCTGCATTTGCTGAGTCTTATTGGCTTCGTCGTATTTTTTATTTAAATTTGTTAACTGCTCAAGTTGAGAGAACTGGGCAAGCTCACCAGTAAATTTATCTTGCTCCATTGGATTCATTGGATCTTGATTTTGTAACTGGAAAGTTAATAGTTTTAGAAATTCGTCTTTACCCATTTGGTTATGAGTTTTTGCATCACCAAAACGTGCATCTTTTTCTTTGTAACCAGTCGCCTTATTAATGACGTCTTGGTTAATATCAGCACCAGATCTACCTTTACTCGATAAAGCTTTTGGCGCCATAGTGACTTGACTAGATTGTTGAGGAGTGGCTGGTCTTCCTATTGATGGCATTAGGCAGCCGCCTTGTCATTTAACAAATTCCAAAGCTCCGCTCTGCGATTTTGTTCCTGACGTCTTTCATTTTGCTCAGAACCAAATTGTTTTTCAGAACCAGCAAATTGATTTGAATTTGAACCATGATTTGAGTTCATATCAGATCCACCTTTAGCATTCGATGAATCAACTTTAAAATCAGTCACATTCATTCCCGATTGGGCAAGGGATGTGAAAAGTTCACCTTTGTGTTGTTGAAGCATTGCTTTTACTTCAGGTGAGCTTGTCGCGATATTAATCACAATATTTTCTACATTATTGCGTCCAGGATTAATTCCTCTGGCCACAGTGATATCCATTTGACCAAATTCTTTATGATCAATTTTCATTTGAACAGTTGGCTCTTTTGCAGCCTTGGCCTGAACAATATAATCAGAAATCTGAGTCATGATAGCTTTTGCATCATCAGATTTAAGTTGTGACATATGGAAAACTTTTGGTGCAGCAGTTTGGTGAGCAGAGTCAACACTCTTGCTTGCAGCCGCTTCAGTCATTAAACCTAAAATAAATTCCTGAGAAGGAGCTGATGATGAACCTTGTGCGAGATTCATATTTGAGGCATTCACCATCTCAGATTTTTTAAGATCAAGACTTTCTAGTTCTTTGACTTGAGTATTTTTTGGAAGGCCATAGGCCTCTCCACCTTGAACTTTTTTAGAGTTTTTCATTTGTCTTTGAAGCATGAAATCATCAAACTTCATAAACTCAGGATCAACTTCTGCTGGTGATAAATCTATAGCTGGTGCTCTTTGAACTCCCGCCTTAGCAAGAGGAGCCGCAAGTAAAGTTTGAATCTCATCTTTTTTAAGATCAGCAATTTCTGATTCAAGAGGAACTCCATCAACTGCAAGCTCACTCCCTTCAGCACTAACAGCAAGCTTAGGGTCCATGAGATTACTTACATCTTTGGTAAGTGTTGGATCAACAAGTTTTGCACTTACACCCTCAGCTTCTGGCTGAAGAGATGGAAGTTGTTTTACGATATTTGATGGAAGTTCTTGGTTCAGAAGTTCAAGACCTTGAAGGCCTGCCACTTGAGTTGCCACTAGATTTTCGGGCTGAATAACTGATTTATTATTTGCATCAGTGGCCACAGGACTTTCACCTTGTGTGAACTGAGCTTGAGGAAGTTGAACTTCTGCCATAAGCAATTCGTCCATCTTCATTGAACTCGCAAGTTCATTAGCAAAGTCAGCTTGCTCTAAAGCAAGTTCTGGATCTTGTGCTAGGGCATTAGCGAGATCAGTATCAAGAGCCTCAGCTCCTGCCTTCCCTGCTTTTACCTTTGAATTTGAGAGATTCAATCCTTGAATCATTATTTTTGGTCCTTTCGTGGTCCTACGGTCTATCTTTTCATATTTAGGTACTGTTTTTGAAGCCGGGCAGAAACTTCCTTGTCCATAAAGTTGAATATTTTAGACGCCTTTTTGGCATCAATCATCTGGAGAATCTTCACGGCAATATCGGCTTCCTGCACAGAAAGGACCTCTGCGGCCTTCTGAGGCTTCATATTTGACACCATATCCACTAACTGGGCGACTCTGCCCTTACCTTCATCCTCATTGCGTTGAATGCACCCAATAAAGGCCTTTTGGCGACTTTCAAATTCTGCATATTTTTTTCCAAGATCTGATTCAGAGGTTTTTAGTTGGTCTTCTTTTTTCTGAAGTTCAAGTTCTTGAAGGCGAATTTTTTCATCTTTTTCTACTAATTCTTTAGTGAGATCGGTTACCGAAGTATTTTTTATTTTATCAACTTGAGCTTTAACTTCCGCTGCCACTTTTTTAATAAAGTCAGCTTCAGTATATTTCGCTCCCTCTGTGGCCATAGCTGAGAGTGAGAAAATAGTTATTAAAAATATAATTTTTTTCATAATTAGAGTTCCTGCTTTTTATTCGCGAGCCATAACTGTGTTTGCTCTTCCACTTTTTGATCGATTTCTTTATTCGTCAATCTTTTGTATTCTTGAAAATCTTTTTCTTTAAGATTTTCCATTACTTTCAGCTCGCCTTTAACCACAGCTAGTTCTTGTTTTTTTTCATCAATAAGGTGCTGCTGTTTTCTTTTGTCGCGATTTAAAAGTTGAATATTTTTTGTTTTAGCAGCAATCATATCCGGGATGAGTCTAAGTTGACCTCCTCCCATACCAGTTTTCAGTAAATCTTCTTGCATCTTGTAGTAATTATCGATTTGCAATTTTTCATACTCAATTTGGTTATCGTATTTCTGCATTTCTAACATCAGCGCCCCAAGGGCCATACGACAATTTTCTTCGTTTAATTTACGAAGTTTTAAAACAGCTTCAAGTTTAAAAGCATATTTTTTAATCATAGCTATTAACTCACGCCTTCGGCTTTGCGAGCGATGTCGAGCATACGATCGAATAATTCATCGATTCGAGATGACTCATCAACTTGCTGGCGAAGAAGATTAATAATATCGTCGTAAACTAAGATGGCCTTATCAACTTTAGGGTTTGATCCACGAGAATAAGCCCCTACTGTAATAAGATCTTCAGATTCTTTATAAGCAGCGAGCAAGTCTCTTAAGTGCGAGGCCACAATTTTATGTTCTTTGGTTGAAACTTTTGGCATTACCCTTGAAATAGAAGCAAGCACATCAATCGCAGGATAATGGTTTTTTGCGGCCATTGACCTTGATAAAACAATATGTCCATCCGAGATTGATCTTACTGAGTCAGCAATAGGTTCATCCATATCTCCCCCTTCAACGAGGACTGTATAGATTCCGGTAATTGATCCTGCTCCAGCTTTAGTTCCCGCTCTTTCCATTAGTTTGGGAAGTTTGGCGAATACACTTGGAGCATAACCTTTCTGCCCAGGTGGCTCACCAGTTGAAAGTGAAATTTCACGTGCGGCCATCGCAAAACGTGTAATTGAATCCATCATTAAAAGAACATCTGCATTTCTATCACGGAAATATTCTGCAATTGTAGTGGCAGCATAAGCGGCTTTCATACGAATAAGAGCAGATGTATCAGAAGTGGCCACAACAATAACTGAGCGCTTAATACCTTCAGGACCTAGATCTGATTCAATAAACTCTAAAACCTCACGTCCACGCTCACCAATTAAAGCAATCACGTTGATGTCAGAATCAGTGTTTTTGGCCATCATTCCCATGAGGACTGACTTACCTACACCTGAACCCGCCATAATCGCCATACGCTGACCACGGCCAGCGGTAATAAAACAATTAATCGAATTAATTCCTGTATCGAGAGGCTTTCTAATGGGTGGACGATCCAGTGGATTGATAGGAGTACCGAAAATAGATCTTTTCTCAAAAGGTCCTTCAATCGGGCCCTTGCCGTCCATTGGATTACCTTGAAAATCAACCACACGGCCAAGCATTGCTTCAGAGATTTTTAACTCTGTAACAACTTCTTTAAGATAAATTCTAGTTTCAGAGTTTATTCCAGATAATTCATTATAAGGCATCACCATACAATGTTGCCCATTAATAGAAACAACCTCGCCTAAGCTACGCTCACCACTCTCAGTCACAAATTCAACATTTGAGCCAAGTATGGCCTTCGGAACTGAAGCCTCATAAACCATCCCTCGACTATTGATAATTTTACCAATCTTCTCGTAGGGAATTTTATTTTCAATATGTTTTAGGATTTTTGGAAATGAAAGATCTTCACTCATGGCCAACCACTGAATCGAAAACTTTGTCGATCACTTGAAAAACTCCTTTAAGAGAGCCGTCAATGATGCCATTTTCTGATTCAAGAACAATTCCCGCGTGCTCCATCTCACTATCAACTTCAACTCTGACATTAGTTAACTGACCTAGACGAGATTCAACCGCCTTGATAATTTCTGGCATTTCTTTGAAATGTTCAGCGTTAACTTTAATAATTAAGTTTTGACGAGCATTCGTTTCTAGTAAAAGTTTTTCAAAAAGTTTTTCCATATAAAGTTGTTCATCAATTTCTTTGAGAACAATCCATTTTGTGAACTTTTTTACAAACTCATAAATTTGTTTGCGGTTTTTATCTTGAATGGCCTTAAAATTTGCACCTAATACTTCAATACTTTGAGCAAAGCTTTCAATCTTTGCAGCTGCAGCGGCATCAAAGTCTTGGTGAGACAGAGCAAAAGCTTCTTCTCTACCTTTTTCAAGACCGTCTTTGTAAGCCTTCTGCTCGATCTTCTCAATTCGTTTCTGTACTTCTTTTTGAATACGAATTTCAATATCATCCTCTTCTTGAGAAGAGAGACCTCTTGAAGCACGAACTTTATCATCAATTTTAAAATTATTTTTTTTCTCGTGAAGACGCTCTGAACGAATCGTCTCATCGGAGATGTCAGTACTTTGAATCGATTGACCACTAAGAGTATCAAAGGAGAATGGCTTAAAATCACTGCCACCTTTAACCACTTTTGATTGGTTAAAGTCAGTAAAACTAAATGGTTTAACGTCGAAGTCTTTGTTTTTTTCCATAACCTAGGCCACCTGTAAATTAAACAAAGGCATCGCCTTCACCACCTCGAGAAATGATGGCCTTACCTTTGGCCTCCAGATCTTTAAGCTGCTGAACGATCTCTTGTTGAGCTTTCTCCACATCTGAAACTTTTGTCGGTCCCATCGCTTCCAAATCTTCTTTGAGAAGTGTGGCAGCACGATTTGACATGTTCTTATAAAGTTTCGTTTTAACATCATCAGGAGCCGTCTTAAGTGCAATAACAAGTTTTTGGTTATCCACAATTTTAAGAAGCTCTTGAGTTCCTTTATCATCAACAAAGACAATATCTTCAAAGACGAACATGAGTTTTCTAATTTCTTCAGCAAGCTCAGGATCTTTCTCTTCAACTCTGGCCATGATGTTTTTCTCAGAGTTCTTATCCATAAGGTTAAGCATATCTGCGATTGGCTCAATACCACCAAGTTGTTGAGTATCAATTGATCCAAGAGTTGAAAGTTCCGTTTTAAGAACATCATCAAGTTGGGCAATAAGTTCAGGAGAAACGAAATCTAGATTCGCCACACGTAGAACAACTTCAGCTTGAAGGCCTTCAGGAAGTTTACGGAGAACATCTACTTTTTTCTCTACTGGTAAGTGAGCACAAATAAGAGCAATCGTTTGTGGATGCTCATTAATAAGAAAGTTGGCAAGAGTTCTTGTATCAACTAGTTCAAGTGACTCAAGAGTATTATTTGTTCCAACATCAACAATTTGTCCAAGAAGTTGTTTCGCACGATCTTCACCAAGAGTAGAAAGAATAAAATCTCTTCCCTTATTCTCAGAGAACAGAAGCTCAGCATCTTCATTGATTGAAGAATAAAACTCTTCAAGCACTTTTTTCACCATCCAAATTGGAGATTTAGAAATATTCGACATGCTGTTAATCATACGTTTAACATCATTGTCTTTCATGTGCTTAAAAATAAGCTTCGTTGTCGTAGGCCCCAAGGCCGACAACAAAATCGCCGCTTTTTCCTGACCTGAGAGAAGTGCATATTGGACTTCAGGGTCGAGGGATTTATCTTCACTCATGATCTACTCCACTCACTTATAACTTATGCTATTTCTTTTTGTGCTTCATTAGTATGAATCATATCATGAATAACCTGAGCTGCTTTACCTGGGTTTGCTTCAACTAGAGAAATAATTTTCTCTCTTAGCATATTCCCTTCAATCTTCTCTGGGTTAAGCTTATCTTCCATGCTCGGAAGAACATCCTCAAGACCAGGTAATCTTTGATTCGCTTGAATTTTTTCAAGCTCTTCAATTGTTTTAGGTAAGAAGTCTTCAATTGATTCAACAGTATTCTCTGTAAGCCACTGGATGAAAGGTCTGATTACCATGAAGAAGAAAAGCGTAATCAAGGCACCAATCATTAAGTACTTTGTAAGATTCTTAATAAGTTCACGATTCTCACGAGCTCGCATGATCGCTTCCATTTCTGAAAGATCTTCTTTTGCGAATTCCATGTTTTTTATAACGATCTTATCTCCACGAGCAAGATTGATATTTAAAGATGAAGCTACAATTTGTTGAAAGTTTTGAAGTTCATCTTCTGACCAAGCTTCATACTTAGTAAGATTGACTCCTTCGTCACTTACCATCGCCATTCCGTTTTTATCTAAAACAGGAACACGTTTTCCATCAAGCATGACCGCCACTGACATATTACTCATGTCAGCTGTTGGTTTTTTAGATCTTGTTACTGTAGATGGCACGGCCATATTTCTTGTAATAAGAGACTTATCAACATCATTTCTTGTTTCTGGAATACCTGGCTGAGGATTTTCACCTGGAACATTTGATCTTGCTCCTGGGATCCCTTGTGGAGAAGGTCTAACTCCAACCATTTTTTGCTCATTACGAACTTCAGAAACGATAGCTGCATTTTCTGAGTCATACTGAGTTTGAGTTTCTGTTTTCTCAGTGAAATCCATTTTCACTGCTACTTTAGCAATTACTTTTCCTTCACCAACAACACGAGAAAGAATTTCTTCAACTTTCTTTTCAAGTTGAGCATTCATTTTTGTTTCAAGGGCAATTTTATTAGCTGTTTCAGTCGACATTTGATCGCCATCGTTTTCAGATAGCTTTTTACCTCTAGAATCAATAACCACAACATGATGTGTACGCATTCCATCAACAGCAGATGATACCAAAGATTGGATACCTTTAATTTCATCGGGAGTCATTGTTACTCCACGATCAACATCAAGAACAACTGAACCACTTGGTGGTTTTCTTTCTGTTACGAACGGAGATGATTCAGGGATTGAAAGGTGAACACGTGCGCGAGTCACACCTTTAATATGCATAATTGTTTTAACAAGCTCGCCTTCTAGGGCCCTTTGCTTATTAATTTTTTGAACAAATGAAGTTGTTCCGAAAGCTTGCTTATCGAATACTTCGTATCCAACAGTTCCAGTGAAATTCACACCTTTCTTAGCAATCTCAAGACGCCAAATTTCTACTTGTTCTTCAGGTACCATGATAGTTTTCCCATCATCTTTTACCTGATATGAAATTTTTCCTTCTTCAAGCATTCTTGCAATAACTGCAGAATCTTCTTTAGATAACTCAGTATAAAGAACTTTATACTGGCTTTTTGTGGCCCAAATGATCATGGCACTTGTGGCAGCAATTAATAAAATCGCTGATCCAAGTAATCCAAGTCTTCGGGTCATATCCAAAGATTTGAAGAATTCAATAAAGTTGTTAACTGTCTGTGATAAAATTCCGTTGTTCAAAGAATCCTCCTGATTCTTAAAACCCTAGCTATCCAAAGGATAACTATATTTGCATTCTCATTACTTCTTTGTAGGCATCAATTACTTTAGAACGAATTTGATTCATTGTTCTAAAAGCAATATCAGCTTTTTCTACAGTGAGTAGTGTTTCGTGCAAATTTTTGCTTTCGCCTGAAGCCAATTTTTCCATGGCCACATTGGCGTCCACTTGCATTTTGTTTACATTGCTAATTGAGTCTTTAAGAAACTCTCCAAAACTCTTAGCTTCTCCTGCATGTTCGATGCCAGGAGTTTCCATTGTGTTAAAATTATCAGAGATTCCTGAATCGGCCTTACGAACCCATCCATTAGCATCTGCATTTCCTAAGGTCTGTTGAAATCCTGCAATATTTTTAATCGACATTACTTACCTTTCCTTAGTTACGGCCAATCTCAAGAGTTTTGGTCGCCATTTGTTTAGCAGTATTAATCGCTGTCACATTGGCCTCATAAGCTCTCTGAGCCTCAATCATATTGGCCATCTCACTCATCACGTTGATATCTGGCATTGCCACATATCCCTCTTGGTTTGCATCAGGATGAGTTGGGTCATATTTTAAAACGACCTTATCTGTATGAACCACTTCTGTTGCTTGAACAGTTTGTGAGTGCTCATCCAGTTCGCCTTCAAGAATTTCTGAAAAACGTTCACGTGTTGGCTCTGAACCAAAGACCACTTCTTTTTTACGGTAGGGTCCGCCCTCGGCAGTTCTCGTTGTTTGAGCATTTGCAATATTCGACGAATGAGACTCCATTCGTTTTCTTTGTGCTGCCAAACCAGAAGAACTAACTCTAAGACTTGAGAGTAAATCCATTCACGCTCCCTTATTTTTCATTGTTGATGGCGTACTTCATTAGTCCCATCTTTTTATTCACTAACTGAACTAGAGCATCGTACATAAGTTTGTTCTCTGCCATTCTTCCCATTTCAGCTTCGGTATCAACTGTATTCCCATTCTCCGAAACGATTCCATTCGGGTCGTCATAGATTTCTGGTTCAAGATTGTCGAATCCACCGTTACCAACATCAAAATGGCGCTCGTCAGTGATATTCATTTGCATTTGCCCATCTGTATCCAGGGCCCTTGCAAGTGCCTCTTCAAAGTCAACTTTCTTCGATTTAAAGCCAGGTGTGTTTGCGTTGGCGATATTCGAAGAAATCACTTCTTGTCTCATTTCACGAAAGTTTAAGGCCGTGGTTAGAGCGCTAAGAGTTTTATCATTAACATCCATGTACTTCTCCTCTAATTCACTTAGAGATTAGCGTAGGTTTACAAAGTAAGTAGCGCCTTCACCACGATACTCATTAATCTTATTTCTAAGAGTTCTGATTGAAACACCAAGGATTTTTGCCGCTTGAGTTCTATTTTCAGAAGTAAACACCAATGCTTTTTTAATAAGAAGTTTTTCAGCTTCGCGAAGAGACATAAGTTTAACTCCGTCTTCATCTTTTTCAAATGAAGTGAATTCAACTCTTCTCTCACCTTGCTCAAGAGATTGAAGATCAACAATCCCAGAGTTTGCATTCGCAACAGCTTTCTTCATGAACGATTTAAGTTCAGATACGTTTTGATTCCAGTTGTACTCAGAAAGCTTACGACAAGCCTCTGGTGCTAGGTCAATTGAATCGAGAGAATTTTCTTGGCAGTATTCAGAAACAATTTGGCGAGCGATTAATTCCACGTCAGTCCCTCTTTCTCTCAATGGCATCAGATCAATCTGAACACCTGAGAAGTAAGTGAAAAGAGCTCTTGTGAATTTTCCTGCACCAACAAGCTTCGAAAGATTTTTTGAAGTTGTAGCGATCACGCGAACATCTAATTCATAGTCTGGCAGCTCTTGAAGGATATTATACAGTCGTTTCTGAAAATTTTCATCCAGTGCATCAATATTGGCAAAAATTACCGTACCACCGTTGGCAAGTTCTAGAACCCCACGATTAAATCGTCCTGACTCTTCATCACGGTGACCAAGCACTTGTTTCTCAACTGATGCTGTATCGATAGCACAGTCAACAATTTCAATACGTGCACTTTTGCGAATTGAATTTTGGTGGATATAAGTTGCTAAAGATTTTTTCCCTGTTCCTGACTCAGCGTAAATGAGTACTGGTGTTTTTGTCACCGCCACATTACGTGCTGTCTCGAGAGACTTTAAAAACTTAGGATGATTACCTACTAGTGAGAAACCTGCTGTTAACATTAGACCTCCTGTCCGTTGTTATTGGGTTTATAGGTTACGATTACTTAACTCTATAGTTGTCAATTCACTCCTGCACATTTCCTTAATGTGAACAGGAGAATTCTTATCGTTCATCAGAGTAGTGAGGACTTCTTTTCCCTCTTTTACTCTTTCAGACTTTACTAATGATAAACCATAAATGTAGCTGATACGGGCCGTGTAAGGAGATTTTTGAAATTTCTCTTTAAACGTCTTAGTCATAAGTGACAACTCGCTATAATCAGGTTTTTCTTCACCGGCCAGCGTCTCGATTAAAAGATACTGAACTCGTTCCGCTACATTCAAGATCGGTGCCGACTTTGATTTACCTATGTCTTGGGCCAAGGCACGTACTATTGATTTGAAGCGTGATTCATCTTTTAATTGATATAAAGACTCAACATAACTCATTAATAAATCAGCCGTTTGACGTGGAGTCAGCTGATTCTCAGGGTTCTGCTTGATAAGCACTTTTTCGAAATCTCCGATAGCTGGATTATATTTCTTCTGGTGATAATTTATCACCCCTGAATAGTACGAATAGTTAATTGAGTCCCTTAATGACACCGGAAAAGAGGCCAAAAGTAGTCCGGCCTTCTCCCAATCCTTTGAAGCCACTAGTCTGATAAGATTTAGTTCTTCAATCATGACAGAAAGCTTCGTGCTCTTCACTCGCTGAGTCCACTGAGGAAAAATTCTTTCCTCATCAGCTCTCACTGTCTTAAATGAGTCGTACGCTCTATCAAAACTTTTATAAAGTCCAAGCTTTAAGAATGAATCACAAACAACAAAGTTCATATAAGGAGCTTTGGCTACCTTAGACTCATATTTATCTTTGTAAACTTCCCAAACCTTAACTGTCTTCGCATAGTTCTCTTCTAAGTATGATTTTTGAATTAAACCAAAAACCACTTCTGCTCCATCACCTTCAAAAACTCTTCTCTCTGCAGGCTTAAGTGAATCAAGAGGAATCGTCGTCAAATATGAAAGGGCCTTATCGTAGTCTTGCTCATTAATAAAAGAGCGAAGCCTAGTTAACCAAAGTGCTTTTTTTAGATTAAGGTCTAAAATTTTTGTCTCATCAGGTGATTGTTCAAGAAAGACAACTGACTCTTTATCAAGAGCATCTGGCTTAATTTTTCTTCCTGTTCTCATTGCCACATATCTAATCTTTGCTTCATAACGAGGCTCACCTAAAGTTGAGCGATCAATCGCCTTACGGTAGAGAGCTAAAGTTTGATCAACAGGACGATCAAGGATTTCATAAATAAGGGCCATACGGACACGAGCATAAGGAGCATTCAGCGTATAAGAATATTCAGCAGTAAATTCATCAAAGAGTTTTAATGATAACTCAAACTCAGCTTCTCTAAATAAAGCTTCCGCCACATTATAAAGGATAGCTGGGTGAACTGGCTTAGCTAATGACTTCGCCACAGTCGTATATTTTTTCACTAACTCTGAAGACTGATTTTTTGAAAGCATTGCGTACGAGCTATAAGCAAGACCAATTTGTGATGGAAGAATTGAAATCAATTTCTTATCTGAGAGAAATTCTTCAATTTTATCAACTTGCTTCAATTGCGCCAGAGAGTAAAGTATCGCTTGAGCTGAGTATATCACAAAATCTTGATCGAAATCAGATCTTGCTTCAACAAAATACTCTTTCGCTGTTTGAAGTGATCTTACATAGTCATTATTATCAAGTGATGTCTGAAGTGAGTAACGATAGATAGCTGACTTCAACTCGTAATTATCAGTCATCCCCACAATATTAGTTAAAATATTTAAGGCCGACTGTGTGATTCCTTTATTTGGTTTGGCAATATTACCTTTCAAAAGAGCATTTGCTTTCAGGTATTCATTCCAAACATTATTCTTATCAGAGCCATATTTCTTTTTATAAAGATCAATAGACTTATTCATTAGTCCATATTTTTCTTTACGATAAAAATTAATCGAAAGCTGAAGATGAGCTTCTTTTTCATCTCCAAGAAACTCTCTGTCTTTAATAGGATAGAGCGATTCTGGAATTTTGCTGGCAAGATTTACATCTTTTTCAAGACTTGGAATCATCGCCTGATAATCCCAAATAAAACTCGCGCCATATCTAAAGTCTCTATAATCTGGATTATTTTTTGCGAGATCTTGAGTCACTGGTTTTGCAGCTTCGACCACAGGAAGTATCTTACTTGTGGTGTCAGGTGCGAGGATCCTCTTTTCCTTGGCCACCACTTTTTTGACTACAGGCTTAGCGGCCACAGGCAAAGGAAGAGGCTTTGAGAGAGCGGCAGTTCTCTCACTTACAAGATCCTTATTAATCCAAAAATCTAAAATATATTTACGATCCACATCACGATAGAAAGAGAAAAGCTCAATGGATTGATCTTTCAGAGCGATCGTAATACTCGCTGGTTTAGCAGGAAAGTTTTCCTGAGAGTACTTTATGTCTTTTATATAAACTTGATCAGCGTTGATCTTTCCAAAGTCAAAAGCCATCTTTTCAAATAACTGAAGATTTAACGTCTCAATAGTTAATGTTTGATCTTTCTTCGTAATGAAAACTTGATCTCTTGGAGCAACGATATTCCAACGTAAATGAGTTTTAAATGTTTCTTGATTGAATGTATCAGCAAGCGACGCTTGAAAAACGCTTAAGGTAAGGGCCAGTGCTGTCAAAATTTTTGGCAACAAATTCATTATATAAGACTTCCTGTCTTTAAGTAGGCATTTAAGACCACATCCATATGGTCTTTTTTTCCTAGTTCCTTTTTGATTGTAGCGTGATTTTGATTTTGTAAAAGATAAATTTTTCCTACCGGCAAAAAAATCCTGTCGAGACTTTGACATCCCTATAATTTTTTAAATGTTTACAATGTTTTATAGAGATAACTTATAATCCCCGTGCAAAGAACTATACTATTATGCGATTTATACCTCTTATTATTCTTCTCATTTTTACTGGATGCTCTTGGCTTATTCCAGCGCCTAAGAAAGTACCTAGCGCCAAGAACGATGGTTATAAATTAAATTACAACTCTGCAGATTGGAAACTTCTCAAGCAAAAACAATCCGATTACGTATTCCAAAATCAAAATGGCTCAACACTAGTTATCAATAGCTTTTGTGGAGAATTTCAAGATGAACCTCTACCGGTCCTTGCTGAAAAAACATTTAATGGACTGGATGATATTAAAAATAGAAAAGAGAGCCCCCTTACTCTCTCTAATAGAGAAGCTTTTCAATTAGAGGCCGATGGCAGCCTTGATGGCGTTACGATTAATATTAAAGTCATTAATATGAGACGCAATAATTGTTATTATGATTTTCTCCGCATCACTCCTCAAGGAGTCACAGCATCTCAGAATCAACCTGAGGAAATGATAAATGCCGTGGAGTTTTTGCCATGAAATTTTTTGTTAATTTCCTTAGCAAAAAAATGGAAAACAATCTCCAGCTGATCGGAGAGCTCTATTGCTTTTTTATTGAATATCTCAAATGTCTCACTACCCGTCCCTTTTATTGGGGAAGACTTTATCAACAAATTATTGAACTCGGGATTGGATCACTCTCTATTACACTTGTGATTGGATTTGTGACAGGACTTGTGATGACACTACAGTTTGGTTACGGACTCACTAAATTTGGTGGAGTTCTTTACGTACCAGCAATTGTTTCACTCTCTCTTCTCAGAGAGCTTGCTCCCATTTTTACTTCTCTTCTTATTGCAGGAAGAATTGGCTCAGGAATCTCTGCAGAGATTGGGGCCATGAACGTCACCCAGCAAATTGATGCTGTAAGGGCCCTAGGAACCTCTCCAGTGAGAGTTCTTGTGGTTCCGAGGGTGACAGCTGCTATTATCTCACTTCCTCTCCTTGGGGTACTTTCTGGCTTTATGGGAATTATTGGTGGAGGAATCATCGCCTACACAGAATTTAATATGCCCATTGGTTTTTATGTTAACAAAGTTCTCTCTACCATTCGTTTTGTAGATGTTTTTGGTAGTTATTTTAAATGTATGTTTTTTGCCGTTGTGATTACCATACTCGCTTGTTACCGCGGCTTTAATACGAAAGATGGGACTCGTGGTGTAGGTAATGCCTCAACGTGGGTGGTAGTAAGAAGTTCTATTATTATTTTGGTATCGGATTTCTTTCTAAGTAAGATTCTGATCCTTTTATTTGATTAAATTATGAAAACTATTTTAGAAGTAAAAAATATGAGAAAGAGTTTTGGTGAAAAATTAGTTCACCGTGATGTTTCCTTTGCACTTTATGAAGGTGAGACTCTTGGACTTCTTGGAAACTCCGGGACAGGAAAATCAGTTCTCCTCCGCTCTTTGATTGGCATCGAGAATGCCGACAGTGGTGAGATCTATTTTAAGAATAATCGAATCGATCAATTATCAGAAGAGCAGCTTTTTAAAGTCAGAACAAAAATCTCCTATTCTTTTCAGTACAATGCCCTTTTTGATTCTGATAATGTTTTTGAAAATATCGCCTATCCTCTTTTTGAGCATACCAAATTAAGTGAAGAAGAAATTCTTCAAAAAGTAACTCAGGCACTTAAAGAAGTTAACTTATCCGGAGTGGAGTCACTTCTCCCTTCTGATTTATCAGGTGGGATGCAAAAACGAGCTGGACTCGCCAGATCCATTATCTTGAATCCAGATATTATTCTTTATGATGAACCAACAGCTGGCCTTGATCCAATTAATGTAGAGAACGTCTGTGATCTTATTAATAAATTTCGGGCCAAAGGAATATCATCTATCTTGTGTACTCATGATATCCCGGCGGCAAAGAAAGTTTGTGACAGACTTATTATTCTCGATGAAGGAAAGGTTGCCTTCACTGGGACAGTGGCAGAGTTTGAGAGCTCAAATGATCCCGTAGTACAAAAATTTTTGATGAACCATTAAGGAAATAGAAATGAGAAAAAGAGATCAAAAAAATCTTATTAAGGTCGGCATATTTTTAAGTGCCTTAACTTTTATCATGATGGTCATGGTGGTTCTGATTGGAAAAGAAACATCATTCTTCATCCCAAAGGTAGATCTTTATGCTGAAGTAAAGTCTGTGGCCAATCTGAAACCGGGTGCCTATGTGGAGCTTCGTGGGATCAGAGTGGGATCAGTCACTAATATTGATATTATTTCAGATGAAGAGATCGGAATAACGATTCGTATTACAGAAACGCATTTGAAATGGATTAAAAAAGATAGTCGTATCAGTATCGCCACAGCAGGTCTACTTGGAGATAAGTTTTTAGAGATTCTTGGTGGATCAAAAGATGCTCCAGAGTTCAACCCTCTGACTGACAAACTTCTCTCTGAAGAACAAATGGATTTTAAAAAGATCGTGATTCGTGGTGAAAGTATTGCGGCCAAAGTAGAGAGAATTTTAGATAAAGTTGATACTGTTCTCGTCAATATGGAGGATGGTAAAAATTTAGTCGCCACCATTAATTCACTTCATAAAACGAGTTTAAATTTCGAAAAGATTTCTGGAGAATTGGCCAAAGCTCCTATTATCGAAAGTTTTAGCAAAATGGATAAGGCGATGTCTCGCATTGATGGAATTGTTTCTCGAGTAGAAGCAGGGCCCGGAACGGTGCACTCCCTTATTTATGATGACGGTCTTCATGATGATCTTCGTGCTCTTCTCGGTGGAGCAGAAAGAAATAAAGTTATTAAATACTTTATCCGCCAATCAATTGAGCAGTCAGAGCGGAAGAAAACGAATCCCTACAGCAAGTAAGGCAAGCATGGCGGCACTTACCCAAATTACAGGATGAATCACTCGGTTCATATAAACTCCTTACTTATAAGAGTTAAAACCCAATATTCATTCTCGTCAAAGGTGCTTTTTGACACTCGGACAATTGTGTTTACAGAAGTAAGAAAGAAGTTTTTTGGGATGATTTCGAAATGATTCTTACAAGAAGAGGTAGTGCCTGAAAGACACTACCCTTTAATAACTGACTAAGCTTCTAGATTTTTCTTTTTCATTTTTTCAATGAGAGTCGTTCTGTTTAAGGCCAAAAGCTTTGAAGCTTGATTCTTATTTCCTTTAGTGCGACTCATCGCTTGGATAATAAGTGAGTCCTCAATATCAGAAAGAACCTGTTTAAGATCGACACCCACTTCAGGCAATTCAAAAATAGTTTTATAAGTTTGAGTCGCAAGTGGATTTGATCTGAAAATTTTTGCAGGAAGATCTTCTGGAAGAATTTCATTTCCACCACGAAGGATAACCAAGCGTTCAATAACATTTTCAAGTTCACGAACATTTCCTGGCCAGTCGTACCCAAGAATTAAATCAAGAGCAAGGGGTGAGAAACTAATTTCGTTACTTCTATCAGCTGAGACAAATCTATCTAAGAAATGGCTGATCATTAATGGAATATCTTCACGACGCTCTTTGAGTGCCGGCATTTTTATAGGAATAACATTAAGGCGGTAATAGAGGTCTTCTCTGAACTTCCCTTCTTGAACTGATTTATCAAGATCACGGTGGGTGGCACAGATAACACGCGTATCTATTTTAACTGGTTCACTTGATCCCACGAGCTCAATCGAGCGCTCTTGAAGAACACGTAGAAGTTTTACTTGAAGAAGAAGTGGCATATCACCAATTTCATCTAAAAAGATTGTTCCCTGTTCGGCCATCTCGAATCGACCTTTGCGATTTGAAATAGCACCTGTAAAAGCACCTTTCACATGTCCAAAAAGTTCACTTTCAAGAAGATCACCAGGAATTGCACCACAGTTTACAGAAATACGATTTTTACTTGAGCGGTTTGAAAGACGGTGAATAGCAGAAGCTACTAATTCTTTCCCTGTTCCCGAAGGACCAGTGATAAGAATTGTCGAGTCAGTACGAGAAACCTTCTCAATACGCTCAAAAACATCCTTCATCAGCTTTGATCTTCCAACCATACCGTGAAACATGTCTTCAACAGTTGGACGCTCTAATTTGATTTTAGAAGGTAATCTCGACTTTGGTTTATCCGAAAATAAACTTTCAGTATTTAAAGCATCATCAGAGAAGCGTTGTTTGTATTTGTTTTGGAGGGCCTGAATCACTAAGCGCTTTAAAAAATCTAGCTCAAATGGCTTAGTGAGGTATTGAAACACACCTTTCTTAGTCGCCGCAATGGCAGTTTCTACAGAAGCAAAACCCGTCATCACGATTGAAACAAAATCAAAGCCTTTATCTTTTAAGATATCAATTAAGAGAAGCCCATCCGAGCCTTGTCCAAGAGAAATATCCGAAATTAAGCAAAATGGTTGATCAGGTTCATGATTTTTAGCGAACTCCATTAAACAGTCTTCTGCCGTTGAATAGAGATGAGTCTCGGCCTTCAATACTTGCTCAAGATACTTCTTGATACTAAGCCCTAAAAGTTTGTCGTCTTCGACAATAACTATCGGGGGTAAGTCAGTTTGCGTCTGCTCATAATTAGAGTGGAGAAAGTTCATATCGTTCATGTGGGCCTCCGAACATCAAATTTACCTTTACCCGAGTTCAGGTGTCAATTTTCAGACCCTGACGAATTCAAGCAAAATCAGATAGTTGATTGGGGGGTGTCAAAAATATCGGAGTTTATTTAGTCATTCGCGTAGTTACGCTGCCATTTAATGATGGTGTGAACTGACTTTTCAGGCCCACCGGCCCAAATATAGAAACAATTACAGAAGGCCCCAAAGAGGAGGAGCATGACACAGAAAGTGACCGTAGCTTTTTTCTTTTTGAGCCAAAATAGATAACCGAACTCAGCACCCAAGATCATAATTGGAGTGGCCCAGAATGGAGTATGTCGGACGATAAAATAAAATTCGGTCATGTCTTAATTGTATCGGATTATTTAGTGAAAACTAGACAGGAAAAAAAAAGGCCCTCCGAAGAGGGCCCTATAAAGACTAGAACATAGATTTAAGTTTCTCGGCCATATCAGTCTTCTCCCAGCTAAACCCATCAGCAGAAGTACGTCCAAAGTGTCCGTAGGCTGCAGTCTGAGAGTAGATTGGTCTAAGAAGATCAAGGCGCTGAATGATCGCCTTAGGTCTCATATCAAAAAGCTCATTTACAGCAGCTTGAAGTTTAAGTTCATCAACTTTAGATGTTCCAAATGTATTCACAAGAAGTGACATTGGCTTAGCAACACCAATTGCGTAGGCAACTTGAACGAGAGCTCTTTCAGCAAGTCCAGCAGCGACTACGTTTTTAGCAATGTGACGAGCAGCATAGGCAGCTGAACGATCTACTTTTGAAGGATCTTTTCCAGAGAATGCTCCACCACCGTGAGCTCCGTGACCACCGTATGTATCAACGATGATTTTACGTCCTGTAAGACCACAATCTCCCATTGGCCCACCGATCACAAAGCGACCAGTTGGATTAATGAAATATTTTGTATTCTTATCGATAAGATCAGCTGGAACAGTTTTCTTAATAACTTCTTCCATGATCGCTTCTTCAATTTGCTTTTGAGTAAGTTCTTCAGCATGTTGAGTAGAAACTACAATGGCATCAATACGAGAAAGTTTCCCGTTTTTGTATTCTGCAGTTACTTGAGTTTTACCATCAGCACGAAGAAGTGGAAGAGTTCCATTTTTTCTGATTTCAGATAAACGGAAAGCAAGTTTATGAGAAAGATCAATTGTCATAGGCATAAGAGATTCAGTTTCATTGATCGCGTATCCGAACATAAGACCTTGGTCTCCTGCTCCCATATCAAGAAATTTTCCTTCGCCTTCGTTTACACCAACTGCGATATCTTGAGATTGTTTTCCAAGAGCGATTGTCACACCACAAGTTGTAGCATCAAAACCTTTATCAGAATGGTCGTAACCGATTTTTTTAATTGTTTCACGAACAGTAGAATTAATATCAACATTTGCCCCAGTCGTTACTTCACCAGCAACAACAACAAGACCAGTTGTAATAAGAGTTTCACAGGCCACACGTGACTTAGGATCTTGCGCTAACATAGCATCAAGAATCGCGTCCGAAATTTGATCTGCGATCTTATCCGGATGTCCTTCAGTTACAGACTCAGAAGTAAACAAGTAATCATTCAACATAGTTAGCTCCTTAAAAAAGCATGGCGGTATATGTATTTTGTCTAAACAAATAATAAACTAGTCGGCGAGTTATACACCGCCTAACACACACAAGCAATAAGGATTTTCTAAAAGGTGCCAGCTACCTTTTGGTAAAATAGCGGAAAAGATGAGGGTTACGATAATTATAGAAAATTTGTTGTCCATCCACCTCTTGGACTGCGTAAGTTTGATCGTTTAATTTCAAAACCTGATAAGTTGAACCTGTAGGATCAATAAAAGAGTAAAGATATAAATAGTTTCCGTTTTTAAAATCATTACGAAGGTGATTCTGATCCTTGGCCAAAAGCCCGGCACGCTCAGGATAAGGAGCATAATCATCCCAAATCGTTTCCATATGAATTCTTCCCACCATACTCGCACGAGAAAAATAACGAGTGGGAGTGAAATTACCTGGCTCATCTTTTAAGGCCCGTAGAGCGATCTCAATATTCTCATCACGCAAACGATTGGCCGAAGGAGCACGGTCTGGGCAGAAGATATTCACAACACCTGGAATATAATAGTATGTAAACGAGAACTCACCTTGTTTAAAAAGTGCGTTCAGCCACTTCCCTTCTTTGATATCTTTTTTTGAAATATATTTCATGAGGTAAGGATAAATGAACTCAGACTCTTTAATTCTAAGATACTTATCTTTATCAAGTCTGTTCATCACAACTTTACTCACGTCTATTCTTTCAAGGGCATCTCTACCATCCACGGGCCCCACTTCATTGAGAAGAATTGTTTCAAGCACGTAGACAGCTTTAAGAAGATCACTTTTTTTATCCCAATAGCTATAAACCTGAGCTTCTTTTTCATAAACAAAATCTTTTAAGGCTTCAGCAGCCTTCATATAATTTTGAATAAGCTCATGACTCTTTTTTGCGTTTTCAGGCTTGATCAATGAAGCGTAAAAATCATAACCTTCTTGAGTTCTTTTCTCCCACTCTGAAAATCTATCTACGATTCGTTTCTGGCCTTTATTGATCTCGGAATCAATTTTATCTAAGACAAAATCCAAATCATAGCGAGCATCTTCAGTGAGAAAGAATCCATGTTCACGTAATTCAAAATAAACTGTATCAAGAGTTGTTCTTAAATATAAATCCGGAGATGTATGATCTTTATCATAGGCACCATCTTCATGAATCTTTCGATAGAAGAATGCATAGTTCGCTTTTTTCTTATCTTCTGGAACGGTACTGTCACGGTAAACATCATTAATCTTTCTATTCTTAAGATGGTCCATGGGAAATTTGTAATTCGTTAAGAACACATACTTTGTCGTGAGCTTTTCGTATTCATTTTTAAGCGAAGTAATAAGCTTCAATGATTCAGTACGAGATTTTTTCTTCAAAGCTTCATCTGAAGACAATTCATTCTTCTTTAAATTCAAAAGATCTCTTTGAATTTTTCGAAGTTTATCGGTCCCAGTCTTCTTGGGCCATTTCATCTTAGCAGTTCTTATTTTCTGCTCTTTAATCCAAACTAATTTTTGTTCAATCTCAGGTAAGAGATCTTTGATAGTTGTGACGTCAATTTCACCACCGTATTCAGGAATCCAATACCCAGTTCCACGATAAGCCTTAAGTTTATCCTGAAACTTTTTCTCATCAGTCTTACTACACATCTGAGTACGAAATTTTTTATACTCTTTAAGATAATCCGCTTTATGAGACGCAAGATCACCTGTCCACTTAATAGAAGTAGCACAAGAGACCGTAGACAATGAAAGTAGAATTAAACTAATTGTACTTTTGTAATTCATTAACAAAGCTTGATTCCCATAAACCTAAACAGGTTCTATTACTCAGGATTAAAAGAACGGCATTGGGTTCTGCCATTTCATCAATAGTTGATCTCAAAGTCTCTAAACTTAAGACACATTTTGCAGGGATATTCTTATTCGCAATCTCAGTCGTTAAAAGTTCGCTATCAAGATCTGTCCCACCAAGAGCAGTTGTTGGAAGTGCAGCCTTGGCAATAATCACTTTGTCTGAGAGGGCCAAAGAATCTCTGAATTCATTTTGAAAAAAAGATGACCTTGCAGTTGCTGAAATAGGTTCAAAAACTGTGATGATCTTTCTCCCTTTAAAGCGAGAACGAATAGCATCTAGAGTGACAGTAATAGCACGAGGGTGGTGAGCGAAATCATCTACCACAACCATATCTTTATATTTTCCACGAATTTCTTGACGACGTTTTACCATTTCTAAATTGATTGATGCTTTTTGAACTTCTTCGACAGAGAATCCCTCAGAGAGAAGAAAGATCACACAAGAGGTAAGATTTAAGACATTATGATTTCCAACCACATTGGTTTGAATATCAACCATCTCTCCTTTCCACTTCACTTTAAATTTAGATCCATTTTCAAATGTCTCCACCTGATGCGGCCCCATTTCAGACTTGTCTCCATATAAGAACCACTCCTGAGAGACCGTTTTTCCTTTATATTCGTGATAGAGCTTCATGGCAGAAGTGTATTCTTGATTGAAAATCATTTTTGATTTGATCGAGGGGATAATCGCCTTAAACTCATCTTCGATTTTCTCTACAGAATCAAAAATGTCTGCATGATCAAATTCAAGCGAAGTAAGAATCATATTTTTTAATTCATAAAGTCTGAACTTCGAGATTTTATGAAAATAAGCTGAATCATATTCATCAGACTCAATCACAAAATATTTGTCACCCAGCTTTGATGGCTCACGCCCCTCAATAATTCCTCCTACGAGGTAACCAGGATTTTGACCTAAATTTTCTAAAAGTTTAGTCATGAAAAAAGTTGTCGTAGTCTTGCCATGAGTTCCTGCAATTCCGACAACATTTTTATCTTTTAAAACAAGTGAGCCTAAGGCAGATGGAAATGATGTAAAGGGCACACCTGTTTTTTCAATCATACGTGCAGCTTCTGCTTTTCCAGAAACTGAATTTCCTACAACGATGAGATCATATTTTTGTAAGAACTCAGGAGTCACTTGATCTAGTTTAAAAAGTGGAATGCCTGTGGTTTCAAGAAATGTACTCATCGGAGGATAGAAAGCAGAATCTGCTCCTTCTACATCAAAGCCTGCTTGTTTCACAAGAACAGCAGCGGGCCCCATTCCTGCTCCGCAGATTCGATAGAAAAAAACTTTTTTAATCTTATCACGACGAGCAATGAGATTTTCTTGAGAGATGAGGTTTGTTAAATCCATGAAACTATCCTTATAAACAATTTGCCTTCTATTCTAGCAAACTCTTTGGATAGATACGATAAGAGAAATTAACCGAACTAAATGCTCAAGTTCTTCCGTGTCTGACAATAACGAATCAATCTTGCAGCGATACTTTTGACTGTTTCTGCATAATCACTTTTAAATTGTGGTTTCCAGTACGATTCGTCCTGAGGACAAAAGGCAAACTCAGGAATGATATGATTAAGCTTAGTTGTACCAATAACTTTTTCAGCCACTGTTTCGGCCCAAGAAGCACTCAGACGTCCCGCTTGATACTCTTTCAGGGCTATATCAAAATTAGTAAAAAAGATTTGTGAAGACTTAGGAAGCGAGCGGTTCTTTACTGGTCTAATATAAGTTGCCAGAACTCTTTCCGGGTAATGAGTCACGAAATAATCATAAACTTCTGGGTCTTGTCCAACATCGTCGCCCATAAAGATAAAATCATCAGTATTTTTCTTCATTACCTCTTCAATCATGCGAATTTTATAAGTGAGTTTATCTTCTTTAATTAAATAGTTTTTTAAAATAATAGATGTATAAGCAATTTGTCTTTTCTTTAAAGTCGTTTGAATTTTAAGTCTCAAAACAGTTGGTGAAGCTGAAAGAATATGTTGTTCATTAGTGTAGCTCTCCATCCCCATCCAAAGCTCAGTCATCCCCACAAAGACATCTGATCTAAAGGCGGCATTAATAGCACCATCAATCTCGTCACCAGAGTTTGTAATTTTAATAGTGTCATCTAAATCACTAATAATTGTGATTCCCGCCCAAGATGAAAGAGAGAAGAAAACAAGAAGGCTAAAAAGAAGTTTTTTCATTCCTAAATGCTAGAAAAAAAAAGACCAGATGAAAAGCTAGATTGACCAGACTAACTCACCGATACTACGACGAATTTCATTAAGGCCCGCTTTGTCATACCAATATTTCTTGGTGCCATTTGAAAGAATGATGCTTGCTCGCATTAAAACAGGGTCAATCCAAACAGATGTTCCAGTAAATCCGAGATGCCCAAAAGTTCCAGCGTGACAGCCAACTCCTGCAAGGGTTTCTTTGGGATTAACAACTCTATCCCAACCAAAAGCAAATCGATGACTATGTTTTTCTAAATCAGCTTTCGTTTGATTAATAAAATCTGTTCTGTCTTGATAATTTAAAAGAGTTTGTGCCAGACCATTTACTGTAGAGAATAGTCCCGCATGAGAACAAAACTCTCCGATCGTATAGGCATTAGGATCATGAACTTCTGAATAATTTGGAACTCCATTTCTCATTCCACACTGAGGTGTTGGAAGTGTTGAGGGAAGATCAAGCCAGTAGATCGTTTCTTTGCTCCAAACTTCTTTGCAAACTTCTTTCATTGATACTGGAGATTTTTTGTTGAATTCGAGCATTGTTCTTAGTGCTGAATAATCTGAATATAAAGTCTCACTTTCTTTAATTGAGTAAGAATTTATAATCTCTTTCCAGCCATTATGCGGTAAGAGTCCCCATGCTGGAAGTCCACCACGGTGATTTAAACAAAGAACCATCTCAGGTGTATAAACAGAGCTGCTTAAAAAATATGATAATGAATTTGTAAGTGGTTTAGTGACTGAAGCGAGATCAAAATACATTTTAGGATTTTTTGAAACAACTAATTCGTTCTCGAAATTGGTCACCTCAACACATTCAAATTGCTTAGTTTTAAAATCAACGACGGCCACTGCCAGAGCATCAAAATGCTGATGTGGAAGTAGTGTTTTGGCGAGAGTACTTATTTTATTCATCATAGAAATAAGTATAGTGATTTATCCAATTAATGAAAAAGTAAACTTGCCCGACCAAAATGCTTTCTTAGGAATAAAATAAGATACAACTTCTCAATAAAAAATGAAAATCGGATAAAATATCAGTTATGAGTTCAGAAGCTAAATTAAAGAATTACCATCAGATTCAAATTGATTTTGAAAAGTACCCCTTTAATGAACTCTCCAATCGAGTCCTTTCACTTAATTATTTAGCAAAGAAGTTATCTGTCATACTTAATCTAAGTCGTTGTAGCATTTGGCTCATACAACACTCACCAGATTTAATAAAGGAAGTCGCCGTATCAGTTTTAAAACCCGAAAAATTTTTCCTAGTGCAACTCCACATTTAAGTTGCTGATTT
>DZBG01000037.1 GCA_022729855.1 Bdellovibrio sp.
TTATCTATTGGAAATCCTTATTGGGCGAAAGAATTTAGATGCGTAGGCCCTGAAGCTCGAGATTGTTTGGTCTTCAAGTACTCGAAATTCTATGATCGCTCTTAATATAACGTGACTAAATTATTCTATTCAGATATTTTCGCACACTGAAACCACCGATATATCCATCTAAAATTGACCGAGTAAATAATTTCGATTGGGGAAGATATTACCATCTCAGCTTATAAAAGACGCCAATTTCTCATCGAAGATATGACCCAATTGGAGTCCCGAGGTCTATCTTGCCTTGGTTGCACAGGAGTCTGTTGTACAGATGTGGCCAATTCAATGATGGTGACTCCCATTGAAATCGTTGATCTCTTTTCCTATCTTCTAAAATCAAAAGCAGACCTTCAAAGTCTAAATGAAAAAATGATGGTCTCAGTTATTAAATATAAACTGGACATCCTTCCACCTGGGATAAAAAAGAAATCACAATTTCGACGAACTTATACTTGCCCATTTTTTCTAGGCTCAGAGTTTGGTTGCCCACTTCCTAGAGATATTAAGCCCTATGGATGTTTGGGCTTTAATCGACAAAAAAATGAAAACAATATTGATAACGATTGCTGGTCAAAAAAAGAAATTCTCGAGTCGCAGAGCAAGGCCAACAATGAAGCAGAACTAAACATCTGGATCAAAACAGAACTTAATCTTGACTGGGATAAAGAATACCTTCCCTTAGCAGTCATCCACTTCATTCATCTCTTCGGTATAGATGACAATTCATTCGAGAATTTTTTACAGAGGGCCAGACTATTTGCTCCTCATCCACTAGATTAGGCTCCTAATGAAGCGATCTATCTCACCTCTACCACAGGGGCTCTATTACCAGTTTCCTTTTATTAATCGTGCTGAGCGAGCACAGATTATTTCATGGCTACAAACTCTGACTCCGCTTTGGGAAATGAGATTCTCTGAAAGCAATCCTCCTCCTGAAAATGATGAGCAACGTGAGCTTAAACGTCCCGTTTACTGGCTTGGTAACTGGCAATTTGCTTGTCTTGATTATTATCATCCGCCGGAAGGAATTCTTCATCGTTGTATAAAAGCAGAACCCTATCCTACACATTTACAAAAACTAGTAGACCGCATTGAATTTATCGCTAAAAAGAATTTTCCAAAATCCTATTTCCCTGAGGGATGGAAACTCAATACCTGTCTTGTTAATTTTTACGGAAGTAAAATTGAAGATGACAAAAAAATTGATCGCGCTAGAGTGGGAGAGCACAAAGACTTTGAACCAGGACCAGTAGGTTCACTCTCACTTGGTGATCGCGCTTTCTTTCAATTCGTAAATGGAAACCAATCTTTGGGAGATAAAAATAATGTCTTCTCACAATGGTTAGAAGACTCCTCTCTCCAACTTTTTGGAGGAGATCTGTGGAAAAATAAAACTTTTCACCGTGTTCAGCGAGTAGAGAGCAAGAAGAATGAGGACTTCAAACTCAAAATCGAGAACTTTGAAACTCGAAGGATTAACTTCACTTTCAGGTATGTTCCCGAAAAACATATCTATCCTTTTGAGGCCATTCCTCAAAATAAACAACAGGACATCATTCAATACATAAGAAAGCTCGGTGAGAGTTCTCTATATTTCAATAAGATAGCCACTAAATTCGGCCCTCCGTAAATATCCAAACATTTTACTCAAGTTTTAACCTTTACCTGACGAAAAGAGATAGGAATACAAAAACAATCTTGGGAGAGGCAATTTATTATGAGTCAGAGACTCAAATACCTTCATATCGCCCTGATCTTTGGAAGCTTACTCGCTTTTCCCAAAGCTCATAGTGCTGAGAAAGATAAGTTTCTTCAAGTCTTGAAGAAACGAATCGTTCCCTATTCAGCTGCGAAATCTTCTTTTATCAAAAGCTTTGCTAAAAGAGATGTGAGTTATATCTATGATCAAGCCTTAGCGATTATGGTTTTCACACATGCCAAAGATAAAAAGAATGCTCGAAAACTTTTAAAATCTCTTGAACATCTCTCCCTTAAACAAGGACCACTCCACTTTGCTTATATGACAGCTGGATCATCTGCCTTTGATGGTGATGAAATCAGAGTGATTCATGGAGCAATGGCATGGGTAGTGATGTCGGCCAATTATTATCAAAAGCAATTTAAGAATAAAGAGTTTACAAGATTTGCTGAGAAAACTCTCACGTACCTTGAGACACAAAAAGTTAAAGCGCTGGATGGTGAAGCTATTAAGTTTGCGCAAACAGATTTAAAATCGACTCCATGGGATGAAACTCAGGTTTTGGCCCTTGAGCATAATATCGATGCTTATAGTGCCTTTAAAATTTTTGCTGATCTTAATCACCATGAGAAATTTAATAAAACAGCAAAGAACATCAAAGTCTTTATTAACAATCTTTGGGATGATCAAAAAAAGCACTACTGGTCAGGCTATCTATTAGATAAAAAGCGTATTAATAAAGATGAAATCTACTTAGATAATCAGACATGGACCTTACTTGCTGTTGACCATACTGATATTAGTTATGAAGATGCCAATCTTGCTTTAGACAAGGCCTGCGAAAGCTTTTACCATGTGGCCAGAGAGACAAAATCAGAAATTCATGGGTTCTTTGATCGCAAATCTGTCAGAGTCCCTGCTTCGGATAAATTTGTTTGGTCAGAAGGAACTGCAGGAAAACTCCTTGCTTCAAAATTCGTCAATCCCCATCTTAAGTACAGCTGCCATAATAAGTCTGAAAAGGTATTTGGACAGTCATTTGGTCAGATGAAGCAGAAAGATGGTGGTATTGGTTATGCTACAAAAACCGCCAATAAAGACTTTACGACAGATTCTAGTGTCGCAGGGACGGCTTGGACTTATTTTTATTATGTTGGTCTTAATCCTTTTAAACTTACGACTCTAAAACCACTAAAAGTTGGCAAAAGACTCGTTGGAAGTGTTCCTTAGAATTTTGTTCATTTCGCAAACGATTGAAATCTATGAGACGAAAAAAAACTTCTCTCAAAAAAATTGAATGCGCTTATGATCAGTTTATCCAAAACAGGAGGTACGTTTTATGACTTGGACAAACTTTTCTTCTACAGTGATTTTAAAATATATGATTACTTACGAAGCAAACGGACCAGGCGGCTAATGATTTTTTTTCTAACATTTTATTTTAGCAATATTGAGGGTCATGTTCATGACCCTCTTCATTTTTTAGATATCTAATAATTCTTTTAACTTATTTTCGTAAGATGAAAACTTCTCATCATGATCCATTGTTATTTCCGTTAATTTCTCAAAGCTCTCATCAATTGTTTTTTTCAACACACCTAATTTCTGAGATAGTTCAGCAATTTCTTTTCCATCTAAGCTAGAGGCTTCATTCACTAGTTTTTCTTCAATCTTAGTCGCTGAGACTTCGTCTTTAACAATTTGCTCTTCAAGTTTTTCCATACTCTTTTTTAAAGGTGAAAGAGCGCGGGATCTTTCCATAATGATTTCAGAGCGCATTCTTTTGGCATCAGCACGGCTTATCTTGTCAGACTTCCCTTGTGACTTCTTATCTTGGTCCTCTTCTTCCCATCCAATTTTCTGAAGAAATTCTTCATAGGTATAAGGAAGAAACTCTACTTTGCCGTGTTGAAAGACAATCAGTTTATTAGCAAATCTGCGTAAAAAGTCTTCACTATGGGTCACCACAATCGCCGCTCCCTCATACTCCACCAGCTCGTCAATAAGGGCGTCTACAGAGTCTTGATCCAAGTGATTGGTAGGCTCATCTAGAAGAAGAAGATTTGTAGCTCTTGCTAAAATCTTTCCTAAAAGAACTCGCGCGCGTTCTCCACCTGATAAGACAGAAATCTTCTTTTGAGAGAGATCTCCTGAGAACATCATCGTCCCCGCAATATTTCGGGCCTTCTGTACACTCATCTTTGAATCTGCTTCAGTGATTTCTTCTTCAATTGTTTTTTGCATATTGAGGCGACTAATATTGGTCTGACCAAAATGTCCCGTCAGTGTATTCGTATTGTAGTGAACACTTCCTGTTTGAGGAGTGAGTTCTCTTCCAATTAAATTTAAGAGGGTTGATTTACCTTTTCCGTTTTTTCCAATAACAGCAATCTTATCTCCCTTCTGGACAGTAAGATTGAGATCACTGACAAGCTTTTCAGCCGAATAACCAAAACTCAAATCTTTCAGTTCAAGAAGAACTTTCCCCGGACACTCTTTGTAGTGAAAAGAAAAATCAAGGCTTGCGATAGCAGCAAGTTCTTCAAGTCCGCTCATTTTTTCAAGCATTTTCATTCTTGATTGGGCCTGAGTTGCTTTACTGGCCTTGGCCTTAAAGCGGGCCACAAACCCTTCAAGCTCTTTTCTCTTGCGGTCTATATTGACTCTCGTCTTCTCATACATTTCTTCTTCAGCAATTAATTGTTCAAAATACTTTTCAGAGTTTCCACGAACCTTAATCAGGTTCTGACGCCAGATCCCCATGATATGAGTAGAGACTTCATCCATAAAACCACGATCATGGGTAATAAGAACAACTTCACCTTTAAACTCTTTAAGAAACTTGGCAAGCCAGCGCATAGAAACAATATCTAGATAGTTGGTTGGTTCATCTAACAGCAGACAGTCTGGTTCAGTTAAAAGAACTTTCGCAAGATTTAAACGAATTTGATATCCACCAGAAAAATCAGAAGGTGGTCTTGAAAAATCACTGAGAGTGAACCCCAGACCCATGAGCATTTTTTCGACTTTATATTCATCAAAACTCGATTCTGGCGGAAGAACTGAGGCACATTCTTTTAAGATTGTGTCATACGAGAATTGAAGATGCTGCTTAAGCGTTCCAATCTTGTAGTTTTTAGGAATAACAATTTGCCCTTTATCTTCATGTTCTTCTCCAAGAAGAATTTTAAAGAGAGTAGTTTTTCCTGTTCCATTTCTTCCAACAAGACCTATCCTCTCACCTCTACCGATAGTGAAGGTTACATCTTTAAATAGAGTTTGAGTGCTAAACGATTTTTCTAAATTTACAACTTGAATCATGGGTTACTATTTGTTGGAGTGGTTTCTGGTAATTCTGCAGCTGGTGCATTTATCTTTAATAATTCAATTTCAATAATTCGAAAACAATTAAGACCCATCGTTTTAATTTTTGGAAATCCCGCTTCATCATTTATTATTTTCTCGATGTTTGCTTTTCTTTCAAGAAGAAATTTCTCTTTCACTTCCTTAGTCAATCCGTCCGGTGTGATCTCAGCGATAAAACATGATGGATCTCTTCCGGATTTCGCCAATTGGTCTAAAAAACTCACAAGGTCTATTTCAAAATTCATCGCTAAAAGTTGCTTCACGATTAGAAGATTCGCCCCTCTCATAAGTGGCCAAAGCTCAAAAAGAAAACTATTAACCAGCGGAGTTTTCTGTTCAATATGAGACGGAAATTTTGACATGATCGAAAGATAATCCTCCTGACCGCTTTCGCCAAAAAGACCAGGGTTCGCCCGGATTTCAGTAATAATTAAGTCTCTCGTATTGTCACTTGGGCTACGATAAAAATCTTCAATAAGTGAAACTATTTTTTGCAACGGAGACTGCTCAATACTCTTGTCTTTGGTGACCGGAATAATCTCAATCTGGCTTGAAGCAGCTTGCTCTGTTGGTTTGATTTCATCAGTCGTCACTAGCCCCTCAGTTTTATCAACCAATTTAACGATAGTTTCCCATCGAACTAATAAAATAATGACGATAATGATAATGGCGTACTTCACACACTTAGCTTAGTATATCTTCATGGATCAACCAAGTGGATTTGCTTTTTTAATTGGGCCTCTAGACTGGATCGTCTTTTCGGCGGTCCTTCTCATTACCTTTTTGGCTATTTGGTACGGTAATAGTTTAAAATCAAAACTCCCGCAAAAAGATCAGCACTCCGTTTTAGAACTTCTCCTTATGGGGAGAAGACTCACTCTCCCACTTTTTGTCGCCACTCTCGTAGCCACTTGGTATGGAGGAATTTTCGGAGTGACACAACTAACCTATGAGAAAGGAATTTATAATTTTCTTACTCAAGGCGTTTTCTGGTATATTACTTACCTCTTTTTTGCCTTTTATTTGGTTAAAAAGATTCGTAAACATCAGGTTTTTACTTTGGCCGAATTTGCTGGTGAAGAGTTTGGACCAAGGGCCGAAAGACTCACAGCAATTTTAAATTTTTTAAATCTTCTTCCTGTGGCCTACGTCATCAGTTTAGGGCTTTTCCTTCAAGCTTTATTTGGAGGAGATCTTTTTATGAACTCCCTCATTGGACTCAGTTTTGTTACAGCTTGGTCTTTATGGGGTGGATTTCGTGCCGTGGTTTTTTCGGATTTAGTACAATTTTCAGTCATGATCATTGCTGTTGTTTTAATTGTTGTTTGTTCATGGATAGAGCTCGGCTCACCTCTTATTTTCCAAACATCACTTCCAGCGAGTCATCTCTCTTTTTCTGGTGGTGAAAGTTTAGGAACGATTTTGATTTGGGGATTCATTGCACTTTCAACTCTGGTCGACCCCAATTTTTACCAGCGTTGTCTTGCTGCAGACTCAGAACAAACCGCTAGACGAGGAATTTTAATTTCTACAGGAGTTTGGGTTCTTTTTGATCTTTGCACAACTGTTGGTGCACTCTATGCTCGGGTGGCAATGCCAAATGCTAATCCACAAAATGCCTATCTGGTTCATGCCATGAACATCACCCCTCCAGGAGTGAGAGGACTTATTCTTGCAGGGATTTTGGCCATTATACTTTCAACTCTTGATTCTTATTTATTTAATGCTGCCACTTGTGTGAGTTACGATTTATTTAATAACAAAATAAATTTCAGACCTTGGCACCATCACCTTGCCCTGATTGGTGTGGCGATTTTAAGTTTGTTTATTAGTCTGCAATTTTCAGGAAATGTGGTCGAAGTTTGGCAAACTCTTGGAGGGTTTTCAGCGGCCTGCTTATTGTTCCCTTTTATGTGTTCGCAAGTTTTTCCCAAACGATTATCGGAAAATTCGTTTATAGGCGCTGTGCTAACAGGAGTCTTTTTCATGACTGTTTGGGGTGTTTTTTCTCTTTCGCAATACGTCTACGGCATAGACAAATTCTATGCAGGACTATTCGGCTCTAGTTTAGTCATGATCCCTGCTCTCCTCTTTAAAAAGAATCATAAATAGTTCACTTTGACACTGCGTGCTCTAGGTATATTTCCAGAAGTTTTTCTGTTATCTTAACCCATTCTCAAATTTGGCCATTTGGCATGTGAAAAACAAAAGGATTTTGCGTGAGTACAACTAACGAAAACTCAGCTGAAGAAAAGTACCGTCTAGCACTTGATTATCATGCTAACGGACGTCCCGGAAAAATCGAAATTACTTCTACTAAACCATGTTTAACAGCACGTGATCTCTCACTTGCATATTCGCCAGGTGTGGCGGCCCCTTGTCTTGAGATTGCAAAAAATCCTGAAGATGTTTACAAGTACACAGCGAAAGGAAACTTAGTTGCTGTTCTCTCAAATGGATCAGCTGTACTTGGTCTTGGTGATATCGGTCCACTTGCTGGGAAGCCAGTAATGGAAGGTAAAGGTGTTCTCTTTAAGCGTTTTGCTGATATCGATGTTTTTGATATCGAAATCAATAACAAAACAGTTGAAGATATTGTTCGCACAGTAAGATCTCTTGAACCAACTTTCGGTGGAATTAATTTAGAAGATATTAAAGCTCCAGAATGTTTTGAAGTTGAAAGACAACTTCAAGATATGGACATTCCTGTATTTCATGATGACCAACATGGAACGGCCATTATCAGTGGTGCTGCTTTCATTAATGCTTGTGAGATTACAAAAAGAAAACATTCAGAAGTAAAAGTTGTTGTTTCAGGAGCTGGAGCAGCTGCTATTGCTTGTACTAATTTCTTCATTGAGCTTGGTGTGAGTAGAGAAAATGTTTTAATGGTTGATTCAAAAGGTGTGATCTATAAAGGTCGTACTGAAGGAATGAACAAATATAAAGAAGCTTTTGCTAATACAACAAAAGCACGCACTCTCTCAGATGCCATGAAAGATGCAGATTGTTTCATTGGTTGTTCTGCCAAAGGTCTTGTCACTAAAGATATGGTGAAGTCGATGGCGGCCAATCCAATTATCTTTGCCATGGCCAACCCTGATCCAGAAATTACACCAGAAGAAGTAGCAGAAGTTCGTAGTGACGCTATTATGGCCACAGGTCGCTCTGACTATCCAAACCAAGTAAATAACGTTCTTGGATTTCCATTTATCTTCCGTGGAGCGCTTGATGTTCGTGCTCGCAAGATTAATGAAGAAATGAAAAAAGCAGCGGCGATGGCCCTTGCACAACTGGCCAAAGAAGAAGTTCCTGATGATGTTAAACGCGCTTATGGAAATGAAGATTTTTCTTTTGGAAGAAATTATTTAATTCCAAAGCCATTTGATAAACGAGTTCTGACTCGAGTTTCTCCAGCTGTTGCCAAAGCAGCCATGGACTCAGGAGTGGCAAGAATTCAAATTACTGATCTTGCGAAGTATGCACTTTCTCTCCAAGAGAGACTTGGCCAATCTGGATCATTCATGCGTTCAGTTCGCTCACGTCTTCCAGGAAAAGATAAGCCTAGAATTGTTTTCTCAGAAGGATCAAACACAAGAATCCTTAAAGCAGTTTCAATTATCAAAGCCGAAGGCTTGGTTGAGCCAATTCTTTTAGGAAGCAAAAAAACAATTCAGAAAAAAATTACTGAAGCAGCTCTTACAAACTTAGACGATGTGACAATTGTTCACGCTGAAGAAGCTCCTTACTATGAAGAATTTGCCAATGAGTTTTATGTCTCAAGACAAAGAAAGGGTGTTTCTCAATCATTTGCCAAAGACCAAATGAAACGTGGAAATTACTTTGCTTCTATGATGGTTAAAAAGGGAATGGCAGATGGAATGATTACTGGGGCAACTCAGAACTACCCTGAATGTATCCGCCCTATCATGAAAGTCATTGGAACGAACTCTCCTACACGCGCAAAAGTGGCAGGAATCATGGTTCTTATCTTTAAACAAAAAGTAATCTTTCTTGCTGACTGTACAGTTCAAATGAATCCTTCAGCTGAAGATCTTTCTGATATTGCGATCTCAGCAGCAAAACTTTACAGACGAGTGATGCAAGCTGAACCAAGAGTGGCCTTCTTATCTTACTCAAACTTTGGATCTAATAGAGACGAAGGTGCAACTAAGATGGCCCAAGCTGCCATTATCGCAAAAAAGAAAGATCCAACTCTTATTGCTGATGGTGAGATGCAAGCAGATGTAGCAACAAATCACGAGATCATGAAAAATCTTTTTGATTTTACAAGTCTTGATAAAGCCGCTGATCTTCTCATTTTCCCTGATTTAAACTCTGCCAATATTAGTTATAAACTTCTAGCTCAGCTTGGTGGAGCAACACCAATTGGCCCGATTCTTCTTCCATTAGAGCATGCTATCAATATTGTTCAGCGTACTTCAACAGTCGATGAAATCGTAAACATGACAAACCTAACAGCTCTTATTGCTCAAGAAATTAAGAGTTACAAAGAAACAAAAGCTAATAAGCACCTATAAGGAGATTTTATGAGTTACACAAAAACAATTATCAATACAGATAAAGCACCTGCTGTAGTTGGAACATACTCTCAAGGGACTTTCCATAATGGTGTTTATTATTTTTCAGGACAAATTGGTCTTGATGCTAAAACTGGCGAAATGGCAGATGGCTTTGATGCTCAATTAGCAAACGTACTTAAAAATATTGATGGTCTTCTTCAGTCTCAAGATTTAACACGTGAAAATATTATTAAAACGACCATTTTCATGACTGACCTTGATCAGTTCGGAAAAGTGAATGAAGCTTATACTAAATTTTTCACAGCACCATTCCCTGCTCGCTCAACTGTTCAAGTTTCTGCTCTCCCAAAAGGGGCAGTAGTAGAAATTGAAGTTATTGCAGCAGTAAAATAATTGTTTTCTATGTTTGGACGCAAATACGTATTTGAAACAAAATCAACCCGCTTTAGACGCTTGTTTTTTAGCGGGTTGTTTTTGCTCGTCCTCACATCAGGACTCGTGATCAGTATCATCAGCTATATTCCCATTTATGCAAAAATGCAAAAAGAGAAGGCAGCTGGTGCATTCTATCAAAAGTCTCCTGATGCTATTGCCGTTTTTACTGGAGATAAGGGACGAATTGCACATGCACTCGACTTGATCCAACAAAATCCTTCGGCAAAGCTTTTTATCTCTGGGGTCTATGCCACTAACTCTTTTAAAACTTTAGTTGATGGACAGCCTGATATTCAAAATAAATTAGAGATGCTTGAGTCTTCAAATGTACAAGTTGATTTAGACTATGAATCACGTAATACATTTGAAAATGTGCGCGAGACAGTTCAATTTTTAAAACAGAATAAACAGCTCAATAAAGTTCTTATTATCTCAAGTGATTATCATATTCTCAGAATCAGTATGATTTTCTCTCACTTCATCAAAGGGCCCCGCCCTGAATTTTATTATGACAGCGTGATCAACAAGTACTCAACTTGGGACGATGTGAGAAAGCTTCTCAAAGAGTCTGTTAAATACGTCCGTGCTCTGTTTTTATTGAAAGTGATGGATAGAGACTACGTCCAAGAAGAAGATTAAACTACGGCGCCATATCGGCGGCATAAGCACCATCACATTTTAATGAGTAAGGCAGATTATACGAAGCGGGATCGATATAACAAAGCGTTGTTGTTAGAGTTGTGTAATCAACGGTTAACAATGGCGGATTTGCATTCTCAACAAAAGTGCTTGTATAAGATTTTGTTACCGTCACAGTATCTGCCGTGTCGTAATCCTTGATAGTCAAAGAACGTCTGAAATATGGCCAGTAAGCAATTTCACTAAAATTATAAACTTGAGTCACCTTGGTTTCTCTTCTTCCACCGGCCGAGAGTCCTGTACTTGTTGTTTTATAAACAGTCGCAGGGCCAGAATCTCCTGATATGTATTCAATCACTCTGGCACAATAAGCATGTTTAAGTGATTCAATCATGCTGTCGTTATACCCAAAGGTATCGTTGGCGTAATCGTTATCATTGTCGTTTTTTACTATTTGAAGAAAATACTTAGTCGTCGTGGTTCCTACAGTTTCTTCTATATAAAAAATAATATAAGAAGCCGTATTCTTCCAAATTCGAATCAATCTTTCTTCGATAGCGTTGTTTCCGCTGTCATTCAGTTTTGATGTGTACGATTTTTCTCGTGGATAAGTTGCTGAGCCAAAAAAGAGTTCTGACTGAGATCTAAAATTTTCAAAAATAGGACTTTCTTCGGCCAGACATTCAGCTGTGGCACGATTTCTTACATAGTCTTGATCTTGTTGAGATAATTTATCCCACTCTCCATCCTGGGATTCACAGGCCACAAGCAAGACAATTAAAAGTATAAAGCCGAAGATTTTCTTCAAAACTTATATCCCCCGCCTATAGCATACACCATTGCTGGGTCAGTACTGACATTTTTCAGAGTTTCCTTAGGAGATTGAACCCCTGCTTGGCCATTCGGTTGAGAATAAGATTTAATCGTGCGCTTATTGATATTATAGTCGTACTGAGTTGCCTTCAAATAAAGGAAGTAGCCTGAAGTGGAAATGAAGTTTATCCCCACCGCCAGTTTAGTCGTCGTAAATTCATCTGAGACAGAGGCCTTATACTGCTCATTTACTGAGGCAAGATCTGTAATATATTTTCTGCGATTATGGGCACGTCCCATTCCAATCCCCGCCTCAACAAAAGGTTCCACTGCGAGATAAGTCCACTCACCCATGAATGGATTTTTTGTTTTCATATCAAACATAAAACTTAATGTTTGAGAAATATCTCCCCCATAAAGTGAAGAAGTATCTTTGCGTGATGAAGTCGTTACATCTTTAAATTCAGGAGAAGCTGTTTTCTTTTTACTGAAAAGACTTCCGAAATAATAGCCTTCTAGTTTTGTGGCCGTATGAAAGCCTTTTCCTAAATAAATCTCTCCACCAAAACCAAGTCTCCCTCCAAATAATTCAATTTCATTTGGACGATAAGTTTGTTTGGCACCGTTAAAATTATAGGCCGTTGGATACTTTGTTGTCTCAAAGCCAAAAGTCGAAATCCAGTGATTACCTCTTGGAGTGTAGCCATAGCGATTCTGCAATTCTGTTCGAACTGTTTCATTGGCAAAAATGACTGGAGATGAGAAAAGGACGATTAAGGGAATAATTTTTTTCATATAAAAATTATTCCCTTAACTTATACGGTTCGTCAAAATTTAAGCACGTGTTACTGAGATTACTTCTTCAAGAGATTCAATGGTACTCAGAGTTTTCAGAAGCTCAGAGTAGTCCTTCACTTCAATCTCAAAAATAAAGCTACCTTTTTGATCAGGCATTGATCTTGCGAGAGCAGAACGAATATTGATTCCAGCATTATTAATACATTTCGAGATTTTAGAAAGGATCCCTGGTTTATCATGAGTGACCACTTTCACATTTACTGGGTGGTTGAATCTGTATTCTTTGTTCCACTCCACAGCGATACGCCTTCCAGCCTCAAGCTCATCGATACGTTTACAGCCCTTAGTATGAACCGTAATACCACGACCTCGAGTGATGAACCCGTTAATTGGATCCCCTGGAATAGGATTACAACAGCGTCCCATCTTCACCACAATATCATCAAGTCCATCGACAATAACGGCATTATCATTGCCTGAGCTTTTGCGAGCAGACTTCGTTACCTTCTTAAGATAAGTATCCAGCTCTTTATTTTCATCTTTAAGCTTAAGCTCATCACCCTCATTAAATTCAATAGAAGGAATTGATGCTAAAACTTCATTAATTGTGACATGGCCTGAACCAATATTTACGTAGAGCTCTTCTAAAGTTTTATAATGATGTTTATCAAAGAGCTTAGCAAATTCATGTTTTTTCTCTACTGCCTTAACGGTAGTTCCAAACTCTTTCATCGCTTTATCAAGGAGGTTCTCTCCAACATCTCTATTCTTATCGCGCTCAATTTTCATGAGATACTGTTTAATTTTTGTAATCGCCCTTGAGCTTTTACAAATCTTTAACCAATCTTTTGAAGGTGTTTGAGCTTTACTCGTTAAAATCTCAACAGTATCACCTGATTTAAGGCGGTACTTTAAAGGAACCATCTTCCCATTAATTTTAGCCCCTACAGTATGATTTCCGACTTCAGTATGAACAGCATAAGCAAAGTCTAGCGGAGTCGCTCCATAACGAAGCTCTCTCACATCTCCTTTAGGAGTAAAGACGAAGATTCCACCTACATCTAGATCGTTTTTAACCACATCCATAAACTCAGATGAGCTTGAAACGTTTTGATTAAATTCCATCAGCTCTTCAACCCATTTGAGTTTTCCAAGCTCTGAGCTCTTATCACGCTCTTTATACTTCCAGTGGGCCGCAACCCCGCGCTCAGCAACCTCGTGCATTTCAAATGTACGAATTTGAATTTCAATTCTCTCCCCTTCAGGCCCAATGACCGAGGTATGGAGAGACTGATAATTATTTACTTTAGGAATAGCAATATAGTCTTTAAATCTTCCAGGGACAGGAATGAAAGCAGAGTGGATAATTCCTAGAACTTTATAACATTCAGTAATATTTCCAACTAAGATTCTGAAAGCGAGAAGATCTTGAACCTGTTCAAAATCAACTCCACGTTGAGTCATCTTTTTATAAATTGAATAAAAATGTTTTGGTCTTCCGGCCACATCTCCACGAACAGAATATTCAAGCATCTTTTCATGCATGAGTTCAATCGTTTCACGGATATATGTTTCACGCTCTGAGCGCTTCATTGAAACTTTTTCAGCAAGTCGGTAATAAACTTCAGGGTGGAGATAACGAAGACAAAGATCCTCTAACTCACCTTTAACAGAGTTAATACCAAGGCGACTGGCCAGAGGTACATAAATATCAAGAGTCTCTTGCGCCTTATTCATCTGCTTCTCTTTAGAAACATATTGAAGTGTGCGCATATTATGCATTCGATCGGCAAGCTTGACGATGATCACTCGAAGATCTTGGGCCATGGCCACAACCATCTTACGAAAATTCTCTGCTTGTGATTCTTCTTTAGTCTTAAATTTAATTTTTGAAATTTTAGTACAACCCACGACAATCTGGGCCACGCTCTGACCAAATTGTTTTGAGATATCTTCAGGTGAGACATCACAATCTTCAACCACATCATGCAGAAGCCCTGCCATGATTGAATCTTGATCCATCTTTAATTTTACAAGTGTTCCGGCCACATTCAGAGGATGAATAATATAAGGCTCACCCGAGCTGCGCTTTACACTTGAGTGCATTTTTTCGGCAAACTCATAACACTTTCTAATAAGTGATATATCAGCATCAGATTGGAAAGCTTCAATACGTTTGATGAGTTCATCAATAGTTAAATTAGCTTCATGTGAAAAATCAATTCTCTCACCAAACATCGGGGGTTCCTAACGAAGAATCTCTTCAATAATACTTTTAAGTTGGGTATAGGCCCTATCTACATCATCATTCATTACAAGATAGTTATAATGATGCTTTCGGAGTAACTCGCTCTTTGCATTAGCAATTCTCTCGAGAATTACTTCATCTTTATCAGTTCCGCGGGCACGAAGCCTTCGTTCAAGCTCAACCACTGATGGCGGCTCAATAAAAATAACTTGCCCACTCTCACCATAAAGATTTTTGATCGCATCAGCCCCTTGAACATCTAAGTCAAAAAGCATCTTCTTTCCAGTTTTCAGACCTTCATCAATGAACTGACGAGAAGTCCCGTAATAATTCGAATGCACTCGCGCCCATTCGATAAACATATTTTCTGAAATTTGTTTTTCAAACTCTTCTTTAGCGATGAAAAAATAATCCTTACCATGAACCTCACCAGCTCTCATAGGACGAGTGGTACAGCTCACAGACCAGATAAGCTCTGGATGATCTTTTTTCAATCTCTCTATAAGAGTAGACTTCCCCGTACCTGACGGGGCACAAATGACAATAATTCGACCTTGATTCATCGACTATTCCAGATTCAGTGCTTGCTCACGTATCTTCTCTAATTGTACTTTCATCTCGACAACTAGAGTGGAAATTTCTGACTGGGCAGATTTTGATCCTAAAGTGTTCGTTTCTCGACCTAACTCCTGCATAAGGAAGTCAATTTGTCGGCCAACCTCACCAGGGGTCTTGAGCACGTTACGGAGTTTTTCAATATGGATATGGGCCCTATTGAGCTCTTCATCCACATCAAGCTTTTCTAGATAATAAACAACTTCTTGCAGGTATCTGCTTTCATCAATTTTGATGTCTTTTAATTTTTCTTGGAATTTGGCCGTGAGCTTCTCTCGTACCATTTCTGGATACAAGGCTTTTAGGGCATCTACCTTTTTAAGGTTTCCTTCATAGTCGGCCAAATGCTCTAGAAGTTTTTTACTCAACTTATCGCCTTCAATATCTCTTGAAGCTTTAAGGGCCGCCACTGCCTTAGTAAATGATTCACGAACAAGAGGGATAAGTTCCACTTCGCGAGTATCTTCCTCATCTTTAGCAAAATCAGATCTTAAAAAATCAGTGGGTGAAACTTGAAGACTCACATTCGTTTTCTTAAAAACTGGTTCCATCATCTTGAGATAATTTTCAACTTTATTTAAATCGATAGCAAATTCAGTTTTTGCCGTTTCATTTTTCTTATATGAAATATTGATATCAAAAGATCCACGACGAAATTCATTTTCAAGAGTAGTTCTGAGTTCCATTTCAAGCTCATTAAAGATATGGCTCATTTTAAAACGAAAATCTTTAAATCGATTATTTACTGATTTAAGCTCTGTCACAACGAGATAGTTCTCACCTCTCGCATCGCCTTTACCAAAACCTGTCATCGAAAAAATATTCATTCTAATTCCTTATTCTTCTACTGCTCTAAGAGTGAGATTTCCCATTTGTCTAAACTTCTGAAAACGATTCTCATCAAGCTCTTCAAATGATTTTTTCTTCAACTCTTTAAGAGAGCTAAGAATTTCATTCTTCACTGCTTCGATTGCTTTATCTGGATAACGGTGAGCTCCACCAACTGGCTCTTTAATAATTCCATCAATAACTTTTAGTTCAAGGGCCTTATCAGGAGAAAGTTGGAGAGAGTTGGCAGCTGTCTCGGCCATTTTTGGATCAGACCATAAAATAGAAGCACACGACTCTGGAGAGATGACTGAATAAACAGAATATTCCATCATTAAAACTCTATCAGCGACTGCGATACCTAAAGCACCACCTGATCCACCTTCGCCAATAACGATTGAGATGATAGGTGTTTTGATATTAAACATTTCTTCAAGATTGATGGCGATGGCCTGAGCTTGTCCGCGCTCCTCTGCACCAATTCCAGGATAAGCTCCCGGAGTATCAACAAAAGTCACAACAGGAATATTAAACTGAGAGGCCATTTGCATTACACGAAGGGCCTTACGGTACCCTTCTGGATTGGCCATCCCAAAATTGCGTTTGATCTTATCTTGAGTTTTTCTTCCCTTCTCAATTCCAATCACTGCAAATTTTTGCTCACCAATATAAGCAAATCCAGTGATCATTGTAGGGTCATCAGCAAAGTGACGATCACCATGAATCTCATGAAAATCTGTTGTTAATTTTTCAATATAGTCCAAAGCGTGAGGACGATTGGGGTGACGAGAAAGCTGAGTTCTCTCCCAAGGCGAAAGATTAAGATAAATATCTTCGAGTAGTTTTTCTACTTTGCTTGTGAGTGCCTTAATCTCTGGTGAGAGATCAACTTGTGGTCCATGAGATGCTTGTTTTAGTTCACGAATTTGGTTTTCTAATTCAGCAACTGGACGCTCAAAATCAAGGGTAAAATCCATATAAACCTCTATAAATAAACGAGAAGTTTACATTACCCCAAAGATGAGGAAAAAGTCAGTTTTTTTAGGGTTGAGTGCCCCAGCCACCGACGCGGCCAGACTCAAAATAGATATATTTTTGTTGATTGTCCGTCACATACATCCAACGCTCATTTTGATTTTGTGGATTTCCCGCTACTTCCACCTTCATTGGGCTCCCGACAGTCTCCATAACCTCATCTTTGCTCATCCCCATCATCACTTCTTTTTGACGAGTAGCAAGACGATTTTCCCATGCTGTATTTAGTCTATCATTAGATCTTCCCCATCCACGGGCCTCAATATATTGACGCTTATCTTGGTAAGGGAGCTCTAGGAAATAAATCTTTTCAGAGTCCGTTGCAAGTCTATTTTGAACTGAAGAGTAGAGTGATTGCTCCTCCTCGGGCAGAGATCCTTCCAAACGGGCACGCTGCTCTTTAATAGAATTAGTCTCGCGGTCTCTAAGTTGATCATACTCAGAAGCCGGAGTGCGGGCCTTGCGTTCAGAGTCTGTATACCAATACCTACCGTTATCACCGGCCATCACAGGAAAGTCTTTTTCAGGAGTAAAAAAACCTGCTTCAGAGTCATTTTCCATCTCTGAGACATAACTCCTTCCAGGCATAAAAGCCGTACAACTCACAAATGAGCTGAGAAGAATAAAGATCGTCATAAAAAAATTAAATATCTTCATAAGTGTTTCCTTAGGCTTTTTGCCTGTAGGACTTATCGTCCTGGCCCAAGAGTGTCTAAAATTCAATCGGCCCTCTAGGCAAAACCTGCCCAAGCCAGAGTAAAGAACTCAGGTGCTAATATCCTAGCAAAAATGACCGAAAAGATTTGAGTATGGGATTATTCGAGAAAATAGAAATTCTTATTAACCACTATCTGATACTGCTCACTGAGTTGGTCAAGAAGCTTATTATTAAGTTTACTCCGCAATTTTTAAAAACGATTTATCACAAGATAGTACATTTTATAAGCAGATGCGGTCATTACCTAAAAATTATTCCTTATAAGTTTATGACTTCTCTTAAAATGAAATTTCATGGCAATAAACAGGCCATCAAAAAATTTCCTATTAAAGAAAAGGTGGCCGCTTGGAGAATTTCTCTTCAGGAAGAAATTCAAAAGAGAAAACATAAGGGATTTTTTAATAAAATTATTCCCATTATATTTGTTCCATTGAATGCATTGCTTAAATGGATGGACAATCTCTCTCCTGCACAAGCAGTTCTCCTTATCGTCTTTACAGTGGCTTCATTCTTTTCAAGTTTTTTGGTCTTTGAATCAAGTAAGAAGATTGCTCTATTTGAAGAAGCTGGAAAAAGAAGCCCCGCCAGTATTGAAGATGAAAAAGTGCAGCGTCCTTATTACTATAAGAGACAAACTCGTGACTTTACAATTATGGCGATTAACATCCCAGTCTATTTTGCAGATCTAAATGAGTACCGCTCTGTCATCGTTGATTTTTCGATTATTCTGACAAACAGGTCTTCAAAAAATTATCTCGCAAAACAAGAACAAATTCTTCGCGATCATATCATTATGAATGTCGAACCTACGATTGCAGCATTCAACCTTCAAACAGAAGGAAAAGAAATCATTCGTCAAAAAATAAAAGTCGAAGTTTCAGAATTTCTTAAAGAGAATAATGTTGAAGGTGATGTTGAAGAAGTCAAAATCACTTATATTCTCGCTAACTAAGCACCCATCAACGCTTTAATTGTCTTCGGATGAATATTAAGTTTTCTTGCCGCAAGACTTATTTGGCCATGACAAATAATCAGTGCACGTTCAACATACTTCCTCTTGATTTCTTCTAGAGACTCTATTTCATCGCTGACAAATGAACCAATATCAGATGTCTGCTCTAGCAGGGCCTGATCATAATCATCAAAATCAAGTTTTATGGATTTTGATAAGACTCTCTTCTTTTCTAAATGTGATTTAAGCTGACGAATATTTCCGGGCCATGGAAGAGAGAGGTAGAATTCTAATAATTTTTCAGTGAACGAGCATTTGGTATCCAGCGCATACTTCTGGCAAAAAAACTTTATCTGCTCAGGGTTATTTCTAAGTGGGGAAAGATTAATCGTCATTCCCATCTTTAATCTATAATAAAAATCCTTTCTCATCAGTCCTTTCTGAACAAGATGTTCTAAGTTCTTACCTGAGGCAAAAATGAGTCTCGTATTAATAAGAGACTCATGATCTCCCCCTACTGGACGAATTTTATGATTATCTAAGAAGAGAAGTAGTTTCGCCTGAAGATCTAGAGGAAGAGAATCTACCTCATCAATAAAAAGAGTTCCATTGCTGGCAAGCTTTATGGCCCCTGCATGATCTCTCACGGCCCCCGTGAAGGCGCCCTTACAATGTCCAAAGAGTTCAGACTCAATAAGTTGTGGTGATAAAGCACTTAAATTTAAATGCACCCAACTGCCTGATCTTTCCCCTTTGATATGAATTTTTTCTGCTAAATATGTTTTCCCTGTCCCCGTTTCTCCTTCAAGAAGAATAGATAAATCCGAATGAAGAATTCTCTCTTCCTTAAGAACAGGATGATCAAAGAAATTTTTACTCCAATCACTTAATGAAACAGAATTAAATTGCATACGATGATCATCAATCACCACTTGATCGGCCCGCTCCAAATAAGCTTCTTTAGTGACTAATCCATTCACCCAAAAAGGATGACCAGATAAAGACTTTAATGAGAATCTTGGCATGCTTAGTTTCTCATCTAATTGAAGCCTGAAATGAAATTGGTGATTCAGAGAACTATCAAGTTCAATATAGCTATGAGAAAGGTCACTTGGACGAAAATCTCCGGCCACAAAATCAAGACAAGTTCTTTTGAGTGGGATCACTTTTTTTCTTCCACCCCAAGGCCAAATTTCAAAACTGTCACCTAACCTAAGTCCTTGTTGATCCAACTGTTTACGGATCATTTTGTCGTGTAGCATATAATTTCCCCCATTCATGGTCATTCGATACAAGCCGTGATATGCTGAGCAGCTAAAGATGAACATTTAAATGATTGGATAGCAGTATGATAATTCAAAAAGGAAATGCCGAGTTCCTCATGGGAATCGACAAAGTTGAGCAGCTAGTAGATTGGCTTAATCAAAACCCTGATGTTAACGGAGTCGCCTTTATTGGAAGATCTAATGTTGGAAAATCATCACTCATCAATGCACTTTATGGAAAGTCAGTGGCCCGCGTTTCAAAAACTCCGGGACGCACAAGACAAGTAAATATTTTCAGCTTTCTTGTGACTGACCCTGAAAAAAAAGAAAATCACAAATTTTATTTTTTTGATGTTCCAGGATACGGTCATGCTGATGTTTCTAAAGAAATGGCAAAAAACTGGGAAACTCTACTCACTTCATTTTTTAGATATGTAAGTAATAAAGTTGTGCTTTTAAATATTCAAGATTCAAGACATCCACTTCAAGAAAGTGATGAACTCTTTCATGATTACTTAAAAAACTTCGATCTTGAGGTCTACCTCGTTTTTAATAAAATTGATAAATTAAAGACTCAGAGCGAGCGTGCTTCTCTGAGAAAAATCATGCCGGCCATTTATGAGAAATTTAAATGGGTCCGACAAATTCACTTCACTTCTGCTGAAAAAGGCGATGGAGTTAAGGGAATTGAGCAGGCCATTATCAATTTTGTGATGCGCTTCAAACAACAATAACCTGACTAATTCACTAAATTCAGAGGCAAATACAACTCTCTTCGAAACTAAAGCACTCTCTATTATCATAGAGTAATGGATTTAGATTTTTTCAAAAATACACCTGAAGATGATGCCAAGATCAACGAAGTTTTTGCTGGTCTCAGACTTCACTATGAGAAACATAAAGACCCGTGGGGCTTTAATATTGATCTCTGTGAGAAAACTCTTCGAAAATTAGTTCCTATTTATCGGAAGTATTTTAAGGTCAGAGTTTTTGGGCAGGAAAATGTTGAAAACATTCCTTATATCGTTGTCTCAAATCACACAGGTCAGCTTCCCATTGATGGAATGCTCATCACCATTGCTTTTCTTTTAGATATTGCTCCTCCTAGAGTTCTGCGAGCTATGATCGAGAGATTTATGGCGCAACTTCCTTTCATGGGCGATATGACAGCCCAGCTTGGATCTATCTTGGGTGATAGAGCGAATTGTGAATACCTTATCGATCATAATGAATCGATTCTCGTTTTTCCTGAAGGCGTGAGAGGTATTTCAAAAAATACTCCAGACTATTATAAAGTGAGATCATTCTCACAAGGTTTTTTTAGAATTGCGCTTCAAAAGAAAACGCCGATACTACCACTCTGTGTGATTGGTGCTGAAGAAATGTTCCCTTTTGTTTTTCATGCAACAAAACTAGCAAGGGCCATTGGACTTCCATCACTTCCTTTGACCCCTTTAGCTTTTCCCCTTCCCTCACCGATTGATATCTATATTGGGAAGGCCTATCAGATGCCAGATCATCTGAATCCTGAGTCTCCTGAAAAAGAAATCAAAGAACATATTTATCATATCGAGAATAGAGTACGCCGTATGATTGCTGTGGGAATGAAAAAGAGAAGACCCTTTGTTGACTCTGTTCGAGTGCCACTTTCAAAATACATTATTAAAGAATTAAGAAGAAAAGATGACTGAAGAAAAAAAGAAAATTCTGATTATTGGAATTGGTGGGGGTCTTGCTCAGATACTTTCAAGACTTATTCTCAATGAACATCCAACCTGGGAAATCCTAGGCATCGATTCAAGAAGTATATCTCGCGTCCCTAAGATTAACGGTCTTAATGCGACTTCGATGAAATACTCTCGTGGAAATTTCGAAAATCTTTTTCGTGCTCATGAATTTGATGCTGTTTATCACTTAGGAAGACTTTCGCATTCATCAGGTGATCAAGAACAACTTTCAAAAAGAATTGAACTGAGTGTAATGGGAACCAATCGTATTCTGGAACTCTGCCATCGCTCAGGTGTGAAGAAAGTAGTCATACTTTCTACTTTCCATATTTATGGGGCCATGGCCGATAATTCAATCTTTCTAACTGAGGATGCACCTCTTCGTGCCAGTATGAAGCATCCTGAACTTCGTGATGTGGTTGAGATGGATCAGATTTGTACTAACTGGATGTGGCGCCATCAAAATGAAATTTCAACTGTGGTTCTGCGCCCTTGTAATATCATTGGACCGCAGATTCAGAACTCTATGACAAAGTTTTTGCTCTCACCTCTGGCCTTAAGGCCAATCGATTATAATCCTTATTTTCAGTTTATTCATGAGTTCGATATGGCGACTATTCTTTATCGCTCACTAGATAAAGTCCCTACAGGTGTTTTTAATATCGCTGGAAATGATTTTTTATCTCTTAGAGAATCACTCGACCTGATCGGAACTAAAGGTATCCCCTTTCCTATTTTCCTCGCAGATGGACTCAATGGAATATTAAAAAAAATCAAAATGGATGTGCCTGAGTACCTTCTAGATTATCTAAAATTCTCATGCCTGATTGATAACAAAGAGATCAAAACTCATCTTGGGGAGAACTTTCTGCGTTTTTCTATCAAGGAAGCCCTAGAATTAATCAAATTGCGCTAAGCGTTCCATTGACGAATAATTCGCGACTCACTAGAATCATTAACTCAAGTGGCCTGCTGACGGAATGGTAGACGTAGCGGATTCAAAATCCGCCGCTCGCAAGGGTATCCGAGTTCGAGTCTCGGGTGGGCCACCACTTATAAAAAAAATTTTACATTTACTGCCCTTTCAAGAAATATTAGACAGAAGGATATAGTTCTATGAATAGACTCATCATCGGATTTCTAAGTTTACTTTCATTTAATGCAATGGGGGCATCCGAACTCAAGGCCGGACAAATTTGGGAATATAAAACAAGAAAGAACGAAGAGAACTCTCGTATCGTCATTCTTAAAATTGACACTGAAAATAAAAGTACAGATCGAATACTTCATCTCCGAATACTAGGCCTCAAAATGAAATCTAATTTAAGTGGGCAGCCAAGAGTAATCGAAGGACTTGGACATGTGCCAACTTCTGAAAAGAAGATTCGAGCTGACCTCATCAAGTTGGTAGGCACCACTCCAATAACAGAAGATATGTTAGAAGGTATAAAGCAATGGAAAGCTGCTAAAGGTGGTGTCTGGTCTCAAGGTCTTGCTCAAACAATCTCAACGATTGAAGAAAGTATGAACAAGAAGTAATATATCAAAAGGCCTGACTCTTGTTACACCACCACTTAAAGTTACAATCATTTACCCCTTCCATCATCTTTCAATAAATTTCCCATACACTTTAGGCAAGAAAAGATCCGGGGGGATCTTGAAACCAAAGGAATAATGATGAAAAAGTTATTTGGATTTTCAGTTTTAGTTCTACTTTTTACTCTCCAAGCAAAAGCTCAGCCTTCTCCCGAAGAAAGAGAGAAGTTTCACACCGCTATGGAGTCGTGTATACAGGAAAATAATCTTTCAAAACCAGAGCGTGGAACCCGTCCTAGTGATGAAGACAGAGCAAAAATGGAAGCTTGTCTAAAGAGCAAAGGAATAAGTAAGCCAGAACATCCAAGAGGTGGAGGCAGACATCACGGAAAACGTGATCAAAAAGAACAAGAATCAAGTGAAGAATAAAAAAAAAGGCCCATCAATACTGATGGGCTTTTTTTTTATTATATCTTTCGTTTATTCAAATTTTACCCGAAAAATTTTTCCTAGTGCAACTCCACATTTAAGTTGCTGATTTCAGA
>DZBG01000004.1 GCA_022729855.1 Bdellovibrio sp.
CGCTGGGCCGTAAGTGGCCGAAAACTAATTCAAATTAGATGCGTAGCCCCTGCCCTCTCCTTGGTTTTATCCCGGCCATCCTCGTTATTTTTCTCAATCCACAGGCTTCTGAGCATCTTTTTGCTGTGAGCATGGTTTATCTGATCGCTAATGCAGTGGATATGTTCTTGGTATTTCCATTATTGGTTTCAAAAATAGTGAATTTACATCCAATACTTGTTATTGTGAGTGTCATTGTTGGTTCTCAACTTGGTGGTGTCGTCGGAATGATTGTTTGTATTCCTGTGACGGCTTTTGTTAAACTAATGGTTATCGAGATTTATAAAGATCTTTATTACCAATACTAGAAAAGATTTATGAAATATTTATTGTTTATTTTAATTGTTTTAGCAGGATGTTCTTCGGATAAACCTGATGGAAGAACTGAGGCCGAGGTTTTATACCGTGAAGCCGAGGAGCTGGTGAGTTCTGAGCGTTATATTTTGGCCACTGAAAAGCTGAATACGATTAAAACTCAACACCCTTATAGTTTTTATGCCACTCCAGCTGAGCTGATGCAGGCAGATATTCTGTATCTTCAAGAAAATTTTGTTGAGGCAGCGGCTTCTTATATTTTGTTTAGGGACTTCCATCCTCGCCACGAAAAGATCTCTTATGTCGTTTTTAAAATCGCGGAGTCTTATTTTAAACAAGTTCCGGATACGATTGACCGTGATCTAGAGCCTGCGATTGAAGCGATAAAATACTTTCAAGAGGTTATAGCGAAATATCCTGAATCTAGTTACAAGGCCGATGCTGAGAAAGAAATCATCGAATGTAATAATATGCTTCGCCAGAAAGATCAGTATATTGCTGACTTTTATTTCAAAACAGAAGTCTTTGGCCCAGCTAGGTATTGGTATTTAGATATTCTAAGTAATCACGCTGAAGAAAAAATTCGTTACCACTCGATGGAGCGAATCGTAAGTGCAAGTTATGAGCTTAAAGAGTACAGTGCTTGTATAAATTACTCAGAAAAATTTTATGAGTTGGTTGATAAAAAGACCAAGAAAGTCATACAATCAGTAAAAGAGAAATGTCTTAAAAATGATACTGGTGAAAGTTCTACTGACACCGCAGAGGAGAGCTGAGTTGGAAAATTTTAAACAATCTGATTTGTTAAAAAAAGCTAAAGAGGCCTTTCAAAAAAACGATCTCAAAACATCTAGCTTAATTTTAAACGAATTAATTGAATTAAATTCTTCACACACTGAGGCTTATTTCTATCTGGCCAACGTCTTTCACCTTCGTGGGGAAATAGGGAAGGCAATTAAGGCCTTTAACCGCGTTTTGGAGCTTGATCCTAACCACACAGACGCTTCAATTTCACTTTCAGTTCTTTTAAACGATATCGGTCGTTATGAAGAGGCGAAAACGATTTTCGAGAAAGCGAATAATCACGTTAAAAATTCTCAGAACCAAGGTGTGGTTGATCCTCACCTTAATAAGAAGTTCTCACTTAAGCATTATGAGCTAGCTGAATCTTATGCTTCTTATAATCGATTTGATGAAGCTCTATTTGAATACAATAAATCAATTAACCTAGACCCTGATAACCTCGAAATTCGCATTAAGGTGGCCAAGCTCTACTCTAAGAAGGGTTTCACTTCAAAATCATTTGAAGAGCTTAAAAAGCTTAAAAATGAGCATCCAGGATACATCCCAGCTCGTATTGCCTTAGGTCTTCTATTTTACGGATCAGGCAATATCATTGAAGCTCAAGCTGAGTGGCAGAATGTTCTTTCTCGTGAGCCAAATAATCAAGAGGCCGTGATGTATATTAATTTATCTCGTGGGGCGACTGAGACTCATATTTCTTTATAAATAATTGTTAGTAAGAACTAAGTTAGTAGATACAAATAAAAAAGCCACCTTTAAAGGTGGCTTTTTTATTATCTATTTTTGTCTAGAGAAGATTAAGCTTCAGCGATTGTTGCGCGAGCAGCAGATGCTGGTTTGAATTCTCCAGCTTCAAGAGTGATGCTTGGAGCGAAGTCCGTACGTTTTGCATCATCAGAAGAGAAGTTTACGATATAAGTCTTAAGCTCTTTGTACATTTCATGCTTAACAGACAGCTTAGAATCTTGAAGAACAATTTGTTTTCCAATTTTCTTCTGAGAGTTAATCACTATTGGTGCTTTCACGTTTGCAGACATTTCAGTTACGTTCGCTGGGATCGTAAGAATGCTGTAAAGTTTTGCATTTGTAAGTGCTTCTAACTCTAGACCGTTAAGATCTGCAGGAAGAAGTTTTGCAATATAATCTGGCTTAAAGATTTTAGGTTCGATGATTGGGAAAGCTACTTTCTCGTCTTCAATTGATTGAAGCCAAAGAATAAGTGTGCTGTCACCTGGATCAACAACGAAATACTTTTTAAGGTTTTCGAAGCCGAGTAACCCTTCAGGGAAGGCGACAATATCTGTTGGGTTTACGTCCAGTTCCCCAAATCTTGATGTATTAACTTTCACGGATTATCCTCCAAAACAAAATGGTAAGGTATTCTTACCATAGCATCTTGATGTTACCAGTCAAACAATAAAATGTGCAAGGAGGAAAATTATTTCTTCTTTAGCTCTTCGCCTAGACGCCCTATGTCATCCATGCTAGTCTGAACAGCTTCAGTATTTTGATCTTGAATGGCCTGATAGACCTCTTCGCGGTGAATTTTCGTCTCTTTAGGAGCTTTGATACCCAAGCGTACTTGCTTACCTTTTATTTGCACCACAACAATCTTGATATTATCGTCAATTGCGATGCTTTCTCCTAGCTTCCTTGTTAGAACGAGCATTATATATTCCTTGTGAGTCTTTTTTGGCTGAGTCAAATTTCTGACTGACTCAATAAACTTACTATTGGCAGTGTGTATAACAGATTGGAGGAGTTGTGCAAGGGTTTTATGGAAAAAAGGTTAAGACATTGTAAGAATTTCTTAGCGCAGGAAGTCCATAAGGTTCGTATTCATCAAATTAGCACTAGCTTTATAGGCTGCCTTAAGGACGGTCTGCTCTTTTTGGAGGTCACTGAAGAGTTCAGTGACATCAGCGTCTTCAATTTTTGACTTATATGACTCATTAAGAAGTTTAGTTTTCTCAATATTTGTTTCCGAGTTCGCAATAGTGTTAGTAAGCGCCCCAATCTCAGTTCTTAATGTTGTCACACGGTCCATACTTGTATCTAAATTTACAAGCAAGCCTTGGATAATTTCATGGTTATCAGTTAATAGTGCATTTTCTAGGCTTCTGAGTTCATCAAAAATATTAGAGGTACTGTTGTCAGAGGCTTCAACATTTTCACCTGAAGCCAGATTTCTGCCTTGATCAGGAAGCTCCATATCTGGGCCTTGCTGAATCTCTAATTGTTTTCTTGTGACTGGAGCTTTGGGTTTAGTAAAAAAGACCTCGGCTCCACTAAGATTAATAGGTACCAATACATCTTTATTTACTTCAACAAACATTTTGCTCGTATCACCTTGGTAGCTGCCCTCTTTATCAAAAGGACGAGTGAGAATCTTTTGTCCTGCAAAGAGGTAGCGATTCCCCATACGTTTATTGGCGATACTGAGGGCCTGCTCACGAAGTTGGTGAATCTCTTTGGCCACACCAGATCTAATCTCAACATTATAAATAGAAGAAGCTTGCCCAACAGCAAGCTCTTTTGCTTTTAATAAAATATCTGTGAGTTCACCCAAAACATTTTCAGTAAATGAGAGTTGAGTATTAGCGAAGTTAACATTACGAAGATATTGTCCAGCATCGATATTCTGAGAACGAATAGCAAGCAAATCAATATTCCCAACAGGATCATCTGAGGGTTTTGTGATTCTCTTTAATGTCGATCCTCTCATCTGCAAATCTTCCACGCGCGACTTTGTCTTTCCTACTGCGTAGTTGATTGCACCGACAGAACTATTTTCAGATACTCTCGACATACTTTACCTTAGTTCATGATCCCTAGGACCGCTCTGAACATTTCATCTGAAGCTTTAATGACTTTTGCACTGGCTTCATATGCATTTTGATATCTTACCATATTGGCCGCTTCCTCATCTAAAGAAACTCCCGCGAGTCTTTCTTTGAATGATTTGGCCTGAGCTAAAATTCCTGATGATTGTTCAGTGTCAATTTTAGATTTTCCAGAAAGAAGTCCCACTTGCCCAACAGACTTTAAGTACTGTTCTTCAAATGTAGTTGTTCCTTCACCTAAAACTTTTTCATGTTGAAGTTTTGAGATCGCGAGAGCAATGCGGTTATCTCCAGGCTTATTGGCCTCAAGAGCTGTCGCAATATTATTCGCATCTTCTTTAACAACATCTGAAAGATCGATATATTCAGCTGCTCTCTTTACATCAAGTGGCTCTTTAAAAAAATCAAGTCCAGTCACAGGTCTTGCCGCTGCATTTGGAACAGGATTTCCTTGAGCGTCAGTAGGGACTTGAAAATTAGCAAATCCACGACGGTGAACGGCATTGGTTGAAAGAACTAATCCGTGAGCAAGCTCATCGACTTGTTTTTCAAGTGCACTAAGTTCATCATCACGAGTTTTAATGAGAGATCCAATTGATCCCGTTTTGATTTGATCTGTAATAGATTTACTAGGGCGTGAAGCAAAAAAGATTTCAACATTCCCTTTGTCTGCAGAGCTATCTCCAGGTTTTACTGATGAACCAGCTCTCAGTTCTTGGGCCACTTCACCTGCTACGAGTGATCCAAGGCCTTCAATATTTACAACATAGCGTCCTTGCTCATCTGAGTAAGTAGAAACAGTGAACATCTCGGCCAGAGTTCTGACTGCATTATCACGCTGATCTTGGAGATCGTTCGCTTCTCCACCACCAACTTCAAGAACAGCAATTTCTTTATTTAATTTTGCGACAGTTTTAGCAAGGCTATTAGCATCTTGAACTTGAAGAGAAATCTTACGGTTCATTGAGGCACGTACTTGATCAAGACTTTCAGTAATACGGTGAAAATCTTCAGTCACGATCTTTGCGTTTTCACGAACAATATTTCTTACAGTTTCATTTTCTGGTTGATTTGAAAGTTCTCTGAATGAATTGAAAAAACGATTAAGAACTTTGTTTAACCCATCAGAGTTCACTTCATTGAAGATCTCTTCAACGTGTCCAAGCTGAAGAGCACGCTCTTCATTGTACTTATGATTGGCCGTAGCTACATTGAGTTTCTTTTCGATAAGATCATCATGTGATCTTCTGATTGACTGGATATCTACACCCGTACCAACGACATAATCACCCTCAGAGAGAGTGATCCCGTTTTTCATACGAACTTCTTGGCGTGAGTATCCGTCAGTATTGGCGTTAGCAATGTTATGCGATGTCGTAGACATCGATTGCTTGGCCGCTGAGAGCCCCGACTTACCAATATTTAAAAGATCTGCACCCAAAGGACAATCCTTGTCTTAGGTCAATATTATCGTGGAATAGACTTCGTCATTCCATCTGAGCCATACGTCATGTAAGGCTTTTTCTTTCCACCAAATGATTCTTTAATATCGCGAATTGAGACCATCGCTTTATTTAAGAAATGTTGGTTTTTCTTATTCTGTGTTTGTAGTCTCACTACAATATCAATAAGGAGGGCATTTAAATTCTTAAGTGCACTCACTCCCATTTCTGCTTCAATTTCATCAAAATAGTCTAAAAGATCAGACACCTTATCAAGGGGCTGATCCATGATTTCTCTTGTATTTAATGTATGAATAAGAGCTGCGCGCTCATTCTCAATTAACCCAATCCTATGGATAATATCTTCCTTCTCAGGAAGCATTGATTCTAATTTTTCAATATCAGAAGCAAGAAGAACTAGGTACTCGTCACAAGTGAGATCAAAAAGATCTCTGTGCAGTTGGCAGAACTGTTCCCAGATCATAATTGCTTGTTGATAATAGAGCTTCTTCATAGCTGACATAGGATGTCCTCTTAGAATTCAGAAGTTAAGATTTTATCAGCAAGTGCGTCGTAATCTACTTCGTAAGTTCCAGATTGAATTTGCGCTTTAAGTCTCGCAATCTTTTCTGAATTATCAACTGGCTCAGAAGCATCTACGGCTTTTTTAATGCGCGCAAATTCTTTTACACCATCGTTGATGTTTACTTTAGCATCAGATGAAGTCCTATCCATAATTTGCTCAGTCTTCTCAACCGAATTACGGCGAATTTGACCAGCATTTTGACCACTTTTTGTGGCCCCTGTTTCTCCTGTGCGAGAGCGAGGAAAGAAGGGAGAGCGAGTAGTATCAATTCCATTACTCATGAGATATCTCCTTCGCAGAATCAGCTCGTCCTGAGACAGATTCGTATTTAGCGATTTGCTGTTGTGGCGCTACTTGGTTTCTGAGTTGCTTAAGATGTTGTGGAAGAATTTGATCTAGGATCATTCCTTTCACTCCAAGACCGTTTTTTGAACCGGCCATCATCTTTGAATGCTCATCATCCATTAGCGAATTATAGTAATCAGTCGCGGCAGAATCAGGAGTTTCCTTATTCACAGCTTTTCTCATCTCACTAAGCATATGATTAGTAAAATTAGCTTCCATGCCTTCAGCGACGTCTTCATATTGTTTAAGGATTTTTTTAGCAGTAGTAGCTTGATCTACGTTTGCTTGTGGATTTATTTTCAAAATCACCATCCTGGTTCTTTTTAAGGGTCCTTCTCGTCCTGAGAATCCCTATTAAAATCTTAGCATTTTTTCTAACTGGGGTGTTAGCATTTTTTGACAGTGGAAAAATTGACCGACTAGATCAACTCAATATCGGCAACTAATGCCCCCTGGCCTTTGAGGGCCTGGAAAATTGAGATAAGGTCTTCGGGGGTAGTCCCTAGTGCATTCAATGCTTTAACTAGGTCATTTATTGTAGTTGTTTGCTCAATCATGTGAACGGCCTGTTTGCCACCGGCTTCACTGCCTTTGACTTCAAGAACCAGATTTCCGTGAGCAATAGCTGACTTTTTAAGAACGATTTCCCCACCAGCAACCACTGTCCCAGTTCGCTCATTGATAACAATTCGAGCGGCGACATCAGCAGCAACACGATAGTTTTCAACATGGGCGATAAGTTCAACAACTTTTCTTTCGTAGTAAGTAGGGATGATAAGATCAATTGTTGTTGAGTCTGAAGCCGTCGCATACTTTCCACCAAGCTCTTGGTTGATGGTTTTTTCAATTCGAGCAGCAGTAGTAAAATCGGGAGTATTTAAAGCAAGACGAAGGGCCTTCTTTTCGTTAAAGCTCATTTCAAGTTCTTTCTCAACTGTTCCACCATCAGGGATGCGTCCAGTAGTCGCAAATTTCTTCCCTTTCTCAAGACCACCGATAGACAGGGCCCCAGAAGAAACAGCGTAAACTTGGCCGTCTCCGCCTTTAAGAGGTGTCACAAGAAGTGTTCCGCCTGCAAGTGAAGAAGCATCTCCAATTGAAGAGATTGTCACATCTAGTTTTTGGCCTACGCGACCAAAAGCTGGAAGCTTAGCAGTGACGATAACTGCCGCCACATTTTTTGAAGTCACTTCTTTTTGTGGGTTAAGTCCCAAGGTTTGAAACATCTTTTTGAGTGAAGTGTTGGTAATCTCACCACCACCGTCTCCTGTTCCATTAAGGCCAATCACTAAACCATAACCAATAAGAGCGTTCTCACGAACACCTTTAATCGTTACTAAGTCTTTGATTCTACTTGTTGTAGCAACCGCAGATAGGCTTAATACGGAAAGAGAAAGAAGGGCGAAGAGTTTATTCATCCTGAATTTACCTCACAACAAAAACTCGGGATTCTAAAATTTTGTCCGAGTTTACATAATCATTTTCTAAAATATCTCGACGAGACACAAGGGCCTCAATTTCGATGGACCTTTTTTCCTTCTTAAAAATAACTTCCTTCCGACCTCTAACTATGAGGTAGTCCTTATTGATCTCCTCAACGACAGTCCCAGAAACCTTGTCATAGACTTTTACATCTACATCATCAGCGGCTGAAGCAGCAGCTGCGGCAGCAGGATTTACAGCTGCTGTGGCAGCCGTTTTAGCGGTGTCAGTAGTCTTTTTCACAGGAGCATCAGGAAAAGCACGTTTAAGTTCATTTGAAATTTGGTTTCTCAGATTGTCTAAAACGTTGATGATAACAACATCACCATTTCTTTTATCGTTAGTGTTTGTGAACAACTCTGCAGATGATCCTTGATTGGCCCATAAAGATCCAGCAGGATCACCATCCACAAAATCACCACGAGTGTATCTTTGTGGTTTGTAGTCACGCTTCACATTTGGGCGCATTTCACTATTAGGCCCACTGCCGTTAAGACTGAATGTAACAGGATTATTGATAGGACGTTTGTCACGTGCTCTGTCTTGGCGATTATTACTTTGTCTAAAAGCATCGATTCCATCTTTCGGTGGAGGACCAGCTTTTGCATGTCCTTCTTCGCGATCAATTTGACGATGGAGAGAATCCACATAACCTGCGCAACTAACTAACGACAATAAACTTAAAACTAATAAAACTCTCATAAGTGAACGACTACCTTGTGATCATCAATTATTTTACCTAAGTATTTTTTATTTTTCCCTGGAACAAACACTTCAATTGAATCACCATGACCGCCATTATTGCGAGCGATACCACTGGTCTTAATTGTAATTTGAGTGTTCTCAAAAATAAGCTCCGTCTGATCTCCGGCACGAACTAAATTCATGGGAGTGAGATCTGCTTTACGAATATAGTCACCTGCTTTAAGAGGCTTATTCGTTTTAAAAAATTTTAAAGTAGAAGCATCTTGAACGAGCTCAGTTTGAGGGATGACTTCAATATAATCTTCTTGATAAAGAGAAGAATTTTTTAATTCAGCAAATCCTTGAAGGGGCTGAGTGAGTCTATAGGCCTTCGTTAATTTTCCAAAACTGATGGTTAATAAATGCTGGGCCTTGTCTCCAATAAATGGAGTATGAGTCATCACAAGTCTTTGGTTAAGGCCATACAGGCAGCCTTCACAAGAAAGCGAAATATTATCACCATTTTTCAAAGCAAAGAGTGGTTTCATTCCAATTGCAGGATGAATTTCTTTAACAAAAATTGACTGAGGAAGAGGAAGTTGAGTTCTTGCAAAATTATTTAAATGATCTATTTGAATAAAATGGGGCGCAATTGTGAGAGCAACATCGGCTTGAGCTTGAATCATTCTCATCATCTGAAGAGCAGTGATTTTTCCTTCAGTAGACATCAAAATTTCATGGAGCTTTTCTTTTTCCACCAAAGTACAGTCATTCGAATTTTGATAAGAGAGATCATTATTATTGTTTTCAATAATAAGAATTCTCTCTGGAAGTTCTATATGACAAGCAAAGCTTGTAAAACTAAAAATAAATAGGGCGAGTGTAATTAATCTTTTCATTATCTCACATTGTTAACTGTTTGTAGCATTTGGTCGGCAACACCCATGACTTTTGAATTCATTTCATAAGCACGTTGGGCCTTAATTAAATCCGTCATCTCATTCATTACGTTTACGTTAGAAGCTTCAATCGCTCCTTGCATCATCACACCACTGCTATTTTCACCAGCGATCTGTTGTTGCGCTTGTCCACTTCCTGCTGTGGCCCCCAGAAGGTTTCCACCTTCACTACGAAGACCAGTAGGGTTAACAAAAGTAAAAACAGGGATCTGACCTAGATTAATTGGTTCTGGAGAGTTACGTGTAAAGGCTTCAACAGTTCCGCTATCAGAAATATTGATACTCATGACATTCGGAGGAACGACCACTCCAGGGAAAACTTTGTGTCCTGCTTTAGTCACAAGAGTTCCTTGGGCATCCACATTAAAACTTCCATCACGAGTAAATTTTAATTCACCATTAGGGGCCACAATTCCAAAAAAACCTTCTCCGTTGATCATGAGATCGTATGGATTATTAGTCATTTGAGGAGCACCTTGAGTGTGTTGGGCACGAGTGGCAGTAACTTTCGCTCCTGAACCGACTTGAAGTCCAACATTATATTCCGAATTTCCAGAAGATTTAGCTCCTGCTTCTTGAACAGTTTCATAAAGTAAATCATCAAACTCAGTTCGTGATTTTTTAAATCCTGTCGTGTTCACGTTCGCAATATTATTGGAAATCGTGTTCACGTTCGATTCCTGTGCCGACATTCCTGTCGCTGCTGTTTGTAGAGCACGAATCATTTAAAATCCCCTGTTAAAATTTACCAAGATCGTTTGATATTTTTCCAGAAATACTGTCATAGGCATTAATAGCTTTTTGAATCGATTCAAAATGGCGATGGGCCTTAATAAGCTCACTCATCTCTTCAATCGCATTCACATTTGAACCTTCAAGAAATCCTTGATTTACCGTTGTAAGAACATTCTCACGCACGATATTTTTCTCATCAGGAGTGATAAAAAGAGAATTTCCTTCTTTCTTTAGTGCCTGATGATCTTTAAATTCAACGACTGACATCTTTCCAATGCTTCCATTGGCCGAAGTCAAAATTTCACCCTCAAGCGAGATAGTGATTCTTGTGTTACTTGGAATTTTAATAATTCTATCAGCAGGATTTTGTTCAGGGGCCGAAGCTGGATCACGAAGTGCTTCCGCACTTACCGTTGTGGCATTTAAAACTTTAAATCCCTGATCATTAACTAAGCTTCCTTCACGATCTATTGAGAGATTTCCTTTACGAGTAAATCTCACTCCATTAGGAGTCAGAACTTCAATAAATCCTTTTCCTTTCAGGGCGACATCGAGTGGGCTTTGAGTCGGAATAAGCTGACCTTGTTCAAAAATAGTATAACTACCATCAATGGCAACGTAAGCATTCTCAGCACCTTGCGAGTGATAAAAATCTTCTGGTGAAAATTCACCACGAGGAATATCGATATCCTCGACACCTTTATTGAGCGCAGTTAAATGTTCTTTAAAAACAAGCTGATCTTTTTTAAATCCAACAGTGTTGGCATTGGCCACGTTGTTGGCAATCGTTTCAACTTTTCTTTGTTGAGCAATTTGTCCTGAAAGATTAACCCAGATATTATTGTTACCCAAAGATACGACTCCTTCGCTTCCTTAGATTTATGGTCGGACCAATCCTTGGACCGATAGGTAAATTTTAACAGGGGGGATGTCATAAACATATGTAGGCAATTTCTTTAGCATGATTAAGTCCTTGAAACCTTGTCTTAAGGGCCATGACATGGGAAAATTTATCTACAAGAGATGTCAAACCTTCAACTCAGGACCCCTATATGGCGACAAAAAAAGCAGAGCAATCTAATCAAGATTTTGAATCTTCACTAAAAGAACTAGAAAAGCTGGTTCATGATTTAGAAAGTGGTGAACTACCTCTTCAAGATAGTCTGCAAAAATTTGAACGTGGAGTTGAACTGTATAAAAACTGTCGGGGAACATTGGATCAAGCTGAGAAGAAGATAAAAATACTCAATGATTCATTAAAAGAATTAGATTACCAGTAATCCTTTCATTTCTTATAGATGTCTTTAAAATAGACTTAGTTATTTTTTCTTCTCCATGAGGTAATTTTGAAACGTTTAGTAAAAACACTCGCTGTTCTTGCGGCCCTGGCCTTTGCAGGTCTTTTTGCAGTTTTGGGGTTGTTCTTTTATATCTCAATCGATCTCCCGCAGATTAATTCTTTAAAAGATTATAACCCTCCTATGAATTCACAGATTCTTTCAAAAGATGGTGAGGTTCTTCTAGATATCGGAAAAGAAACTCGCGACGTTGTGGACTTTAAAGATATTCCTCCACGCGTAGTAGGAGCATTTCTTTCAGCAGAGGACGATAACTTTTATAATCACCAAGGAATTGATTATCTGGGGATTGCTCGTGCTTTCATTGTGAATATGAAAGAGGGGCGTCTCGTTCAAGGTGGATCGACGATTACTCAGCAGGTTGCAAAATCATTATTACTTTCAAAAGAGCGAACTCTCTCGCGTAAAGTAAAAGATCTAATGCTCGCTCGCAAAATTGAACAAAAATTTTCGAAAGAAGAAATTCTCTTTTTATATTTGAATCAAGTTTATCTTGGTGGTGGATACTACGGCGTGAAAGCCGCTTTTAGAGGCTATTTTGATAAAAGCTTAAGTGAAGCGACGATTGCTGAGTCAGCACTTGTGGCCGGACTACTAGTGGCGCCAGGCAGATATTCTCCATACGTTAGTCCAAAGTATGCAAAAGTTCGCCAAACTTATGTGTTAGGAAGAATGTTTGCTACAAAAAAAATCACGAAAGAAGAGTACGACGCTGCTCTTGCTGAAAATATCAAAATGAGAATTAGAAGAAGCTCAGATATGAAGGGTGGGCATTTTACAGACTGGGTAAGACAAGAAGTCATGACTTTAGTGAGTAGCGATGAATTTTTAACGGAAGGTTTTAAAGTTGTAACAACTCTTGATTGGTCTCTTCAGCAAAAAGCTGAAAAAGCCGTTGTCAGAAGAGTGAAAGAGCTTGATAAAAGACAAGGCTTTAAAGGGCCTATTAAGCATATTGAAGGTGACGAAGAACTTAAAAACTATGTTCGTGAAAATAGAAAAAGTATTTTAAAAGAAAAATCTACATTTTTTACATTTTCAACAGAAGGAAAAAACTTCTACGAGTTCAATGAAGCTGATGATCAGTATGAAAAAACTCTCGCCTATACTGAAGAGCAAGAAAGTAAACTGAGTGATCGTTTCAAAAAACTTGTGATTATCGGAAATAGAAGTGATGAATCACTTCTTGGGTTCTTGCAAAAAGGTGAGTCGTATCAGGCAATCGTTCTTGATGTTGATAATTTAAAAAGAACTATCCTGGCCTCAGTTGGTGGAGTGAAGGTTGTCATTGCTGAAAAAGGATTTGCTTGGGCCCACGATAGAAAGCTAAGTGATGAGCCTGTTTATTTTGGTTCCCAAAAAATTCCTTCAAAAATAGTAAAAAGAGGAGATGTTATTCTTGTGACTATTGAGTCTCTAGAAGAGTCAGCTTCAAGTTTGATTAATGATGATTTTTTCAAAAAATATAAAGACAAAAAACTAGCTCAAATTCAAGCCAAACAAAAAGTGGTTCAAGCCTCACTTGATCAAGAGCCTGATGTCGAGGGGGCCCTTGTGGCGATTAACCCTGATAGTGGAGATATTGTCACTCTTGTAGGCGGAGTTGATTTTCAAAAATCACAATTTAATCGGGTGATTCAATCTGCGAGACAACCTGGATCATCTTTTAAACCATTTATTTATGCAGCAGCTTTAGAGAATGGCTATACACCTTCTACTTCGCTTCTTGATATGCCACAGGCACTTGGTGGAGCTGAAGATAATTTAAGCTGGAAGCCTCGTAACTATGATGGAGAATTTAAAGGTCCAATGACTTTTAGACATGCTTTAGAGGTCTCTCGAAATATTCCGACTATTCGTTTACTTCAAGATATTGGCGTTAATAAAATGAGCGAATTTGTAAGTCGCTTGGGTATGAAAACGACACTTCCAAAAGATATGACAATTTCTCTTGGGTCATTTGGTATCTCACTGGCTGAACTTGTTCGTGGTTATGCTGTCTTTCCGAATGGTGGAAAACGCATTCCACTACGTTCAATTATTTCCATTAAAGATCGTAATGGTAAAACCTACGCGCCACCTACTTATAAACCAGAAGAAACAGAACTGCCTAAAGTTGAAGTAGTTGAAAGTGGAGTAGAGGGAGAGCCGGCGAAAAAAATTGGAAATCCATTGCACCAAAATCTTCATGATAACCAAGTATATGATGAACGATTGGCCTATGTGATGACTAATCTTATTAACGGAGTTGTCCTTTACGGTACTGGTGGAGCTGCTGCTAGTTTAAGTACAAATTTAGGTGGAAAAACCGGAACAACAAATAATTTTGTCGATGCTCTCTTTGTCGGTTTCTCACAAAATTTAGTTGTGGGTGCTTGGACTGGTTTTGATGACAATAGAACTTTAGGTTACGGTGAGACTGGGGCCAGAGCTTCGCTTCCTATCTGGATGGATTATATGTCAGCTGCGATTGAAAAATATGGAGCTCCAGAATTTAAAGTTCCAAATGGTATTGTTCAAGTGATGATCAATAAACAAACAGGCCGTGCATTACCGGCGGGATCTGAAGGTGGATTCATGGAATCCTTTGTTGAGGGATATGATCCTAATACCGTTCCTTCTAGTTATAGTACTCCCTCAGACTCGGAAGATGGCGTAACTCCAGCACCGGCCCTCGATGGCGATGATTACTATATGAATCAGTAGTTGAGTTCTCTAATCAATAATTCTTTTATTTAATGCCACCTCTCTTTTATCCGAAAAGATAAATAGAGAGGTAGTTTCATGACTGAACACTTAAAAAAGTGGTCAACAAATTTTTGGGCCTTCTTAGGCTTTATTGTTTTTCTTCACTTAGCAATGCTGGTGATGAGATCAATTGAATCTAGGCCCCACGTCCGTGTAGTCAGCGATTCAACTCTGATTAAAGTGAAACTACTTCAAGATCATTTTTTACAAAAAGAAGAACAGAAAAAGAAAAAACAAATTGTTCAGTCTGAGGATTCTCCGACTGATGCCACTCCTATTGATTCAAAATTTTTGAGTGATAAGACTCGCGCCTTTGACCGCCAAACAGTGGCGAGAAATGTTGATACATTTCAAAGTGCTACTCAAGGGGCGACATCTCAGGTTTCAAAAGAGATCCACAAGAGCAAACAGAAACAAGGTAAACGAAACGTTGATCTCACTAAGCTAGGTCAGCATGCCTTTGGTGAGGAAAATCCGTATAAAGAGGCCACTCTGGCCAAACTGGGGCAGAAAACAAACCCTAAGAAGGCCACTGTGAGCGCTTCTAATGATTATCTTCAAGAAATTCCAATGGGTGACTTTACCCAAGTGAACACAACTGAGTTTAAGTTCTTTGGTTACTACCACCGTATACGTCAAAAACTAGAGCAATTCTGGGGACGTAGTATTCAAGAGAAAGCAGCAGCACTGAATAGAGCAGGGCGCAGACTTCCGGCCAGTGAAGACTTAATAACATCTCTTAAAATTACATTGGATGAAAAAGGCCAGATAGTTCACGTGAAAGTATTAAGTACAAGTGGTGTGCGTGAGCTAGATGATGCCGCGATTGAATCATTCAATAAAGCTGGTCCATTTCCAAATCCACCAAAAGATTTATTGGTTAATGGAAAAGCGACAATTGAATGGGGCTTTGTAGTTAAATCTTAATTACTGTTGATTTTTAAGAAGAGACTTTAATTTATCTATCCCTTCCATCATTACATAATCAGACCAGATAGAATCAAGTTCACGAATTGACTCAATCACTTGAAGTGCCGCTTGATCACGGGACATTTTTTGAGTTTCAGCATATTGAGTAATACACTTATTCAAAGCTTCAATAGCGGGCGATTGGCAAATTTTGTTAAGACGCTCTTCAAAAGAGTGGTTAACTTTTTGTTCTTTGCTTTTAATGATCGCTGTATTTAGTAGCTGAATAGATTCCATCAAAAATTTCCTCGCCTACTGACTGATGAGATATGAAAACGAAACCGCAGTATGGACTATTCCCTATCAAATCGTAAAGAACGATCTGCCTAAGGTAATACTTTTTTCAGAGTAGTTTTTTTCTATTGAGAAGGAATTTTAGAAAGTTTAAATAATTAGAGGGAGATGGCGCATTTTGTGCGCCATCTATAAAACTTAGTGAGATGTATTACAAAATTCTTGATATTGAGCAGCAGTTAAAAGTGAGTCTAATTCTGAAGGATTTTTTACCTTGACTTTAATTAACCACGATCCGTAAGAGTCTTGATTAATTTTTTCAGGATTACCTTCAACGTCAGAATTTTTCGCAATAACTTCACCAGAAACTGGTGCATAGAGATCACTTACTGACTTAATTGATTCAACCACACCAAAAGTTTTTCCAGACATTACATCTGAACCAACATCTGGAACTTCAACAAAAACGATATCGCCAAGAGCAGACTGTGCAAAATCAGTGATTCCCACTGTGAGTACATCCCCTTCAAGGAGTGTCCACTCGTGCTCTTTAGTGTATTTAAGGTTAGCTGGTACGTTAGTGCTCATTATTTATGTCCTCCGGTTACAAACGCTTTTTTAGTTAATGTAGTGTTATAAAATTTTCCGCGAATATCTACAAAAAAGACTTCATCTTTTGGGAAGTTCGCAATTTCTACTTGAGCAAAGGCAATTCCTTGATTCAGAACCACTGACATGGTGCCACTAGTGACTGTTCCAATTGGTTTGTGATCAGAATTGACAATTTTATAACCTTCGCGAGGAATGCCTTTTTCAACGAGAAGCTTAACAAGTTTGTATTTAGGCTTCGTTTCTGCGAGTGCATTCTTTCCAATAAAGCTTTTTTTATTTAGTTTTACCGTCCAACCAAGCGCAGCATCTAGGGGAGTGACTGAATCACTAAGCTCATGGCCATAAAGTGGGTAACAAACTTCAAGGCGGAGGACATCACGAGCGGCAAGACCACAAGGAGTTACTTTTCTCTCCATGAAATCATTCCACAATTTTTTAATTTCTTCATGAGTGCCAAAAACTTCAAATCCATCCTCACCTGTGTAGCCAGTTCTGGCAAAAATGAATTTTCCCATTTCTGCTACTGAGTAATACTCCATGGCCGGTAGATCTTTAAAAATATCTCTTAAAATTTCTTCTGACTTCGGCCCTTGTATGGCAAGAAGTGAAAAATCATTTGAGCGATTGACGAGTGAACATTTAAACCCTGAATGCTTTGATTGCATCCAAGAGAAATCCTTTTCAATATTTGAAGCATTCACACAAATCATGATTCTGTTTTCAGCGAGCTTATAAACAATTAAGTCATCAACTACTGTTCCGTCTTCACGGCACAGAGGAGAATAGATAGCTTTTCCAATAGGAGCAGTCGCAATATCGTTAGTTACCAGTTGATCAACAAAATCAACGGCGTCGGTACCTTCAATAAAAAACTCACCCATATGTGAAACATCAAAAACACCTACATTGTTTCTCACAGCAAGTGCTTCATCTTTTACCGATGTATACTGAACAGGCATTTTCCAACCAGCAAAAGGAACAAGTTTAGCGCCAAGTTTTTGGTGCTCACTAAAAAGAGAAGTTCTAAAAAGTTCAGTCATGATTTATGTCCTTAAGATTTTTTTTCAGTAGCGAGAATAAGGTTTTCAACTAATGAGATCACTGTCATAGGTCCCACTCCACCAGGGACAGGAGAAATAGCAGCGACAAGAGGGGAAACTTCATCAAATTTAACGTCCCCTACGAGTTTCCCATCGAGAGTATTCATTCCCACATCAATAATCACAGTTTTTCTTTGAGGGTTGATATGCGAAACAGTAATTAACTCTGCTCTCCCAACGGCCGAGATAATAATATCTGCAGACTTAGTCAGTTCAACGAGGTTTTCAGTTTTTGAGTGGGCCAGAGTTACAGTGGCGTCTCTGTTAGAGAGAAGCATTGAGATAGGTTTCCCAACAATCAAACTTCTTCCGATGACAACAGCGTGTTTTCCTTTAAGAGGAATTTGATAGAAATCAAGCAGTCCAATAATCCCTTTCGGTGTACAAGGAAGAAGATGGTTTGTTTGGTATGAACCTTCATAAAGCCATTGAGTATTTTTACTATGAAATCCATCGATATCTTTTTCTGGATTTACTAAATTGGTAATTCGAAGAGTTTTAAGTTCTGGAGACACAGGAAGTTGAATAATAATTCCAGTCACTGCAGGATCATTATTTAGTTTTTCGATATGCTTTAAAAATTCATCTTTGGTAATTTTATCGTCAAGTTGGTCGAGCTCAAATTTGGCCCCCACCATTTCGCAGATACGTTTTTTATTTTTAATATAGGTAAGGCTCGCTGGATTGTTTCCAACAAGGACCACTTTCATAAAAGGAGTGCGTCCATTTTGAATAAGAGTCTGACAACGCTTAGTTAAGTCCGCAATTTTCTGATCAACTAATGGCTGAGCTTTTAAGAGTGTCGTCATATCAAATTCCTTTGAAATTACTATAAGATGGCGCCGACAAAAAGTCCTTCCTTATTTCTCATTGATGCGGTATCACCACAGGATGAAAGCAAAATTTTATATTGGCCTTGGAATGCAAATTTTTGGTCTAACAGCAGTTGGGCTTTGTTTTATTTCTGGTATTAGAAATGGGGATTATGGACAGTTTGAGCTCGCTCAATTAGTTTTTGGATCTTTTGTCTTTTATGCTGGAAACTACCTTAAAGGTCGCGCAAGTAATTAATATCTTATAAGGCTGACTAGTTCTTAAACGGCCTTAGTAAATTCTACTCCCAATGGCATTACTCCTGCTTCGTTGAACTATACTTTAAGTTCATCGGGGAGATATTTATGTCTAAGTTTTTCATCATTACCTTAAGTTTGTTGTTTGCCTTAAGCTCTTTGGCACAAACAACCTCTGCTCCCAAAAAACGATCATCGATTTTTCAGTTTGATAAAGATATTTCCAAAATTTTTACAAAGAAAAAGAAAGCCCCAAAGAAAACAAAATCCAAAAAAATAGCCCAAACAACTCCTGCTTCCACTCCAAAAAAAGAAGTAGCAGTCCCTCCCAAAGTAGTGATTGCTCCTTTGAATGATAATATGGCCGTTTCCTCAATGCCAAAATTTTATAAAAAAAGATCTCAAGCAATTTTTAATATTGGTCTTATTTATTATGGGGATTTGTATACGGATGAAAACTTTTCAAAGGTACAAGATCTTCTAGAGAAACGATTCGAACTTGCGACCAATGGAGAACTTAAGCTGAATGTCATTTTTAGAGCCATTCTCCCATTTAAAAACCAAATCAAAGATCTCCCTGACTATAAGTTTGAACAAATTGTTCAGAAAGAGCCGGTTTTAATTACTGAGCCTGTGACTGATATGGATAAGCTTCAACGAATTTGGTATGCGGAAAATAAAGGAATGAGCGTAGTAAATGAAGTTTATCAAGAAGCAAAAACACATAATCTTTATGGAAAAGATTTTTCTAAATTAGATGCTCTGGCCGTAGTAACTGGAGCTCAGTTTGAAGGTCTTGGTTTTGCTTCGGGACGAGTTGCCATTACTGAAAATCCAATGGAAATTGCGTATGGTCATAAATATGGACGAACAGAAATTCAAAGTGATGCAAAAGTTGTTGATGAACTTCTTCATGAACTTGGACACAGTCTTTCACTAGGTCATGCTACAGAACAGTGTTTTGCTAATGGTATTGACTACAAAGAGACACAGGCTTGTTGTGCTTTGGCCGAAAATAAAAATGATGTTCTTAGTTATTGCCGACAAAGAGATATGGTTAATGAAAATTTCTTTTATGGTTTTGAGGCCTGTAATATGAAGACTATTCGAGAAAAAATTATTCCCGCCATGTTAAAAGGTGGAGAATGGGAACTCAAAGATGTTGCTAAATGTGAATAGAATATTCTAGACCGATGCCCATTCTCATCTATAGAATGGAAGTATGATTGTACTCGCTATCGATCCTGGTTCTGTGACAGCTGGCTATGCTTTACTTGAAAAGCAAGGTCGTCATGTGCGATATATCACTTCTGGCATTATGAAATTTGATGCAAAAAAAGAATTCCTTCTTCGTGTGAAAGATATCGTCACACAAACTCAAAGCTTAGTTGACCTTCACCAACCTGATCAAATTGCTCTTGAGTCATTAATCTTTGTTAAAAGTCCAACGGCCCTCATTAAGCTAGCTCAGTCACGTGGAGCGATGCTTGGGGTGCTTTCTCAAAACTATGAAGGAAAAATATTTGAATATTCTCCCAATTTAGTAAAATCAACGGTGGTAGGACATGGACATGCTGATAAAGAAGGTGTTCAAAAGTTTCTTCAAACCTATTTAGGTCTCAGTGATTTTAAAACTCACGATGAATCTGATGCCATTGCGATTGCTCTTTGCCATATTCTCCAAAATCAAAATATCAGTTTGGCCACCGCTCTTGCTAAAGAAGGGCGTGGAAAATCTAAAGGCAGAGGGCTTGCTGCTTCTCTGGCCCATAAAGTTAAAGGAAAACAATTATGATTGGTTATCTTCAAGGTACGGTCATCTATAGTGAAACTCAGATGAGTATTATTCACACAGCATCTGGAATCGGTTATCAAGTGAACATGTCTCAACCATTAGTTCCAGGGAAACAAGTAGAAGTTTTTATATCTCATATCATTCGTGAGCAGTCTCAGGATCTTTATGGGTTTATCTCTATTGAAGACAAACTTTTTTTTGAACTTTTACTTGATGTGAATGGCGTGGGACCTAAAAGTGCTTTCAATCTCGTCGCTAGCCTTGGTGTTCAGCAAATTATTCAGGCGATTACTTTTGAGAACGCAAATATTTTAAAATCTGCTCCAGGAGTAGGAAAGAAGAGTGCTGATCAGATTATTCTTTCTTTAAAAGATAAAATTCAAAAAATGAATTTAGGTTTCTCATCTATCGCTCCTCAAACAGAAGTAAAGAAAACGAATACTAAAGAAGATCCTAAAACAAAAATGGATCCGGCTTTATTTAAAGATACCTTATCTGCTTTAGTGGAGCTGGGGTTTAAGGATCAAGATGTTCTTCCACTTATTCAAAAGCATCTTGTGAGTGAAACAACAAAAAAACCTGAAGAATTAGTCAGAATCATTTTAAAAGAAATAAGATAAAACTATGAATGAAGAAAGAATTTTAGGAACAGAAGGCAATATTAAAGAACGTGAGTATGAAGCTGGTCTTCGCCCTCAGTCTTTTAAAGAATATATCGGGCAAGAACGAGTCGTTCAAAATATTGAACTCATGGTTCATTCTGCAAAAGTTCGTAAAGCGGCCATGGATCATGTACTTCTCTCAGGTCCTCCAGGCCTTGGGAAAACATCTTTGGCGATGCTTATCGCAAAGGAAGTTGGTTCTGAGCTTCATCTGGTTTCAGGCCCGGGGATTGAGCGCAAGGGCGACCTCGCTGCGGTTCTAACGAATCTGAAAGCAGGGGATGTTCTTTTTATCGATGAAATTCATCGTATGCATATTACGGTTGAAGAACTTTTATATTCAGCGATGGAAGATTTCCGCCTTGATATCTTAATTGGCCAGGGAGCTTCGGCCCGCACTATGCAAATTGATCTGGCCCCTTTTACTTTAATTGGAGCAACGACAAGAAGTGGACTCTTATCTAATCCCCTCCGTGATCGTTTCATGGCCCATTTAAATTTTGATTTTTATGCGCCGGCGACCTTAGCAGTGATTCTTGAAAATAATGCCAAGAAGATGGGTTTAAAGCTCATAGGGGATGCGAAATTTGAGATTGCTCGTCGATCGAGAGGAACGCCAAGAATTGCCAATCGTATTTTAAGACGAGTTCGTGACTTTGCCTTAGTGAAAGGTTCAATGGAAGTAGAAATGCTAGAAGTAAATTCAGCCTTAGAACTTTTAGATATTGATAATTTGGGTCTTGATAATATGGACCGTAAAATTTTAACTGTGATGAAAAATTATTATCAAGGTGGCCCTGTTGGTATTGAAGCCTTGAGTGCCACTTTGGGTGAAGATAAGCAAACGATAGAAGAAGTCTATGAGCCTTATCTTTTAAAAGAAGGCCTAATCCTGAGAACTCCCCGTGGGAGAGTTCTCTCGGAATTGGCGTTGAAGCATATTTAGATTAGGAACTAGGGGCTATTTACCGTTCCAAAGAGTACTGGGTCCGTTTTACAAGTTTTGGTGACTTCTCTATAGGTTTTTCCAGAAGGACCACAGTTTCCTCCACCAGGATATCCCATTGCTTTTGCTTCGGTGGTTCCCATATCTTTATAAATTGTTGAGTCGCAGCCAGGGTCACATGGAGTTGCTGCTGGCGCTCCATTTCCTCCACTACAATAAACACAAGTCCTTTGGACTGTTCTTGGTATTGATTCAGTCGTAAGTGTATTATCAATATGTTTGTAGATTTTTATAGAAGTTCCTCCTGAGCCACCTCCGAATAAACACTTTGTCCCTGTCCAACTAAAGCCTGACATGCGTTCACAAATTTTTTGTGCTGTTTGATCAATAGTCTTTCTTGTCCATGAACCTGTTGAAGTGTCATAACCATCAGCGAATGAATAATCATCTACAGTTAAACCACCTGCAGCTGGTACCGCCCCACAAACAAGAGTTCCGTCACCTTTTACTTCTTTTACATATTGTCCTGATCCGCACTGACCATTTGGAATCGTTTTACAAACGGCTGTTCCATTTGAATTAATTCCTTGTAAATATTGATTCACACCACAGGTTGATGTTGAGCAATCAAAACTGCCATCAGGTCTAGAAAAAAGAACGGTGTTAATAGGATACGATGGGATAACAACACAAGCGAGAGCTCCACCTGTTAATATTTTAAGATAACTTCCGGCCGTACAACCGGTGACTAGATCTGAGCATATTGGTGAGCCGCTAGCATCGATTCCATTAATAAATTTTCCAGCGGGACATGAGAGAGCATTAAGAGCAGCTTGGCATCTGATTCGTAATGTTCCACCGGATGTACTTATTTCTTTATAGGCCTGATTGGGCCCACAGATATCTGCTGGGTCTCCAACGACGTCATGATAACATTCACCGGAAACTGCATCGTAGCGAGCTGTATTCCCCTGACAAGCTTTTTGAACAGCCGTTGAGATCATGCTATCTGTGTCACTGAAGCAGCTTGTGATATTTCCTGAGTCAACAACGGCCTTGAGTGGGATTCGTTTGGTGATAGATTTTGATCCATAAACGACATCATTATTTCTTGTGATCCCAAAAACTAAATTGGTGTCGGTTCCAACTGTTTCAGTTTGCATAGATGAAATCGTGAAGGTTCCATTTCCATAAACCGTGCCTGGGACGTACTTAGTGATTAATGGTGGGCCCACTCTTCTAATTCCTGAAATCGCTGCCCCGTTTGCAGGAGTTCCGGAAGGGATAGAAGCATTACAGTTATCCTTGTCTGATAAGATGTAAGCAACGTCATTGAGCATGAGGTTTATTTCATTATTACTTTCTGTAGTCTTAGTGACACGATTGGCATTCTGACTAAGCTTTGCAATAGTCAGGGCCAATCCACCTGCAAGACCAGCAGCAATGAGTACTTCAACTAAACCGAATCCAAGCATATTTCTAAGAATTTTTTTCATCAGTAAACTATAAATCAAATGCGCTTATTCTTGGCCGGTCGGGAATATTAAAGTGAGGCACCCTAAGTGCCCCGCAAGTTTAATAGCAACTTGCTTAACAGAATCTTAACATCGGCTTAACTTCGTTTTTGCTCTAAGAAGGTAAAAAATTACATACTTAAGAAAGCTTTTCTGATGAGAAATAACAGACATTTATGCGACCAATTCTAAAGATTTAAGACTAAAAAATGAGATTTTAGAGCATCAAAACCAGTGTTTGCAGTCTTAACAATTAGATTTTCAAATCCCTGCTAAATTTTCTATATGAAAAAACTTTTTAAAAACACATTTGGTTTTGGTCTCGTTGAAGTACTTATTGCAGCCGGTTTGGCAGGAGGGCTCGCTCTCACCATTGCCAAGCTCAGTCAGAATGCAGGGAGGGTGACGAAAACCACAGAGTCCAATAATGAAATAAACATGATGATGAATGATGTGGCCTATATCCTTTCTGATAAAGGAAATTGTTTGGCCACAATTCCACCAATGACACCTGCAAATGGAGCAAATATTCCTTCAATTAATCGGAATGCAGGAGGAACGGCAGTTCCGGTTTTTAAAGCAGATGGTACAAAATATGGAAACGGGACTTTTACGATTTCATCTATGAACACGGAGAGAATTGGGGTTACGGATGATGTAAGACTTGTCCTCAACATTACAAGGCTTAACAGTGTTGTGAATGGAGCCAAATCAATTACCAAAAGAATTCCATTAAAAGTTGTTTTAACAGGTGCAAATATTGATAGTTGTTACTCCGATACTGAAAATATCATAACAACTGCAGCACGAGCGGCTTGTCATGGTAACTCTGCCAGATGGGACGCTACAAATAGCGAATGTCACCATGATATTGAATTTGTCGGTGTCACAGGAAACCCTCTTGTCTGTCCAATTTATACGACACCTAAACAAGTAGACACAACTGATGGTGTAGCTACTTTCACCTGTGCTCCAATTTTTGATAGTTCATGTGGTACTGGAAGTTTTATCAATGGTTGGGATGCAGATGGTGAACCTCGTTGTAATCCAATTGTATCGAATAATTGTGGTTTAGGTCAGTACACGAGGACTCTATCTACAGGAGCTTTAGTTTGTGTCGACATTCCTAAATGTGGTGTTCAAGGTGTCCTTAGATCTGATGCAACATCTGGTGAGCTAATCTGCCAAACGGTTCCATGTAATTCTGTGAACCAGTATTTTGCGGGATTTAATTCTATGGGGAGTCCAGTTTGTAAAAACTTTCCTGATAGCTCATGTGGTGCTGGCCAATATATAAAAGAAGTTCGTCCTAATGGTACTGTTGTCTGTGATACTGTTCCTAATCCTGCCCAAGGAGTAGTTGCTTCAAATGAATACTTACGTGGATATGCAGCTGATGGGACAAAAATTGCTGGAACAATTGATGTTTGTTCTGGCACGAATCAATTCTCGTATTTTGATGGAACACATTTTGCCTGCGGAAGCGCGACAGGATTATGGCAATTAATATCAAATAAACTTACTTACACCCCAACAAGTTCTCCTACAAAACCTGTTCGAATTGATTATGATGGGAAAATTTTAGGTAGTAATGGTTTAGATCTCGCTGATGGTGATGTGAATGCGAGTAAAGGATATTTTCGTGGAGCCGGAGCCTCTATTACTGGGCCATATACTGAAGCAAGGATAAGAATTACTAATACAAGTGGAGAGCAGGATGCTCAATCCTTTATTGAATTTAGGGTTGATAATCCTAATGGTGGAGGATCTTTAGAAGTAGGGGTATCAAGACCAAATGGTTCGGCTGTTTATCGTGAAAACAATGCTGGCTATCTTAATGGAAATCTTTTTATGCCAAGTATCGCAAGTAATAAACCACTTGTTCCAACTCCAACACATTATTATGCTAGTGGATTCGTTTATCCAGGTCTTGGTAAATCAACTTACAGATGGGCCAATATTTTTCTAAGTTCATTTCCAAACGTTTCATCTGACAGACGTTTGAAAAAAGAAATTAAAGATTTAGATCTTGGACTTAGTTTTATTGAAAGTTTAAAACCCGTAAGTTTTAAACTTAAAAATGATAATAAGATGGGGAATAAAACTAAATACGGTCTAATAGCTCAAGATGTAGAAAAAAGTTTAGATGAGGCCGGAGTTAGTAAGTTAACAACAGAGATTGTAACGAAAGATGATAATGGATTCTTAGGAATGAGTTACGAGGCATTAATCTCACCAATTATTAAGGCGATCCAAGAACTTAGTGATAAAGTAGATTCACTCTTTAACCAGCAAGATAAAGCGATTAAAGATCTCGAGTTAAGAATGAATCAATTAGAAAAAGAGAATAGGATGTTAAAACAAGAATTAAGAGCGACAAAAAAGAAGAAATAAAAAAAAGCCCCTCATTGAGGGGCTTTTTTTTGCAAACTATTTACATAAAAATTTTGGTTTCACTTTATAGGCCTTCTCACACATGCTCACCCATTTATCTTTTACTAAATGAGCGTAACTATAAACCCATTGAATTTTTTTATCAGAGGGCTTGAGATAAAATTTATTGGCGTAATCTAAGCTCATCTCACCATCTACAAAATAGCACCATCCATAACTTCTCATTTCTGTGTCAGAGAGAACTTCAAGTGAGTCCATTCCAACGGGAGTTCCAAAGGCGCTATTGATTCCTTGCTCATCACCAAGATACTTCACATTGTTTTTATCAAGAGCATAAACAGTAAGATCTCCAACCGTTTCAAACTTCGCTCCAAGCTCTACTGAGAGAAGGGGAGTGGCCGAACAAGGGCCGATAAACTCAATAGTATGAGCAAATGCACTTGAGCAAAGGAGACAGGTACCAAGGAGAACAGCGTGTAATTGAATTTTCATGGGCCAGTCATACACTAAAAAAGGCTTAAAAAACTTAAGGTTATGTAAAGATTATATATTGACCAGACAAGTCATAAAGTTGTACAACATGCACAATTTTCTATCGTGCATTTTTATAAAATTCATTTATACTCGTAAAAGCACGACTTTATATAGGGTTACGCAATGATATACCAAAGAACTATAGCTAAAGATGTAAAAGTAACCGGAATTGGTCTACATTCTGGTAAAAAAGTGACGATGAAACTGATCCCAGCTGAAGCTGATTTTGGTATTCAATTCGTACGTACAGATATTCCACACTCAAAACCAATGAAGGCCAATGCATTAACAGTAGGAACTACTGAAAATGCCACAACACTTGGTTCAGGAGCTGAAGCAGTTCACACAGTTGAGCATTTATTAGGAACACTTTACGGTCTTGGGATCAATAATGTTTTTATTGAAATCGATGGTCCTGAAGTTCCAATTATGGATGGCTCAGGCGCTTCGTTTGTTTTCCTTTTAAAGGAAACAGGTCTTAAGAATTTAAATAAATCAAAAAAGTTTCTCGTTATTTTAGATAAAGTTCGTGTTGAAAAAGATGATAAATGGGCGGAATTCACTCCTAACTCAAATCTTGCCATCGAATCGACAATTGTTTTCCCACATCCAGTCATTAAGACTCAACATTTTGATTTTGAATTCTCATGTGAGAATTTCATTAATAATATTGCTCGTGCTCGTACTTTTGGATTTGCTCGTGACGTGGATTATTTAAAGCGTAAAGGCCTTATTAAAGGTGGTTCTTTAGATAATGCAATTGTGCTTGATGAATTCAAAGTAATGAACCCTGAAGGTCTTCGTTTTGATAATGAATTCGTCCGTCATAAAATCTTGGATACAATCGGAGACGTAAGTCTTCTTGGTTATGAGATCGCCGGAAAAATTACGACTTATAAGTCAGGGCACAATATCCATAATCTTCTGTGTCGCAAGCTTCTTGAAACTCCATCAGCTTATGAGATCGTCTCGGCTTCTGCCCTTACGCAGGAAGTTCGTGAGGCCCACAAACTGCCGCAGTTCATCACAGTTAGCCATTAATTAAAATTCTCATTCCTCATCGGTTTTTTTAAGGTAGGATATTTCTATCAAAAATCCACGGATGAGGAGAATCTTATGCGCTCACTTTTAGTGCTATTAGCTATTGTTTTAAGTTCACAGGTTTATGCAGGAAACTGGAATGATCTCGAAATCGGTCAAGACTACACTTTAAACCAAGAAATTCAGTTAATTTCAAACTCACCAAGCAATGGACAATTTCATATTTTAGCCGGAACAAAATTGAACCTTACTGATCTTATTCCTTTGGACATGATCAGTGTGTTGCTTTATCAATTTTCACTTCCAGGATGTCCCGGAAATGACTTTGAAACTCAAATGGAAATTATTCCTGTTCAAGAAACTTCACCATTGGTAGAAATCGGAGCTCAAGTCGCTTCAAACTGCAAACTTGAAATTTTCATTGAAACAAAAGATATCTACTCAGAAGCTATCGTTAAATAATTTAAGAGGTACTATGCGTCTGTCTCAGGGCTACTGGCAAACTTACAAAGAAACTCCATCTGATGCTGAAGTTATCTCTCAGCAGCTGATGCTTCGTGCAGGTCTTATTTATAAGACGGCAGCGGGGCTTTATACTTATCTTCCTATGGCGTTTCGCACTCTAAAAAAAGTGGAAGCGATCGTTCGTGAGGAACTAGATAGAATTGGTTGTTTTGAAATTCAAATGCCAGTAATGACTCCTGCAGAACTTTGGAAAGAGTCTGGCCGTTGGGATTCAATGGGCGGTCAGATGCTAAAGGTAAAAGACCGTGCAGAAAGAGATCTTTGTTTCTCTCCGACAAATGAGGAAACTGTGACGGATCTTTTCCGCCGTACAGTAAGCTCTTATAAGCAGCTTCCAGTTTGTTTATATCAAATCAATACAAAATTCCGTGATGAAATTCGTCCACGCTTTGGACTTCTTCGAGCGCGTGAGTTTTCAATGAAAGATGGTTACTCATTTCATGTTGATAAAGACTCACTCGATGATTTCTATAATAAAATTTATGGTGCCTATGAGGCGATCTTTACACGTTTGGGCCTTGAGTTCATCGCGGTAGAAGCCGATGGTGGTGCCATGGCCGGTGGAGGAGCTAAGACTCATGAATTTCAAGTTGTCGCCGACAACGGGGAAGATGTGGTTGTGACAGTTCCAAAAACTAAGTTTGCCGCCAATATTGAAAAGGCCAATACAACTCGTAAGAACCTAGAGTTTTTACCAGCTTCAGATCTTGTAAAATTTGCAACTCCGGATCAGAAAACATGTGAAGAAGTTTGTGAAGCTCATGGTTTTAAAATTACTCAAAGTTTAAAGTCCCTTGTGATGCATGCTTTGATCAAAGGTAAAGATCAGTATTTTATGGTGATGCTTCTTGGAGATGATTCATTAAACGAAGTGAAATTCCAAAATAAAGTAGCGGCGGAACAAATTCGTCCCGCTCAACAATCTGAACTTGAGCGCCTGGGTCTTATTAAAGGTTATATGGGGCCAACAACGGAGAGTGCTGATCTTAAAGTTATCTTTGATGAATCAATTGATATGAAATCTTCATTCGTGATTGGGGCGAATATTGAAGGTCATCACCTAAAGGGATTTGTTCCTGAACGTGATACAAAAGCAAAGTTCTTCCGCGCCGATATGCGCATGAGTAAAGAAGGCGATTATATTGGTGACGATCAAATCGTGCTTAAAAAAGGAATTGAAGTTGGACATGTGTTCCAGCTCGGTGACAAATATACAAAAAGCATGAAGGTGACTGTTCTGAATGAAACAGGAAAAGCCGTGACTCCACTTATGGGATGTTATGGAATTGGTGTTTCTCGTGTGATTGCTTCAGCAATTGAGCAACATAATGATAAAGACGGAATCATCTGGCCAGCTTCAATTGCGCCTTATGATGTCTACTTCTGTTTTATTGGAAAAACTCAAGAGACAAAAGATCTAGCAGAAGAAATCAATACAGAATTAAAGAAAGCTTCACTGGATACAATTTTTGATGATCGCCAATTGGGCCCAGGATTCATGTTTAAAGACTCTGACCTTCTAGGTCTTCCTCTACGTATCACTCTTGGAGAAAGAGATTATGTGGCCACTGGTGAGATTGAAATTAAAGTTCGTAAAACAGGTGAAGTCCTTAAAGTAAAAAAAGATCAACTGGTTGCAACAGTAAAAGAAAAACTTAAAGAGCTTGGGAAGTGGGCATAATGTTTGATTTAATTTTTGGAATCCATTCAATTGCAGCAGCACTAGAAAATCCAGCAAGAGATTGCCTTCAATTAGTTGCGAGCGAAGAAGGCTTGTCAGAACTGAATAAAAAACATCGTATTCAAAAACAACATATCAAATGTGATATCAAAATAGTTTCAAGTCATGAAATTCAAGAGCAAGCGGGACGTTGGTGTCGTGAGTTAGGAGTTGAATACTCGCGAGTTCCTTCTCAAATCATGCTTCAAACTGAGCCACTTAAAACTTATACAATTCAAGATTTATTACATGATCAACCCACAAGAATTTTGGCCCTCGATCAAATTTCTGACGTTCATAATGGTGCTGCAATTTTAAGATCTGCTTCATTCTACGGAGTGGATGCAGTGATTATTCCTCAAGAAAGAAGCTTTGGTTTAACACCAAGTTTTTATCGTATTGCCTCTGGAGCGACAGAAGGAGTGAAACTATATCGCTCGTCTTCACTCTCAAAAGCCGTCACTCAATTAAATAATCAAGGCTATATGACCATTGGTTTATCAGAGCATGCTGAAAAAAAATTAGCGTCTGAAGATTTAAAAAGGCAAAACCTCTGTTTAGTTTTGGGTGCAGAAGAAACGGGACTCTCAAACGCGGTGCTTCGTGTAGTGGAGCGAACTCTTTCACTTGAATCGCAGGGAATGATTAAGTCATTAAATGTTTCGGCCGCTGCGGCAATCGCTATGGAAAAGTGTTTTTCTCGTTTAAACTAAAAAAACATCTTGATTTCCGCATTAATCCCCATTATAAATTTCAACTCATCACTTGTTTGGTGCAAGTTAAGAGCTGCTCTAGCTCAGTTGGTAGAGCAACGGTTTTGTAAACCGTAGGTCGCAGGTTCGACTCCTGTGAGCAGCTCCATGTTTGGGCGTGGTTCCCGAGTGGTCAAAGGGAGCAGACTGTAAATCTGCCAGCGCAAGCTTTCGTTGGTTCAAATCCATCCCACGCCACCATTTGAGTTTGATGAGTGTTAGAAAATTTTTAAAAGCGGGTGTAGCTCAGTTGGTAGAGCACCAGCCTTCCAAGCTGGGGGTCGAGAGTTCGAACCTCTTCGCCCGCTCCATTACCAAACAAAACCCCATTTATTCAGGTTCTTCGCTCGCGTGGCTCAGTGGTAGAGTACTTCCTTGGTAAGGAAGAGGTCACGAGTTCGATCCTCGTCGCGAGCTCCACTGAAATGAATGAGGATTATTAGTTTTTTATTGTCAAAATTTAGGCGCTAGAGCATACTCTAGCAGTTCAACATTGAATGAATTGATAAAACGACTTTTCTTATAAGGAGAGCTAGTCATGGCAAAGGAAAAATTTGATCGTAGTAAACCGCACGTTAACATCGGTACTATCGGTCACGTAGATCACGGTAAAACAACTCTAACAGCTGCTATCACAATGACGATGGCAAAAGTTTACGGTGGAACAGCGAAGTCATATGCAGATATCGACTCAGCTCCAGAAGAAAAAGCTCGTGGTATTACAATTAATACAGCTCACGTAGAATATAGTACAGCTAACCGTCACTACGCTCACGTAGACTGTCCGGGACATGCGGATTATGTGAAGAACATGATTACGGGTGCAGCTCAGATGGATGGTGCAATTCTTGTTTGTTCAGCGGCTGATGGTCCTATGCCTCAGACTCGTGAGCATATCCTTCTTGCTCGTCAGGTTGGTGTACCAGCGATTGTTGTATTCATGAATAAAGTTGATCAGGTTGATGATGCAGAACTTTTAGATCTAGTAGAAATGGAAATTAGAGAGCTTCTTTCTAAGTACCAATTCCCTGGAGATGATATTCCTGTAGTTAAGGGATCTGCTCTTGCAGCGGTAGAAGGTAAAAATCCTGATATCGGTGAGAAAGCGATCATCGCACTTATGGATGCAGTTGATGCTTATATCCCAACTCCAGCTCGTGATATCGATAAGCCATTTCTTATGCCAGTTGAGGACGTGTTCTCAATCTCTGGACGTGGAACAGTGGTAACAGGTCGTATTGAGCGTGGGATTGTTAAAGTTGGTGAAGAGATCGATATTATCGGTATCAAAGCAGCTCAAAAATCTACAGTAACTGGTGTTGAGATGTTCCGTAAGCTTCTTGATGAAGGTCGTGCGGGAGATAACGTTGGTCTTCTTCTTCGTGGAACGAAGAGAGAAGATGTAGAGCGTGGTCAGTGTATGATTAAGCCAGGAACAGTTAAGCCACATGCTAAGTTTCGCGCAGAAGTATATATCCTTACAAAAGAAGAGGGTGGAAGACACACTCCGATTTTCAAGGGTTACCGTCCTCAGTTTTACTTCCGTACAACGGATGTGACTGGTGCGATTACGTTGAATGATGGTGTTGAGATGATTATGCCAGGTGATAACACTAGTTTTGGTGTTGAACTGATTGCTCCAGTAGCTATGGAGAAAGGTCTTCGTTTCGCGATTCGCGAGGGTGGACGTACAATTGGTGCTGGTACAGTATCTGATATCGTTGAATAATATTTAGACGCAATTGGCCAAGTAGTTCTTCTAAAGGACTACTTGGCTTCTTTTTTTTGTTCTCGGTCTGGGCGTATAGCTCCAACGGTAGAGCGGCTGATTCCAAATCAGTAGGTTGGGGGTTCGAATCCCTCTGCGCCCGCCAGACAAAATCACAAAATCCTCATTTTTTTGTAGACAAAATTGGTGCCATTTCGGATAAATGGGGCTTTAATCCATATTTTTTAAGGAATTAAGCATGTCAGTTGCTTCACAAAACGACGGCAAGAAGTGGATCCAAACATCAGTTGCTGGTGCATGTATCTTGCTAGGTTATATTTTAATTAGTTTTTTTGAAAAGATGGGTGAGTGGTTTACGCTAGAAGCGCGCATTCCATATTTCTTCGCTCTCTCTCAAGTTATCTCTGTAGTAGTGAGTGTAGTTGTCTTTGGATATATTTTTAAAACTCCAAAAATTTCTACTTTTCTACAAGAAGTTTACAATGAGACTGTAAAAGTTGTTTGGCCAGACAGGCAACAAACTTGGCGCCATACATTTGTAATCATGATTGCAGTAACAATCATGGGATTCATCTTTGGATTTTTTGATTTTGGTGCGAACTATCTTCTTGGTCTTGTTAATAAATAGGAACGTTTTAAATGAATGAAACAAATGAAACAGAAGAAAGAGTATTGGCCTTAGGTGATACACCAGACTTCCAATGGTACATCGTTCATGTCCTTAGTGGATTTGAGAACCGCGTAGCGAAGACTCTTAAAGAAAGAATTGTTAATCACACGATGACTGAGTACTTCTCAGATATTCTTGTTCCTGAAGAAAGCGTGATTGCAAACGTAAATGGTAAGAAAAGAACAATGAAGAAGAAATTCTTCCCTGGATACGTTCTTATCAAAATGATCATGTCTGAAAAGACATGGCACTTAGTGAAAGATACAGACAAGATCACAGGCTTCATTGGCGGTACTAAAGACAAGCCAATGCCAATAACTGAGGCTGAGGCTGCGGCCATGACTCAAAGTATGCAGGATGGCTTTAAAAAGCCTCGTAGCGTGGCGAATTTTTCTGAAGGTGATCAAGTTAAAGTTATCGAAGGGCCATTTGCTTCTTTCGTGGGAACTGTGGAAACAATTTCTGAAAAAGGTAAAGTTAAGGTTCAGGTATCGATCTTTGGTCGTCCAACACCAGTAGAACTAGAGTTTTCTCAAGTCGAGAAAGTTTAATATTAACTAGCGGGAGACGTAAGTCGTTAGCACCGAGGAGTATTTATGGCAAAAAAAGTTACAGGCTTTATTAAGCTACAAATTGCTGGAGGGAAAGCAAATCCATCTCCACCAATTGGACCAGCACTAGGTCAGCGTGGTGTAAACATTATGGAATTCTGTAAGGCGTTCAACGCTCGTACACAGAAAGACATGGGTGTAACACTTCCAACGATCATTACAGTGTATTCAGACAGAACGTTTACGTTCATTACTAAGACACCTCCAGCAACTTATTTACTTAAGGACAAGTTGAAGCTCGCGTCTGGTTCTAAAAAACCAGGACATGATGTTGCAGGAACTGTTGCAGAGAAAGTTGTGACTGAAGTAGCGAAAGCTAAAGAAGTAGATCTTTCAGCAGCGTCTCTTGAGGCAGCTAAACGTACGATCGAAGGATCAGTTCGTTCAATGGGTCTTAAACTAGATTATAAATAGTCACTAAGTTAAATTAATCGGGAGATCCTTCGGGATCGTTGGAACCGAGAGGAATAAAAAATGAAAAAGATTTCCCCTAAGTATACAGCAGCAGTAAAGAAAGTTGATTCAGCTAAGCTTTATACTGTTACTGATGCTATCAAGTTAATAAAAGAAGTAGCTTTCGCTAAGTTCGACGAAACAATCGATCTAGCTTTCAGACTTGGTATTGATCCTCGTCACGCTGACCAAATGGTTCGTGGTGCGATCGTTATGCCTGCTGGAACAGGAAAGAAAACGACAATCGTAGTAATCGCTGCTGGTGAGAAAATCACTGAAGCTGAAAAAGCTGGAGCGGACTTTGCTGGTGGTGAAGACATCATCAACAAAATCGCTGGTGGTTGGATGGATTTCGATCGCGTGATCGCAACTCCAGATATGATGGGTAAAATTGGTAAAATCGCACGTATCCTAGGACCACGTGGACTTATGCCTAACCCGAAACTTGGTACTGTTACTGCAGACGTTACTAAAGCTGTTACTGAGCAAAAAGCTGGTAAAGTTGAGTACCGCGCTGATAAAAACGGTATCGTTCACGTACCTATCGGTAAAAAGTCTTTCACTGAAGAGCAGTTAATTTCTAACTTCAAGGCCGTAACAGGAGCAATCCTTCGTGCGAAGCCATCTTCAGCTAAGGGAACATATGTTAAGTCACTTTGTATGAGTGCAACTATGTCTCCAGGTGTGAAACTTGATACTGTAGACGCTTCTACTGTTTCTGTTTAATTATTTTTAGTTGTTGGGGTTGAAGAAAACCGGTCTCTTCCACATGAAGTGTAAAGCCTGTCGAAACTCCCCTCCAATATTTTATTAGGAGGTTTTGATTATGATGACTCGTACTGAAAAAGACGTAGTAGTATCAGCAATTAGAGCGCAAATTGAGAAATCACAAGCTGTTTTCTTAACAAACCTAGTAGGGATCCCTTCTCCAGACGCTGTTCGTATCCGTAAAGGTGTACGTTCTGTGAATGGATTTGTAGCCATCACGAAAAACACATTGTTTGCTCGTGCTGCTAAAGGAACTTACGCGGAAGAATTGCTATCTAACTTGACTGGAACTAACGCCGTAGCATTTGCATATGAAGATGCAGCTGCTGTCGCAAAAGTTGTTAATGATGCTAGCGGAGAATTCGCTAATATCGTTACGGTTAAAGGCGGAATGCTTGGAACAAAGAAATTAAGTTCAGCTGAAGTTATTGCTCTAGCTAAGTTGCCATCTCGCAACGAAATGCTTGGAACATTACTTGCTACTTTCAATGCCCCAGTATCTGCATTTGCACGTGTTTTATTTGCTATTAACGAACAAAAAGAAAAAGGCGCTGTTCAAGCGTAATTTTAAATTTAAAATTTTAAGGAGATTTATATGTCTATCACTAACGAACAACTAATTGAGCACGTATCTAAAATGACGGTTCTTGACCTTGCTAACCTTGTTAAAGAACTAGAAGAAAAATTTGGTGTATCAGCGGCTCCTGTAGCTGTTGCTGGTGCAGCAGCTGGTCCAGCTGTTGAAGCACAAACTGAATTTACTGTTATGCTTCTTGAAAAAGGTGCAACACCAATCAACGTAATTAAAGAAGTACGTGCTATCACTGGCCTAGGTCTTAAAGAAGCAAAAGATCTAGTAGAAAGCGCTCCTAAGGCAGTTAAAGAAGGAATCTCTAAAGATGAATCTGCTGACCTTAAGAAGAAACTTGAAGCTGCTGGTGCAAAAGTCGAAGTTAAATAATTTTGACCTAGATATTTTTCGGGGAATTATTCATGGAAGCGTGTGAAAACATGCTTCCATTTTTTGCGTTTAGATAAAAAGCCTTCACATACTGAGGAGTCATTAAGATGACAAAAACATTCCACCCCAACTCATGGACACGTAGAAGTTTCTCGAAGAACGACTATGTGATGGATCCACCGAGTCTGATGAAATTACAAATCAGCTCGTACGAGGATTTCTTACAAAGAGACATCCCACCTGTAAAACGTGAAGACAAAGGTCTTCAGGCAGTTTTCAAATCTATCTTTCCTATTTTTGACTTTAACAAGACTGTATCGCTTGAATTCGTAAGCTATACACTTGAAGAGCCAAAATATACGGTGCCTGAATGTAAGGCACGTGGTCTTTCTTATGAATCACCATTGAAAGTAACTGTTCGTCTTATTTTCTACGATCTAAACACCGAGAAAGAAGATGGACAAAAAACAATCTCATCAATCAAAGAACAAGAAGTTTACCTTGGGAATATTCCACTTATGGCCCCAACAGGGTCATTCGTGTTTAACGGAACTGAGCGAGTAATCGTTTCTCAGCTTCACCGTTCTCCAGGGATTATTTTTGAGCACGATTCAGGTAAAAAGCATTCTTCTGGAAAACTTCTTTATTCTGCTCGTATCATTCCTCATCGTGGATCATGGTTAGATTTTGAATTTGACCATAAGAACATTCTTTACGCTCGTATCGATCGTAAACGTAAGTTCCACGCAACTGTTATCCTTAAAGCTATGGGATACTCAGTTTCAGACCTTCTTAAAGCATTCTACCCACTTGAGAAAATCAATCTTTCAGATAAAGGTTACTCTCGTGAATTAGACTATGACCTTCTTACTGGTTCACGTGTTGAAGATGATATTCTTCATCCAAAATCAGGTGAAGCTCTCATTAAGAAAGGTAAAAAAATCACGAAGGCTGCTGTAAAAAAACTTCAGGAATCAGGACTGAAAGCTCTTCCACTTAAACCGGAAGAAGTGATCGGAAAAGTTATTGCTGATGATATTTACGATGAGTCTACAGGTGAAGTTATTGCTTCAGCTAACGAAGCTCTAACAGAAGCTAAAATTTTCGAACTCATGAAAGCAGGACACAAGTCAGTAGAGTGTATCTATATTGATAACGTGAACTACTCTGATCAGATCAGAAATACTCTTTGTCTTGATAAAACAAATTCATCAGATGAAGCTCTTGTGAAAATTTTCGAAAGACTTCGTCCAGGTGAACCTCCTACGGCTGAAGCTGCGGACAATCTTTTCAAAGGTCTTTTCTTCAATGCAACTAAATACGATTTATCTCGTGTTGGACGTATGAAGATTAACTACAAGTTTGGATTAAATGTTCCTGTTGAGAATACTGTTCTCACTAAGGAAGACATCCTTATGACAGTTAAATACCTTGTTGATCTTAACAATGGTAAAGGTCAAGTTGATGATATCGATCACCTTGGTAACCGTCGTGTTCGTGCAGTTGGTGAACTTCTTGAGAACCAATTCCGCGTTGGTCTAGTAAGAATGGAGAGAGCTGTTAAAGAAAGAATGGCAATCCAAGAACTAGATACAATGATGCCACACGATCTAGTAAATCAAAAACCAGTTGCTGCTGCAGTTAAAGAATTCTTCGGATCTTCTCAGCTGTCTCAGTTTATGGATCAGACAAACCCACTATCTGAAGTCACTCACAAGCGTCGTCTTTCGGCACTTGGGCCAGGTGGTTTAACTCGTGAGAGAGCAGGGTTTGAAGTACGTGACGTTCACGCGACTCACTACGGACGTATGTGTCCGATTGAGACGCCGGAAGGACCAAACATTGGTCTAATTACGTCACTCGCTACATATGCAAAAGTTTCTGAGTACGGATTCATTGAAACTCCTTACAGAGTTGTAAATGAAGATCGCTCTCTTGTTAAAAATGTTAAGTACTTCTCTTCTTTCGAAGAAGAAGGAAAAATTATTGCTCAAGCAGATAACAGCTCAGTAAAAGATGGAAAAATTCACGGACATTTAGTACCTGCTCGTAAGCAAGGTGAACTTGCCCTTGTTGATGCATCAGAAGTTCAATTGATGGACGTTTCACCGTCTCAGATGATCTCGATTGCAACATCACTTATTCCATTCCTCGAGCATGATGATGCTAACCGTGCCCTAATGGGATCAAACATGATGAGACAGGCCGTGCCTGTTATCAGAACTGATGCTCCTCTTGTAGGTACTGGTGTAGAAGCAAAAGTTGCTCACGATTCAGGAGCGATTCTTTTTGCTGAGTACGACGGAAAAGTAATCTTTGTTGATTCTAACCGTATCGTAATCCAAAGAGATAACTTCAAAGAAGATCAATCAGGTGTAGATATCTATAAACTGATTAAGTACCAACGCTCTAACCAGAATACTTCAATCAATCAACGTGCCCTCGTTAAAGAAGGCGATATCGTTAAGATTGGTGATGTAATTGCTGATGGTCCTGGTACTCAATTTGGTGACCTTGCCCTTGGACAAAACGTTCTTGTAGCGTTCATGCCATGGGGTGGATACAACTACGAAGATTCAATTCTTATTTCTGAAATGATGCTTGCTCGTGACGTGTTTACGACAATCCATATTGAGTCATACGAAGTTGAAGCTCGTGATACTAAACTTGGTAAAGAAGAAATCACTCGTGATATTCCAAACGTATCTGAAGAAGCTCTAAAAGATCTTGATGATGCTGGTGTTATCCGTGTTGGTGCGATCATTAAGCCAGGGGATATCCTTGTTGGTAAGATCACTCCAAAAGGTGAAACTCAACTTTCTCCAGAAGAAAAACTTCTTAAAGCTATCTTCGGTGATAAGGCCGGAGATGTTAAAGATACTTCTCTTCGCGTTCCTTCATCAGTTCGTGGAACAGTTATTGATGCTCACGTGTTTACACGTGAAGGTGTTGAGCTAGATTCACGTTCTAAAGGAATCATCGAGAGAGAAACTTCTCTTATCCGTCGTGACGAAGCTATTGAGATTAAAGCTATCCAACGTTCAGCTATTAAGAAAATTGCTGAGCTACTTGGTAATACAGTAACTGAAGATAAACTCGTTTCTGAAGATGGTTCATCTGAACTTCTTAAGAAAGGTTCTAAAATTACTGAAGAAGTTCTTTACTCAATTCCTTTCGAACTTATTGGATACCTTCCACTTAAAGTTGATATGGAAGAAAAACTTTCTGAATACTTTGCTGATATTCGTAACCGTATTAATCGTGTTCGTTCAAAAGCAAACGATGAGATTGCAAAACTTCACAAAGGTGATGAGCTTCCTCCTGGTGTTATTAAGAAAGTGGTTGTTTATATCGCTATTAAGAGAAAGCTTCAGGCCGGTGATAAGATGGCCGGACGCCACGGTAACAAAGGTGTTATCTCACGCGTTCTTCCTATGGAAGACATGCCGTTCATGGCCGATGGTCAGCCAGTAGAAATCGTACTTAACCCACTAGGGGTTCCGTCACGTATGAATATTGGTCAGCTTTTCGAGCTTCACTTAGGTTGGGCCGGACGTGGTCTTGGTGAGAAAATCAAGTACATGATGGAAGAGCAATATGAGATCCACAGAATTAAAGATCTGATCTCTAAAATTTATAAAACTGCTGAAACAGATGCATGGTTGAAAAAAGCTTCAGACCTTCAAGTGAAAGAGCTTGCTGAAAAACTTCAATCAGGTGTTCGTTTCTCTTCTCCAGCTTTCGACGGCGCAACTGAAGAAGATATCGAAGAAATGTTTGAACTTGCTGATCTAGATAGATCAGGAAAAGTAACACTTTTCGACGGTATTACAGGGGATGCTTTCTCAGAAGAAGTAACTGTTGGTTCAATGTATATGTTGAAACTTCACCACTTAGTTGATGAAAAAATTCACGCTCGTTCTACTGGACCTTACTCACTCGTTACTCAGCAGCCTCTTGGTGGTAAAGCTCAGTTCGGTGGTCAGCGTCTAGGAGAGATGGAAGTTTGGGCACTTGAGGCCTACGGAGCAGCTTATACTCTTCAAGAGTTCTTAACTGTGAAGTCGGATGATGTTGTTGGGCGTACAAGAATGTATGAATCGATTGTTAAAGGTGAGCAAGTTCTTGAACCTGGTCTACCTGAATCATTTAACGTTCTTATTCGCGAGCTTCAAGCACTTGCACTAGATGTAAAGCTTGAAGAACCAAACGTAGAACCTAGTCTTTAATTTTAAAATAGGGAGCTTTGCTCGATGAAAGACTTATTAAACTTTTTTGATAAACCTAAAGATCCTGTAAGCGTGCAGGCCGTTGCGATAGCAATGGCCTCACCTGATACCATTCGTGAATGGTCATTTGGCGAAGTAAAGAAGCCAGAAACTATTAACTACCGTACTTTCAAACCAGAAAGAGATGGTCTTTTTTGTGCCAAAATTTTTGGGCCAATTAAAGATTACGAATGTATCTGTGGTAAGTATAAGCGTATGAAACACCGTGGTGTTGTTTGTGAAAAGTGTGGCGTTGAAGTGACACTTTCTAAAGTTCGCCGCGAGCGTATGGGACATATTGAGCTAGCTTCTCCAGTAGCTCATATCTGGTTCCTTCGTTCACTTCCATCTCGTATTGGAGCTCTTCTTGATCTTTCTTTAAAAGATCTTGAAAGAATTCTTTATAACGAAGCTTATATCGTTATGAGTTCAGCAACTGCTGAAGTAGATGGTGGATTAGCAGTAGGTTCAATTCTTACTGAACAAAAATTTGCTGAACTTAAAGCAGCAAACGTTGATTTCAAAGCTGGAATGGGTGGGGAAATCGTTAAAGAACTTCTTGCAAAAGTTGATCTAGATACCCTTAACAAAGAGCTTCGTCGCGGTCTTCGCGATTCAACGACAGATCTTTCAAAAGCTAAAATCATTAAGCGTCTTAAAGTAGTTGAATCACTTTTAAAATCTTCGAATAAGCCTGATTGGTTTATGATGGATGTGATTCCTGTTCTTCCACCAGATCTTCGCCCTCTAGTTCCTCTAGAAGCAGGAAGATTTGCGACTTCAGATCTTAACGATCTTTACCGTCGTGTGATCAACAGAAATAACCGTCTTAAGCGTCTTAAAGAACTTAATGCTCCAGAAATCATCATCCGTAACGAGAAGCGTATGCTTCAAGAAGCTGTTGATGCACTTTTTGATAACGGTCGCCGTGGAAAAGTTTTCACAGGTGCTAACAAGCGTCCACTTCGTTCACTTTCAGATATGTTGAAAGGAAAACAAGGTCGTTTCCGTCAGAACTTACTTGGTAAACGTGTAGACTATTCTGGTCGTTCGGTTATCGTGGTTGGTCCTTACTTGAAACTTCACCAATGTGGACTTCCAAAAATGATGGCGCTTGAGCTTTTCAAGCCTTTTATTTACAACAAGCTTATTGAGAAAGGTCACTGTACAACAATCAAAGTTGCAAAACGTATGGTTGATCAACAGAAGCAGGAAGTTTGGGATATCCTTGAAGAAGTAGTTCAAGAGCATCCAATTCTTCTTAACCGTGCTCCTACTCTTCACAGACTTGGTATTCAAGCTTTTGAACCAATTCTTATTGAAGGTAAAGCAATCCAACTTCACCCTCTAGTATGTACAGCGTTCAACGCTGACTTCGATGGGGATCAGATGGCGGTTCACGTTCCTCTTTCAATTGAAGCTCAAATTGAAGCTCGTGTTCTTGTTATGTCGACAAACAATATTCTATCTCCAAAAGATGGAACTCCAATTATCGTTCCTTCACAGGATATCGTTCTTGGTATGTACTACATGACTCGTATTCGTCCTTTCGCTCGTGGATACGATAAAGTATTCGCTTCTAAGGAAGAAGCACAGTTTGCTTACCATTCTGGTAACCTTCACCTTCAAGCTCCAATCAAAATCCGTCTTGACGGTAAACTGATTGAAACTTCTGTTGGCCGTACATTCGTTTATGACATCTGTCCTAAATGTATGTTCTTTGATGATATCAACAAGATCCTTAATAAGAAGGAACTTGCTAAGTTAATCGATATTGCTTACCGCCGCGGAACTGAGAAAGAAACAGTGATGCTTGCGGATTCAATTATGAAGCTTGGTTATGAGTATGCAACTAAGGCCGGGATTTCGATCAACATTAAAGATATGACGATTCCAGCTGAGAAACCAATTATTCTTGGTGAAGCTCAAGCTGAAGTTGATAAAATTACGAACGAGTACAACGAAGGTTCAATTACAAACGGAGAGCGATACAACAAGATCGTCGATGTTTGGGCACAAACTAACGAAAGACTTTCAAAAGTTCTAATTGAAAACTTATCTAAAGATACATTCACGTCTGATGACGGTAAGAACACGATGAAAGCTCCATCATTCAACGCTATCTTTATGATGGCCGATTCTGGGGCCCGTGGATCGAACGTTCAGATTCGTCAGTTAGCTGGTATGCGTGGTCTAATGGCAAAACCATCTGGTGAGATCATTGAGACTCCAATTACATCTAACTTCCGTGAAGGTCTTACAGTTCTTCAGTACTTCGCTTCTTCACACGGTGCTCGTAAAGGTCTTGCCGATACAGCTCTTAAGACAGCGAACTCTGGATACCTTACTCGTCGTCTAGTAGACGTTGCTCAGGACGGTATTATCCGTAACCCTGACTGTGATGCTACTGATGGAATCATGCTTACTTCACGAGTTGAAGCAGGTGAGATTGCAGAGCACGTTGCAAGTCGCGTACTTGGTCGTGTGAACCTTGAAGATATCACTGGAAAAGAAGGAAAAGTTCTTTTCCCAAGAAACTATCTATTCACAGAAAAAGATGTTCCTTCAATTATGAAAGAAGAGATCGATCAGATTAAAGTTCGCTCTGTTCTAACATGTAAGGAAAAATTCGGTTACTGTGCTCTTTGTTTTGGTCGTGACTTAGCTCGCGGTAAACTAGTTTCGATTGGAGAGGCAGTTGGTACAATTGCAGCTCAATCAATTGGTGAGCCAGGAACTCAGCTTACAATGCGTACATTCCACATTGGTGGTACTGCAACAGCTGGTGCTCAAGTTAACAAGATGGAAGCTAAGACAGCAGGAACAATCGTATTTGATAACGTTAAAGTCGTAACTCGAGTTGATGGTCAAATGATCATTATGAACAAGACGGGTGAGATTATTATCAAGACTGAAACTGGGACAGAGAAAGAGCGTTACCCTGCTATTTACGGGGCAACAATCTTCTTCAAAAACGAAGAGAAAATCAACGTTGGGGATAAGATTCTTGAATGGGATCCGTTCGCAATGCCAATTATTTCTGAAGTTGCTGGTACAGTTAAATACGAAGATCTAGTTGTTGGTGCAACGTTTACAGAGGTAGTGGATTCAGTAACGGGTCTATCACACAGAGTTGTAAACGAAGCTAAAGCAAAAGAAGATCTATCGAAACAACCACGTGTTGTTATCGTAGATGATAACGGAACGCCTCTAATCGTTCCGGGAACAAAACGTATTGCCTCTTATTCATTACCTGTTGGTGCGAACATCGTAGTGAATCCAGGAGATAAAATTGACGGAGGTATTGTCCTCGCAAAAGTTCAACGTGAATCGACGAAAACGAAAGATATCACAGGGGGTCTACCTCGAGTTGCTGAACTTTTCGAAGCCCGCAGACCTGCGAACTCCGCTCAAATTGCAGATATTGCTGGTACAATCGAGTACGGTCCAGAAGTTCGTGGATCTCGTAAGATTATCATTAAGCCTGAGGATGGAAGTGATCCTGTGATCTACACTATCCCTAAGGGCCGTTATGTAATCGTTAACGAGGGTGACTACGTTCGTCCAGGTGATCAAATCATGGATGGACCGACTAACCCACACGATATCCTTCGCGTTCTTGGAGAGAAAGCTCTTGCTCGCTACATCGTAGATGAGATTCAAGAAGTTTACCGTCTTCAAGGTGTGAAGATCGATGATAAACATATCGAAGTAATCGTAAGCCAGATGTTAAAGAAGGTTGAGATTACTAGTGGTGGAGATTCGATCTTTGTTGAAGGTGACTCTGTGACTAAGCGCGAGCTTAAGGAAGAAAATGAACGTCTAATTGCTCAAGGTCTAAACCCAGCGGCTACTAAGCCACTTCTTTTAGGTATTACGAAAGCATCACTTACGACGGAATCTTTCCTTTCTGCGGCATCGTTCCAGGAAACTACGAAAGTTCTTACTCAAGCAACTCTTGAGGGTAAAAAAGATACCCTTATTGGGCTTAAAGAAAATGTACTTATGGGCCGTCTGATTCCAGCAGGAACAGGATTACCTAAATACAAAGACTTTGACGCGGAAGTGGAGAAACAAGAGAATCCATTTAGTATGACGCTATAATAATTTTTGACTTGCTTTAGCTGGAGCCATTTGTTACAAGGCTCCAGCTACAGTAAATTTTTGAAGGAGCATTAGAAAATGCCTACTATTAACCAATTAGTTAGAACTGGTCGAGTTTTACAAAAAACGAAGACAAAATCACCAGCGCTTGAGAAATGTCCTCAACGTCGTGGAGTTTGTACTCGTGTTTATACAACAACACCTAAAAAACCAAACTCAGCTTTACGTAAAGTATGTAAGGTAAAACTTACAAGCGGATACGAAGTTATCTCTTATATCGGTGGCGAAGGTCACAACCTACAAGAGCATAGTATCGTACTTATCCGTGGTGGACGTGTAAAAGATCTACCAGGGGTTCGTTACCATACAGTTCGTGGAGCACTAGATGCTTCAGGTATCGAGAAAAGAAGAAAACGCCGTTCACTTTATGGCGCTAAAAAACCTAAGAAATAGTCGAGGAAAACATGAGCCGTAAACATAAAGCAGAACAACGTGAAGTACTTCCAGATCCAAAGTTTGGAGACATCCTTATAACAAAATTCATTAACGGAATTATGTTAGATGGTAAAAAGTCTACAGCAGAAACTATTTTCTACGATGCCCTTGATCAAGTAGAAAAGAAAACTGGTGAAGAAGGAATTAAAGTTTTCAAAAAAGCAATGAACAACATTAAGCCAGCTGTTGAAGTTAAATCTCGCCGTATCGGTGGAGCAACTTACCAGGTGCCTGTTGAAGTTCGTCCAAACCGTAAACAGTCTCTTGCAATTCGTTGGTTACGTGATTATTCACGTTCTCGCGGTGGAAAGACTATGGTTGATAGACTTGCTGACGAAATCGTCGATGCAGCTAACAATCGCGGTGGTGCTGTTAAGAAAAGAGAAGATGTATACAAAATGGCAGAAGCTAACAAGGCTTTCGCTCACCTTAAGTGGTAATCACTCTTTCTAATACATGAAATCATCAGATCTCTATAAGGTTCGTAATATCGGCATCATGGCCCACATTGATGCCGGTAAGACGACCACCACAGAACGCATTCTTTTTTACACCGGAAAAAACTATAAAATGGGTGAAGTCCACGATGGGACTGCAACCATGGACTGGATGATCCAGGAGCAAGAGCGTGGTATTACTATTACTGCCGCTGCAACAACTTGCCTTTGGGGTCAGTCTGTTATCAATATTATTGATACTCCAGGACACGTAGATTTTACGATTGAAGTAGAAAGATCACTAAGAGTGCTTGATGGCGCTGTTGGTGTCTTTTGCGCTGTTGCTGGAGTGGAGCCTCAGTCAGAAACTGTTTGGGGCCAGGCCGATAAATATCACGTTCCAAGAATTGCCTTCGTTAATAAAATGGACCGCACAGGTGCAGATTTTCTCAATGTCCTCACTGAAATCAGAGAGAGACTTGGAAAAAAAGCAGCCGCGATTCAGATGCCAATTGGTTCAGAAGAAACATTTAAAGGGATTATAGATTTAATCACGCTGAAGGCGATGATTTGGTCTGGAAATACTCAAGGTGATAAATTTGAATTAGTTGATCTAGAAGGGGCTGAACTTGATGAAGCAAAACTTTATCGAGATGAACTTCTAGAAAATTTAGCAGACTTTGACGATACTCTTGCAGAAGAGTATCTAGCAGGAAATGAAATTTCTGCGGCCGTGATTGAAGCGGCCATTCGTAAAGCAACTATTCAGCATGGTTTTATTCCTGTGCTTTGTGGATCTGCTTTTAAGAATAAAGGTGTTCAACCACTTCTTGATGCTGTTGTGAAATATCTTCCTTCACCACTTGATCGTGGAGAGGTGAAAGGTCACGATGCTAAAAATTTCGAAAATATAATTTCAAGACAGCCTGATGACCAAGATCTATTCTCGGCCATCGCTTTTAAAATAGCCTCAGATCCATTCGTAGGTCGTATTACTTATATTCGTATCTACTCTGGAACTTTGAAAAACGGCGAGCAAATTTATAATCCGCTTGAAAAAAAGAAAGAACGAATTACAAAAATTCTTCAGATGCATGCAAACAAACGCTCGGAGCTTGAAGAAGCTTCGGCCGGAGATATTGTTGCTGTTTCTGGTCTTAAAAATACAACAACGGGCCAAACTCTTTGTGGTGAACACAAACCAATTATTTACGATCTTATGGAATTTCCTGAGACTGTTATTTCAATTGCAATTGAACCAAAAACGACGGCCGACGAAGAAAAACTTAACTCAACTCTTGAATACTTAAAAATAGAAGATCCATCTTTTACTTTTAGAATGAATAAAGAAACTGGCCAGCTACTTATTTACGGAATGGGCGAGCTCCATCTGGATATTATTGCTGATAGATTAGAGCGCGAATTTAAAGTGGGTGTGAACAAAGGTTCGCCTCAAGTTTCATATCGTGAATCTATCAGTGGCAATGGTTCAGGTGAGAATACGTTTCAACGTGAAGTTGCTGGAAAAAATCAATTTGGTCATTGCTCAGTGAGTGTTGAACCTATTCATCACGGTAGTGAAATCAAGGTTGAATTTGGCAAAAAGAGTAGAGCTATTCCAGAAGATATTTACGAGGCCATTCAACGCGGAATCATGGAAGCAGCTCCTGGTGGCGCCATGGCCGGATATCCTCTCATTGGAATTAAAGTCACTGTTCACGAGCCTCAATACAATGATGCTGAGTCAAATGAAGTGACCTATAGCATCGCGGCCTCTATGGCCTTCAAAGAAGCTTGTCAAAAAGCAGGGCTTCTCTTGATGGAACCTGAAATGAGCCTAGAGGTTATAACGCCAAGTGAGTATGCAGGCGACGTAATTGCAGATATTAATGCAAAACGGGGCAAAATACTCGGGATTGAGCCTAAAAATAATAAAGATCTTTTAAAAGCAGAAGTTCCGCTTTCAGGAATGTTCGGGTACAGTACTCAACTCAGATCTAGAACCCAAGGTCGAGCGAGCTTTACTCTAACGTTTAAGCGTTACGAAGCTTTAACTAATAACCAAGCAAAAGAAATCCTACTTAAACGAGGAATTTACATTTAAGGAGAAGCCCCATGGCTAAGGAAAAATTTGATCGTAGTAAACCGCACGTTAACATCGGTACTATCGGTCACGTAGATCACGGTAAAACAACTCTAACAGCTGCTATCACAATGACGATGGCAAAAGTTTACGGTGGAACAGCGAAGTCATATGCAGATATCGACTCAGCTCCAGAAGAAAAAGCTCGTGGTATTACAATTAATACAGCTCACGTAGAATATAGTACAGCTAACCGTCACTACGCTCACGTAGACTGTCCGGGACATGCGGATTATGTGAAGAACATGATTACGGGTGCAGCTCAGATGGATGGTGCAATTCTTGTTTGTTCAGCGGCTGATGGTCCTATGCCTCAGACTCGTGAGCATATCCTTCTTGCTCGTCAGGTTGGTGTACCAGCGATTGTTGTATTCATGAATAAAGTTGATCAGGTTGATGATGCAGAACTTTTAGATCTAGTAGAAATGGAAATTAGAGAGCTTCTTTCTAAGTACCAATTCCCTGGAGATGATATTCCTGTAGTTAAGGGATCTGCTCTTGCAGCGGTAGAAGGTAAAAATCCTGATATCGGTGAGAAAGCGATCATCGCACTTATGGATGCAGTTGATGCTTATATCCCAACTCCAGCTCGTGATATCGATAAGCCATTTCTTATGCCAGTTGAGGACGTGTTCTCAATCTCTGGACGTGGAACAGTGGTAACAGGTCGTATTGAGCGTGGGATTGTTAAAGTTGGTGAAGAGATCGATATTATCGGTATCAAAGCAGCTCAAAAATCTACAGTAACTGGTGTTGAGATGTTCCGTAAGCTTCTTGATGAAGGTCGTGCGGGAGATAACGTTGGTCTTCTTCTTCGTGGAACGAAGAGAGAAGATGTAGAGCGTGGTCAGTGTATGATTAAGCCAGGAACAGTTAAGCCACATGCTAAGTTTCGCGCAGAAGTATATATCCTTACAAAAGAAGAGGGTGGAAGACACACTCCGATTTTCAAGGGTTACCGTCCTCAGTTTTACTTCCGTACAACGGATGTGACTGGTGCGATTACGTTGAATGATGGTGTTGAGATGATTATGCCAGGTGATAACACTAGTTTTGGTGTTGAACTGATTGCTCCAGTAGCTATGGAGAAAGGTCTTCGTTTCGCGATTCGCGAGGGTGGACGTACAATTGGTGCTGGTACAGTATCTGATATCGTTGAATAATTGAAAATAAATCAGAATGGGCTTTACAAAGGCCCATTCTTCCTTTACTTTCCATCAAAATTTCTCTGGAGATAGTATGAAAACTAATAAGCTTAGAATCAAGCTTCGTGCCTATGACTTCAATGTTCTTGACGCTTCTGTACAAGAAATCGTTCAAACAGCAAAGAACACTGGTGCGAGAGTAGCGGGACCAATCCCTTTACCTACTGAAATTAACCGTTATACGGTTCTTCGTTCACCTCATATTGATAAAAAATCACGTGAGCAGTTCGAAATGAGAACTCACAAGCGTCTAATCGACATTGTTGAGCCAACTCAACAGACTGTAGACAGTCTTATGAAGTTAGATCTTTCGGCTGGTGTTGACGTAGAAATCAAATACTAGTATAAAGCTCGGACTCGAAAAAATTTGTTTTTTTGTAGATCCTAATATCAACCATGAATGCATCCCTATAAAAGGGTGATGCTGTGGAGGCCTAATGTCAGACGCTAAAGTTAGTCTGCCCGCCTTTTACGGAATCAAGGCTGGCATGACCAGAATTTTCGACTCGAATGGGAACAACGTTCCTGTAACAGTTGTGAAACTAATTCCAAATCTCATCTCACAAGTTAAAACTGCTGAGAAAGATGGCTACACATCTTACCAAGTAGCTTATGCTGAAAAGCGTGAGTCACTTCTAACGAAGCCAGTTAAGGGTCACCTTAAGAAAGCTAATGTAGAATTAAACCTCTCTCATTTCTCAGAAATTCGTCTTCCAGAAGTATCAGTAGATGCTCTTGGTAAAGAAGTTTCTCTTGAGGATTTTCAAGCATCTACAATCATCGATGTAACTGGTACCTCTAAAGGTAAAGGTTTCGCCGGAGTTATGAAACGTTATAACTTCCAAGGTGGACCTGCATCTCACGGTTCTCACTTCCACCGTCGCGTTGGTTCTATCGGATGTCGTGCAACTCCTGCTCGTGTATTCGCTAACAAGAAGATGCCTGGTCACCTTGGTGATGAGATTGTAACGGTTCAGAACCTTTCGGTTGTTGAACTTAATCTCGAGCAAGGTTATATGCTTATTAAAGGCTCTATCCCTGGCTCTAAGAATGGTTTTGTAAAAGTTACAAAAGCCATTAAGAAAGCATAAGGGCGGAGGTAGATTATGACTGAAATTACATTATTAAATAATAAATTTGAAAAATCAGGATCTTTAAAAGTTTCTGCTGATCTTTCAGTAGAAAAAGTTAATGTTCCAGTTGTTCACCAGGTTGTTAAGGCTTTATTAGCTGGAAGACGTCAGGGAACAGCGATGACAAAAACTAAAGGTTTTGTTTCTGGTGGTGGTAAAAAACCATTTAAGCAAAAAGGAACTGGTAACGCTCGTCAGGGTTCTACTCGTTCTCCTTTAATGCCAGGTGGTGGTACAGTTTTTGGACCTACTCCACGTGATTATACTCAGAAAGTGAATAAGAAAGTTGCTTTACTTGCTATCAACGCAGTAATCGCTGACAAGTTCCAATCTGGTAAATTACATATCGTGGATAAGATCGAAGCTACTGGTAAAGTGAAAGATATGTATAAGACATTAACAGAAAGAAATCTTCTTCCTGCTCTTGTGATTACTGCGGAAGTAAATGAAACAGTTAACAAGTCAGTAAGAAATCTTGAAAGAGCGAAGTATGCTCCTGTAGATGGTTTTAGTGTTTACGAAGCTGTTAAGTTTGAAAACCTAATCATTGAAAAAGCTGCTTTCGAAAAATTAATCAGCAGGCTGGTATAATATGACAGGATTAGAAAACGTTCTTGTAAAGCCACTTCTCACTGAGAAGAGCTCAAAAGAGACAGAATTAAATAATAGATATGCCTTTGTTGTAAATTTAAAGGCCAATAAAAACCAAATCAAGACAGCAGTTGAAAAATTCTTCAATGTAAAAGTTGAGAATGTTAGGACTTCTGTTCTTCCTGGAAAAACTCGTAGAACGGCTAAAGGTTATAAAAAACTTAGCTCTACGAAGAAAGCTTACGTTCAGCTTCAGGAAGGCCAAAAGATTGAGTTCTTTAAAGGCATCTAAGGTAAAGGATAAGTTATGGCTATTAAAAAATTTAGACCAATCACACCCTCGCAAAGAGAAATGGTTGTTGTAACAGGTGATTTAACTAAAGGTGCTCGTTCACCAAAATCTCTTCTTTCTCCAAAGAAGAAGAATGCTGGCCGTAATGCACAAGGTGTAATTACGACTCGTCACCATGGTGGCGGAGCTAAGCAAAAATATCGTTTAATCGATTTCAAAAGAAATAAGCTTGAAATCCCAGCGACAGTAAAAGCGATTGAGCACGATCCAAATCGTACTTGTAACATCGCTCTTGTTTTCTACGCTGATGGACACAAAGCATACATCATCGCACCAGTAGGACTTAAAGTTGGCGACGTTGTTATTTCTTCAGATACTGCGGATATCAAAGCTGGAAACTCTAAGCTCTTAAAAGATATCCCAGTTGGTACTCTTGTTCACAACGTAGAACTTAACCCAGGTTCTGGCGGACAAATGGCACGCTCAGCAGGTGCCTATGCACAACTTATGGCCAAAGAAGGTGAGTATGCCCTTCTTCGTTTACCATCTGGAGAGCTTCGTAACGTGAAAATCGTTTGTCGCGCTACTATTGGTCAGGTCGGAAAAATTGAGCACGAACAAGAAAATGTTGGTAAAGCTGGTAAAAACCGTCACCGTGGTATTCGTCCAACCGTTCGTGGTGTTGTGATGAACCCAGTGGATCACCCGCATGGTGGTGGTGAAGGTCGTACATCTGGTGGGCGTCATCCTGTTTCTCCTTGGGGACTTCAAACTCGTGGATTCAAGACAAGAAAGAATAAGCGCACTAGCAAATTTATTGTTAAGAGAAGAAAGTAATAGGGGAATAAACAATGGCACGTTCGATTAAAAAAGGCCCATTTGTAGATAATTACCTCTACAAAAAAGCTGAAGAAGCTCGTAAAAATGCTAAAGGTAATACAGTGATTAAGACTTGGTCGCGTCGTTCTACGATTCTTCCAGACTTTATCGGTCTTACTTTTGCGGTACATAACGGCAAAAAATTTATTCCAGTTTATGTAACTGACAATATGGTCGGTCATAAATTTGGAGAGTTTGCCTTAACTCGTCAGTTCTCTAGCCACACGGCTGACAAGAAATAGGCGGTATAAAATGATAACAGTAAAAAATAACAACGTAGGTATTTCTGCTCGCAAAGTTCGCCAAGTGGCTGACCTTGTAAGAAGAAAAAAAGTTGAAGAAGCGCTTAAGATCCTTCGCTTTTCTGAGAAAAAAGAAATTGCGATTATTATCTCTAAGTTAATCAACAGCGGTCTTGCAATTGCTTCTGAGTCAAAAAAGTATGACCTAGATAATTTAATCCTTGAAACGATTAAAGTAGATGAAGGTCCTTCTCTTAAACGTGTTATGCCACGTGCACAGGGTCGCGCTTTTAGAATCAGTAAGAAATCAAGTTACGTAACACTAGCTCTTAAAGAAGCTTAATCAAGGGAAAAGACAAATGGGACAAAAAGTACATCCATATGGCTTTAGATTAGGATATATCAAATCTTGGCACTCAAATTGGTATGTTAAAAACAATTACGCTACTATCTTCCAGCAAGATCTTGCGATTCGTAAGTATATCGATACGGAGCTTTCAACAGCTTCTATCGCTAAGACTGACATCACTAGAACTTCTGACCAGGTAAAAGTTACAGTATATTCGGCTAAGCCGGGTGTAGCTATTGGTAAGAAAGGTACAGGAATCGAGAAAATTCGTAACGATTTGAAAAAAATCACGAATAGTCCTTTATTTTTCAATATTGCCGAGGTAAAGCGTCCTGACTCTGAAGCAAAACTTATTGCGGAAAATATTGCTCAACAACTTGAGAAACGTGTGGCTTTCCGTCGCGCGATGAAAAAGGTGATGACATCAGCATTCCGTTCAGGTGTTAAAGGTATCAAGGTTAAATGTTCTGGCCGTTTAGGTGGAGCAGAGATGGCCCGTACTGAAGGATACTCTGAAAGAAAGGTTCCTCTTCATACACTTCGCGCTGATATCGATTACGCTACAGCAGAAGCCAAAACTACTTACGGTATTATTGGTGTGAAGTGTTGGGTTTATAAGGGCGAAATTTATAAATAATTAGAATTGAACAGAGGTCGTTATGTTAAGTCCTAAAAGAGTAAAATATAGAAAGATGCAGAAAGGTCGTATGACTGGTGCTGCACTTACTGGAAATAAGATTACGTTTGGAGATTACGGTCTTCAAGCTCTGACTTGTGGTTTTATTACAAACCGCCAGATTGAAGCAGCTCGTATCGCTATTTCTCGTGAGACAAAGCGTGGTGGTAATCTTTGGATCAAAATCTTTCCTGATAAGTCACTTACGAAAAAACCTGCAGAGGTTCGTATGGGTAAAGGAAAGGGAGCTCCGGAAGAGTGGGTTGCTGTAATTAAGCCAGGTCGCGTACTTTTTGAAGTTGGTGGAGTAGAGAAGCCAATTGCAGAAGCAGCACTTCGCCTAGCTAAGTATAAGCTTCCAGTTAGAACGAGAATCGTATCAAAAGCGGACCTTGAAGTTGAGGCCGCAAAATCTGGTAATTAATTACTAGAATAGCAGAGGTAGTTATGTTAAAAAGCAGCGAGATTTCTAACCTTTCATCGAAAGAGATTAGCGAAAAAGTTTCTAACCTGAAGCTTGAATTTTTTAATACAAAATTCAATAAGCACACAACAGGTGTTGAGAAACCACATAAGCTAAAAGAAATCAAAAAAGATATCGCAAGACTTTTGACTGTAAAGAACAGCAAATAATAATAAGGTGAGCAACATGAACCAGAAAGAAACGTTTAAAAGAACATTAACTGGTATAGTTGTGAGTGCAAAATCTTCTAAAACTCTAGTAGTTAAAGTTGACCGTAAAACGATGCACTCCAAGTATAACAAGTTCGTAACAACATCAAAGAAGTTCCACGCACACGATGAAAAGTCGTTGGCACAAGAGGGGAATACGGTTGAGATCATTGAGTCTCGTCCATATTCAAAGCTCAAGAAGTTTGAACTGCTTTCGATTGTTAAGTAAGAGGTAGTATATGATTCAACAACAGACAAACCTAGACGTTGCAGACAACTCAGGTGCAAAAACTGTTCAGTGTATTAAGGTATTAGGTGGTTCGAAAAGAATGTCAGCTAATATCGGAGATGTAATCGTTGTAGCAGTACAAACGGCTATCTCAGGTGGAAAAGTAAAAAAAGGTGACGTAAAAAAAGCAGTTATCGTAAGAACTGTTTACCCTGTTAAAAGAGAAGATGGCTCGTACATCAACTTCGATACAAACAGTGTAGTTTTATTAGCCGCAAATAATGAACCTATTGGAACTCGTATTTTTGGACCAGTAGCACGCGAACTTAGAAATAAGAATTTTTCTAAAATTTGTTCACTTGCTCACGAAGTGCTGTAATCAGCGAGTTTAAGTAAGAGGAAAGTATGCAAAAGATTAAAGTAAATGACACCGTTGTTGTTCTTGCTGGTAAAGACAAGGATAAACAAGGAAAAGTTAAGACAATTAACTTTAAAACAAACCGCGCTCTAGTTGAAGGTGTGAACGTTCTTAAAAAAGCGACAAAACCTTCTCAGCAAAACCCTCAAGGGGGAATTGTTGATCTTGAGAAAGCAATCCACATTAGCAATATTGCTCTTGTTGATTCTAAAACAGGAAAAGCAACTCGCGTAAAAATTAAAGAAGTTAGTGGTAAGAAAGTTAGAGTTGCTGCAAAAAGCGGTAACGAAATTAAATAATTGAGGTCCTGATATGGCACGCTTAAAAGCTCTGTATGAATCAGAGATAAAAAAACAGATGATGAGCAAGTACTCATACGGAAACGTTCATCAAATCCCTAAGCTAGAAAAAATCATTGTTAACTGTGTTACTCGTGAAGCAGTTACTAATGGAAAAATCGTAGAATCAATCGTAGAAGATCTTGCTACTGTAACTGGTCAAAAGCCAGTTGTTGCTAAAGCAAAAAAATCTATCGCTTCATTCAAACTTCGCCAAGGTCAAGCTCTTGGTGCGTTCGTTACTTTACGTGGCGAGCAAATGTATGAATTCCTAGATCGTTTAATTAACTTTTCTCTTCCTCGCGTAAAAGACTTTCGTGGTCTTTCACCTAAAGGATTTGATGGAAAAGGTAACTATACAATGGGTGTTAAAGAGCAAATTATGTTCCCAGAAATTAACTACGATAAAATTGAAAAAGTTCGTGGTATGGGGATTAGCTTTGTAACTACTGCTACTAACAATGAAGAAGGCCGCGAAATGCTAAAACTTTTCGGCATGCCTTTCAGAGAAAGATAAGAAGGAACATTGTATGGCTAAATTAAGTACAGTAATTAAAAATAAAAAACGCGAAAAACTAGCAGCAAAATATGCTCCTCTTAGAGCTACGCTTAGAGCTAAAGCAATTGATGAGAAACTTTCTGATGAAGAAAGAGATGCAGCAAGAGCTAAGCTTCAAAAGCTACCACGTAACGGTCATCCGAACAGAGTTCGTAATCGTTGTGAGCTAACTGGTAGATCAAGAGCCGTGTACAGAGATTTCAAACTGTGCCGTAACAAATTCAGAGAGCTTGCACTTCAGGGATTAATTCCTGGCGTGACAAAAGCTAGCTGGTAAGAAGGAGAACCTATTTATGATGACAGATCCTGTAGCAGATATGCTAACAAGAATCAGAAACGGAAGCAAAGCCGGTCTGGATAAAGTGGATGTTCCAGCTTCAAAAATCAAAGCTAACATCTGTAAAGTTTTAAAAGAAGAAGGATTTATTAAGTCTTTCAAAATCGTGGCGAAGTCTCCATCTGATATCACTATTAAAGTAGGGATCAAGGAAGGCGGAATTGCTGGAATTAAACGTGTTTCGACTCCTGGTCTTCGCGTATACAAGGGCTATACAGATATGCCACGTGTACTAAGTGGACTAGGTGTTTCAGTGGTTTCAACATCATCTGGAATTATGTCATCACGTAAAGCTGTCGAGAAAAAACTCGGTGGTGAAATCCTTTGTAACGTTTGGTAGGAGTGAACTATGTCACGTATTGGTAAACAACCGATTAATGTTCCTGACAAAGTTGAAGTAAAACTTTCAGGGAACCACATTGATGTTAAAGGACCTAAAGGTCAGTTAACTTATACATTTAAAAATCTAGTAAAGATTGAACACAAAGATAAAGTTCTTAATGTTCTTCCAGCTGATGAGTCAACTAAAGCGAGAGCTTTCTGGGGTCTTTCTAGAACAATTCTAAGTAATATGGTAAGCGGTGTAACAACTGGTTTCACTAGAACTCTAGAATTCAATGGTGTTGGATACAAGGCTGCAGTGTCAGGGTCAAACCTTACGCTTAACCTTGGATACTCTCACCCAATTGAATACAAACTTCCACAAGGTGTTGAAGCTAAAGTTGAGAAAAACTCAATTCACTTCAGCGGATGTGATAAGGAACTAGTAGGTTTTGTAGCGGCACAAGTACGTTCTTTCCGTGAACCAGAGCCATATAAAGGAAAAGGTCTTAAGTATTCTGATGAAAAAATCATTAGAAAAGCCGGTAAAACAGGCGCTAAGAAGTAATAGGTAAAAAATTATGAGAAAAAATCTTGCAAAAATTAAGAATCCAACTAAAGCGAAAGAAGCTAGAAGAAAGCTTTCAATCCGTAAAAAAGTTATCGGGAGTGCAGATCGTCCACGTCTATGCGTGACTAAATCTAACAAGCACCTTCGTGTACAAATCGTAGACGATGCTAAATCAACTACGCTTTTTTCTGTCCAAACTTTTGGAAAAGAAAAAGCTGCTGATCAAGCAAATGCTGACGGAGCGAAGAAAGTTGGAGCTGCTGTTTCGGGCTTACTTAAGAAGAAAAATATTACTCAAGCCGTTTTCGATCGTAATGGAAAACAGTACACGGGCGTTATTAAGGCCCTTGCTGACGCCATTAGAGAAAACGGTATTACAATGTAATTAAGAGGAAAGTATGAGCGAAGAAACACAAAACGATAATGTAGAAAACACAGAAACAGATTCAAAGAAGGGTGGCAAAAAACGTGCCCCTAGACCGAATCAAGATAAGAAACCAGCTAAAGCCCAAGCTTCAGCGGACGGAATGGCAGTAGATCTTGAAGAAAGAGTTGTTGCAGTAAACCGTGTTGCTAAAGTTGTTAAGGGTGGACGTAGATTTTCATTTGCAGCATTAATTGTTGTTGGTGACAAAAACGGTAAAGTTGGATACGGATTAGGAAAAGCAAAAGAAGTACCTGATGCTATTCGTAAAGCTGGTCAAAAAGCTTCTAAGCGTATGATCAAAGTATCAATTGAAAACGGAACAATCCCTCACGAAATTCTTGGAGAATTTGGTGCCGGTAAAGTTCTTCTTAAACCTGCCGGAGACGGTACAGGGATTAAGGCTGCTGGTGCTTGTCGTTCAATCCTTGAACTTGCAGGGGTTAAGAACGTACTAACTAAATCTTTACGTGGATCTAATCCACATAACATTGTAAAAGCTACATTTCAGGCTCTTAAAGGTTTGAGATCGGTTGAAGAAATTGCTACTGCTCGCGGGACTGAAACTAAAGGTTTAAGACTTAAAGCAAAAGCTACAAAATAATAGGTGACGTATGAATAAGCAAATTACGCTTAAGCTAATTAAAAGCACAATTGGTTGTACAGATAAACAAAAAGCAACGATTAAGGGCCTTGGTCTTAGAAAAATTAATCACGTTCGCACACTTGAGAATACTCCTGCTGTTCGCGGAATGATTAAAGCTATGATCCAATGGGTAGAAATCGTTAAATAATTGAGATAGAGGTTGTTATGTTAACTCTTAAAAATCTTCAAAGTCCAGGCGCTCATAAAAATATCAAGCGTATTGGCCGCGGTCAGGGTTCTGGCCAAGGTACTCAGGCCGGTAAAGGTCACAAAGGTCAAAAAGCTAGAAATGGCGGCGGCGCTCGCGCAGGCTTCGAAGGTGGACAAACTCCACTTTATCGTCGTCTTCCGAAGGTCGGATTTAACAATAGCGTTTTCGCTACTGTTTATGCTGTTATCAACCTTGAAAAACTTGCTGAAAAATTTGATAAAGAGCCTGTTACAAAAGCATCTCTTATCGATAAAGGCTACCTAAGTGGTGCAAATAAGCATCTGCCTATTAAAATCCTTGCAAAAGGTGAGTTTAATAAGGCTTTAACTTTCAAAGGTATTGAAAAATTCTCTGCGAAAGCATTAGAATTGATCAAAAAAGCTGGCGGCTCAGTAGAGAACGCTTAATTAAAGCCTGAGGAAGACAAGGATGACGACACTCTCTAAGTTAGAAGAGCTTAAGAAAAAAGTATTTTTCACTATTTTAATGCTAGGTGTATATAGAGTAGCGACTCAAGTCCCGACACCGGGAATTGATGGTGCTGCTCTACAATCATTCTTTCAAGGAATGAAGGGTTCAATCTTTAGTGTATTTAATACATTTTCAGGTGGAGCCCTTGAGCGTTTCTCAGTGCTTGCACTTGGGATTATGCCTTATATTACTTCATCAATTATTTTCAGTCTCCTCTCATACTCTATCCCTGCATTGGGTGAGTTACAGAAAGAGGGTGACGGACATAAAAAAATCGCTCAATACACTCGCTACGCAACAGTCCTTCTTTGTTTCTTTCAAGGATACGGACTGTCTGTAGGGCTTGAGAGTATCAAGAGTCCAAACGGCCTTCCTGTGGTTATTGACCCAGGATATGCTTTCAGATTCTTAACAGTAATTAGCTTAACTGCAGGAACAATGTTCGTAATGTGGTTAGGCGAGCAAATTACTGAGCGTGGAATTGGGAACGGTATCAGTTTAATTATCTTTGCTGGTATTGCAGCAGGAATCCCAAGAGGGCTAGGTGATACCCTTAATCTTCTTCAGAATGGTGAGTTAAATGCTGTTACACTTTTAGCTGTATTAGCTATCATGCTCGCTTCATTTTGGTTCATCATTTATGTTGAGAGAGGCTTTCGAAAAGTACCTGTTCAGTATGCTAAGCGTGTAGTGAATAATAGAGTGTTTGGTGGTCAGTCGTCTCACCTTCCAATTAAAGTAAATATTTCTGGTGTTATGCCACCTATTTTTGCTTCAGCACTGCTAGGATTTCCAACAACAATTTCTCAGTTCGTGCCACAGAATAGCCCGGCTAAAGTTTACTTCTCTCAAATTGAGCAGTTATTTTACCCTGGTCGTATGCTTTATAATTTAACGTTTATTGCACTTATCGTTTTCTTTGCTTACTTCTATTCAACAATTCAGTTTAAAACTGAAGATGTGTCAGAATCACTTAAGAAAAATGGTGGATTTATTCCTGGAATTCGTCCAGGTGAGCAAACTGCTCAGTTCTTAGACAATGTAGTTAATAGATTAACTCTTGTTGGTGCGATTTATGTATCGGCGATTTGCCTTCTCCCAGCAGTTCTTTTTAATTATGCTAAGGTTCCGTTCTATTTTGGTGGTACATCGCTTCTTATTTTAGTTGGTGTTGCGATCGATACAATGGCCCAAGCAGAAAGTTTCATGATTTCTCAACGTCTAGATACTGCATACAAAGTTAAAGGTAAGTATTCTGGCGCGAAAAGGTTTTAATCAATGAAATCACATTTGATTTTCATTGGAGCACCGGGATCAGGAAAGGGAACACAGGCAGCAAGGCTTGTTAGTTTAAAAGGCCTAAAGCAAGTTTCCACAGGCGATTTACTGAGAGGTGAAATCGCTAAGGGAACTAAGCTTGGCGAAGAAGTAAAATCAGTTATGGATACAGGGAACCTTGTATCAGATGATCTGGTTGTAAGATTACTTCAAGCAAATATTAATTTAGAATCTGAGCAATATATATTTGATGGATACCCTAGAAACCTTGCTCAAGCTCAAACGCTTGATAAAGAGGTTTTAAAAGGTGTGAAGGCCACGGCAGTATTTTTTGATATCGATCAAAAGAAACTTATTGAGCGCCTAACTAATCGTCGTACATGCAAAGATTGTACTAGTATTTATAATTTAATTTCTAAGAAGCCTAAGATAGAAGGCGTATGTGATAAATGCGGCGGTACCAACTTGGTACAAAGAGCCGACGATAAAGAAGATGTCATCAAAAACCGCCTTGAAGTATTTCAAAAGACGGTTGACCCAGTGCTTGATTACTATAAGCAGTCTAATAGGCTAGTAATAGTAAACGCAGACAGCTCGGAAGATGAGATCTTTAGCAAAATTTCGTCAATTTTGTGACGTTTTAGTTTAGAAAAGACATTGTCTAATAGATTTTATTTTTATATAAGGTCACTTACTTTTTTTGGAATTTTAAAAATGGCAGAATCTGCGGACACGATTGAAGTGGAAGGCGAAGTTGTTGAACTCCTTCCCAATACTCGATTTAGAGTAAAAATCCCTAACGGGCATATTGTTTTGGCCCACATTAGTGGAAAAATGAGAATGAATTTTATCAAGATCCTACCTGGAGATAAGGTGGTGGTCGAAATAAGTAAATATGACCTAGATAAAGGTCGAATAATTTTTAGAAGCAAGGGTTAATCATGAAAGTAAGATCATCGGTGAAAAACATTTGTAAAGACTGCAAAGTTGTAAAACGCAAAGGTGTTTTAAGAGTAATTTGTAAAACAAATCCAAAACATAAGCAAAAACAAGGCTAGTAGGGGAATATTATGGCACGTTTATTAGGTGTAGATTTACCTCGTAATAAAGTAATGAGAGTAGCACTCCGTTCACTTTATGGCGTAGGTCCAAAAGTAGCAGTAGACGTTCTTGCGAAAGCAGGAATCGATCCACTAAAAAGTTCAAATGACATTACTGAAGAAGAAGTTCAGTTAATTCGTTCATGTTTAGAAGCTTATTCAGTTGAAGGTGATCTTCGTCGTGAAGTTGGCCTAAATATTAAGCGTCTTAAAGATCTTGGTTGTTATCGTGGAATTCGTCACCGTAAAGGACTTCCTGTACGTGGACAAAGAACACATACAAACGCTCGTACGCGTAAGGGCCCTGCTGTTGCAATCGCAGGAAAAAAATCAATTAAGGCGATGAAATAATTTAAGGTAGGAACATATGGCAGTTACAAATCAACAGTCGTCAGCAAAAAATGCTAAGACAACTAAGAAAAAAGCTAAGAAAAATATCTCACATGGTACGTGTCACATTCACGCATCTTTCAACAACACAATCGTAACGATTTCTGATGTTGATGGAAATGCTGTTGCTTGGGCCTCTGCTGGTGGACTAGGTTTCCGTGGTTCTAAAAAATCAACTCCGTTTGCTGCTCAGGTAGCATCTCAGGAAGCTGCTAAAAAAGCTGCTGAGCACGGACTTTCTTCAGTGGAAGTAAAAGTTAAAGGTCCTGGAGCTGGACGTGAGAACGCTATTCGCGCTCTTCTAGCTGCTGGTCTTCGTATTACTTCTGTAGCCGACAAATCACCAATGCCACACAATGGCTGTCGCGCTCCGAAAAGAAGAAGAGTGTAATCTAAAACTGATTTTTTACGAATAGGGAGTGTAATTGATGAACTCATTTATGGCAAAAAACTGGAACGGAATGATTCGTCCAGCTGCTTTAGAAGTAGATACTGAATCGCTTAAAACTAACTACGGTAAGTTTACAGCAAAACCATTAGAGAGAGGCTACGGGCTTACTCTAGGGAACTCTCTTCGTCGCGTTCTTCTATCTTCACTTCAGGGTGCAGGTATTGTTGCTGTTAAAATCGATGGTGTTGAACACGAATTCGGTACAATTAACAACATCAAAGAAGAAGTTTCTGAAATCATTCTGAATCTTAAAGAGATTCGTTTCAAAATTGCTGACAAAGATGAAGTAACTCTAGTTCTTGAAAAGAACTCAGAGGGAGCTGCAAAAGCATCTGATATTCAAGAAAACTCAAGTGTTAAAGTTCTTAACCCTGAACACTCAATCTGTAACGTTTCTTCAGGCGGATCTATCCGTATGGAGCTTAAGATTGCTCGTGGTAAAGGTTATGTGACTGCTCTTGATAATAAAGAAGCATACGATCTTCCTGTTGGATGGATCTATGTTGATACTCTTTTCTCACCTATACACCGTGTAAATTACACAGTGACTAATGCACGTGTTGGTAAGAGAACTGATTACGACAGACTTACTCTAGAAGTTTGGACTAATGCTGGTATTGATCCAGTAGATGCAGTTGCTATTTCAGCAAAAATTCTACGTGATCAACTTGCAGTTTTCCTTAACTTTGAAGATAAGGATGCTCCAGCTGAAGTTAAGCCAACAGCTACTTCTTCTGGTTCTGTTGCTAACGAAGCTCTTCTTAAGCCAGTTTCTGAGCTTGAGTTGTCAGTTCGTTCAGCTAACTGTTTACAAAACGCTAATATTAAATATATTTACGAACTTGTATCGAAGACTGAAGGTGAAATGCTTAGAACTAAGAATTTTGGACGTAAATCTCTTAACGAGATCAAAGAAATTCTTACGGCTATGGGACTTGGCCTTGGTATGAAGGTCGACAACATTATGAAGCAAGTTCAGCAGCAACAACAAAACGCTGAATAATTCTTTTTAGGAGAATTTATGAGACACGGTAATTACAAATACAAATTAGGCGTTAAGCCACAACACAGAAAGGCTCTTTTAAAGAACCTTGCTATTGATCTTATCGAGCACGGAAAGATCAAGACAACTGAAACGAAAGCGAAAGCTCTTCGTTCATTCGCTGAGAAGCTTGTAACAATCGCTAAGATTGATTCAGTTGCTAATCGTCGTCTAGTTTTCACTAAACTAAACAACGCTTCAGCTGTTAAGTTTCTTTTTGAAAATGTTGCTCCAAAATTTAAGCAAAGACCGGGTGGATACACTCGTATTCTTAAGCTAGCTGATCCACGTGTTGGAGATGGTGCTAAAGAATCGATCATTGCTTTTGTTGAATAATTTTTAAAATTATAAAAAACATAAAAACCTTCTCTGGTCATTCGGAGAAGGTTTTTTTATTTTTAGGTCTATGATTTATCGAATTGCTGTTGTCCTAGTTCTTGTAGGACTTACTATTTTCTACTCAGTTTACCAGTCTCAGTCATTGGAGTCTAAACTGGTGTCAGATTCGGCACAGTCACCAATTTTAAAAATCCTTCCCTCTACTCAGTTTACAAGTTTAAAAAATGAAGTCTTCTCGCTTGAAAAATTTTATCAAGATGAAAAAGTAGAGCTCCTTTTTGTGCACTTCTGGGGAACTTGGTGTGGGCCATGTGAAGCGGAACTGCCTGAGCTTCTCCATTTCATTAAAACCTTCGAAAACCGCCCTGGAATCAAGTTTCTCTTAGTAGCGGTCAATGACGAGGCCCGACTAGTTGAAAAGAAAATGCGGGCCCTTCCTGTGCCTCGTATGAGCAATCTCTACTGGCTTCTAGATAATACAAATGCTCATAGAGATGCCTTCGGGACAACTCGTGTTCCTGAGTCTTTTGTCTTTTCTTCAAATAAAACTACTCTCAGAAAATTTCAAGGCCCTCAAGATTGGAATAAACCTCTGTTTTTACAAGCATTAGACGAACTCCATCAGTCAAGTATTCATCCCCTGTAAATAAAATAAGCAAAGTTTCCAAAGTTCATGTCAAGAAAATCGTCAATCTGCCGATAAGTTAGACGAACATACGGACAAATGTCCAAGGATTGGCCATTTTTACAGGAGCTTCTCATGATTGATTGGAAAACTATTAAAGACCTTCACGCAAGTAAGAGCTTAGAAAAAATCATTGGTAATTGGTATGGGCTTGATGTGGTTTATGTAGATCATCAAGGGCGTCCACAATTTGTTAATGATTCAGCTCATAGTTTTAAGTCACCATTTTTTAAATTACAAATGTCTCAGTCATTCGGACATGATTGGCTAGAAGCCGATATTGAGAAAGTTTTTGAAGCTTTTCATTCATCTCAAGAAACAAGTTTTGAGTTTGATGCTTTTTTTCCAGGAACTCATGGCTTTGCTTGCAAAGTAATGGTTGATGGAGACTTTGCAGGAGCGGTTATGGCCTATCCATATTTCCATGGAGAAGTCACAACTAAAGAGATGGAAAATGTAGTTTCTAAAATGGTTGAGCTTGGCATTGATGTTAATGATGCTAAATCTTCTGTTGATAAAGTCAAAAAATTCTCAGGTAGATACTATTCAGAAATGAAAGAGTTGATCTCAATTGTTGCTGATGAAGTAGGAACATTTCATACAGAAATTTCAAAACGCGAATCAAGAATTAGTGAGCTGAACTCTGAGCTTGGACATAAATTTCGTTACCATAATATCATTGGTAAATCGAAAAAGATGCAAGTCATCTATAACCTTCTAGGTAAAATTGCGAACTCTGAATCAACAATTCTCATTCAAGGTGAGAACGGAACAGGGAAGGAGATGGTAGCCAAAGCAATTCATTATAATTCTCCTCGTAAAGACATGGTTTTCATGGCCGTGAACTGTTCGGCCTTTAACGATAACCTTCTAGACTCTGAACTTTTTGGACACGTAAAAGGATCTTTTACGGGTGCTATTAAAGATAAAAAAGGTGTTTTTGAAGTGGCCAATGGTGGAACACTTTTCTTGGATGAGGTTGGTGATATGACACCATCTATGCAAGTAAAACTCCTTCGTATTCTACAAGAAGGAACATTTATGCAAGTAGGTGCTACGGCCCCTAAAAAAGTAAATGTACGAGTTATTGCAGCTACGAACAAACCACTTAAAGAGATGATTGCAAAGGGTGAGTTCAGAGAAGATCTTTATTACAGAATTAACGTGATTAACGTAGGTCTTCCATCACTTCGTGAGCGTCAAGATGATATTCCAGTTCTTATGGATTTCTTCTTACAAAAGCGTTGTGAAGAAGTTGGAATGCCACTGAAAACTTTCTCTAAGAAAACGCTTGAGAAAATGATCGACTATCCATGGCCAGGTAACGTTCGTGAGCTTGAAAACGAAATTGAACGCCTAGTTGTTCTAGCTGGTGATGATAAAATGATCACTCCAGATATTTTAAACTCAAGAATCCTTGAGCACGGTGATACTGGTGGTGGAACTCATAGTGGTGGATTTAATTTTAAGGGGCTGAACACTAATGGCTCACTTAAAGATGCAATGGAAGAGCTAGAAATTCTTATGATCCGTGACGGTCTTAAGCGTTGTGGTTTTAATAAATCAAAACTGGCAAAAGAGCTGGGGATTTCAAGAGCGGGTCTTATTATGAAGGTTGATAAATACGGCCTTGATAAAAGAGCGGTGGCAAGAAAAGCTTCAGGCGAATAAAATATTAAAAAGATCTTAAACAAAAAGCCTCCTCAGTAAAATGAGGGGGCTTTTTTGTTTGTTATGAGTATGATGTAGATTCATGAAAAAATATCTACTCTTGTTTCTTATCTTTTTTATTTTGATAGGAACAAGAATTTTCACCGTTCACAATGCCTTCGACTCTTTACCCTCTGCCCGGGCCTTCGTGTCTTCATGGCTAAGTCAAGACTGGTATCTCTCTCAACCAGTTCCTTATCGCTTTCTCTTTAATATCCCGGCCGGCTGGCTATATGAATTAACGAATTTCTGGGCCACCTTTTTTACTTTAAAAATTTTCCAATTTGGATTGTTTGCCTATATCTTTTCTAAATTACTCCCACGATTTGGGATGAGTCTCGTCGGTATAGTCATCTCCTTTAAGAAAGCAAGTGACATTAGAATATTTTTCTCCCTGTCCCCCTTTA